>CAYONM010000024.1:0-9782 GCA_964405325.1 uncultured candidatus Brocadiaceae bacterium | reverse complement strand
CGCTTGAACGCCGGCCTCAGGCCCCGGCCTGCACCGACATCTCGAAGAGTTTCTCGGCTGTTGGTTTCGGAGGGGGCTCACGCCGATAAGCCGGGCCAGCAAGCTGCCATTCTCCCGGCCTTCCGGCTCCGCCCCCTCCGGGCCACCCCGGCTTCGCGCTGCGCTTGAACGCCGGCCTCAGGCCCCGGCCTGCACCGACATCTCGAAGAGTTTCTCCACGTCGCCGGCTTCCAGGGCCTTGGCGAGGCCTTCCAGGGCAAGGTCGCCGACCAGGCGGCGTTTTTCCGCCTGGAGGCGGAGCACGCGTTCTTCGATGGAGTCGGTGGTGACGATGCGATAGACCATCACCGGCTTGTCCTGACCAATGCGATAGGCGCGGTCAGCGGCCTGTTCCTCGGCCGCCGGGTTCCACCAGGGGTCGAGGATAATCACGTAGTCAGCAGCGGTCAGATTCAAGCCAACACCACCCGCCTTCAACGAGATCAGGAACAAGGGATCATCGCCCTCCTGGAAGGCACGAACACGGGCACCGCGATCACGGGTACGGCCGTCCAGGTACTGGTAGGTATACTCGCGATCATTCAGGGCTTCAGAGACCAGCTGCAGATATTTGGTGAAACTGGAGAAGACCAGGGCGCGATGACCCTCGGCAATCAGCTCATCCACCAGATCGAGAAACAGGTCCATCTTGGACGATGAGACCTTGTCACCCCCCACCAACCTGGGATGGCAAGCAGCTTGTCGTAAGCGAGTGATGGCGGCCAAGATCGAGACACGCGAACGCTCCAGACCCTTGGAGCCCAACAAATCCATGACCCCAACCCGCTCTTTTTCCATCAAATCGCGATAGAACTGCTCCTGGTCCTCATTCATGGTCGCATGCAGCAAAATTTCCGTCTTCGGCGGCAACTCCTTGGCCACCTCGGTCTTCAGACGACGCAACACAAAAGGCGAAACGCGTTCACGCAAACGCATGATGGCGTCGGAGTCGTCTTGCAGGGTCTCCTTGAGAGTCTTGCGTTTACCCAAGAAACCCGGCATCAGAAAATGGAAGATCGGCCACAGGTCGGCAGCGCAGTTCTGGACCGGCGTACCCGACAGACACATCCGACGACGACCGATCAGCTTCAGCGCAGCGCGAGTCGTCTTGGCCTCGGGATTTCGGATGATGTGCGCTTCGTCCAGGATGATGGTGCTGTAGTCGATCTGTGACAACAGACGCACATCCCGCTGCAGGATATTGTAGCTCGTCAACAAGATGCCACCGGTGGGCAAATCGTCGATGTTCTTGGTCCGGTCCAGGCCCAGATGGGTATACACCGGCACGTCTGGGACGAATTTCGCACACTCATCTTCCCAGTTGTCCACCACCGAACGCGGCGCCACCACCAGCTGTACGCCGGGGTCCTCAATCAGACGGTGCCGCATGAAGGCCAGCGATTGGATCGTCTTGCCCAGACCCATGTCGTCGGCCAAGACGCCGCCAAGACCGCGCTCAGACAGGAAAACCATCCACGAGAAACCCTGCTCCTGGTATTCACGCAGGGTAGCGTTGATGCCATCGGGCACATCGATGGTGGGAATTTCCGCTGATCCCTTGGCCAACGTGGCCAGATCGCGAACCCCCTCGTCCATGCGCATGTCACCGCCAGACTCGGCCAGGCCCACAGCCATGGCAGCAGCGTGTCGCGGCACCTTTACCTTGCCGGCGGTCTCCTTGAGGCCGCCAAACTCAACCAATGTACGATAGCGGTTGAGCCACTCCTCGTTGATACGCGCTCGCAAGCCGTCCTTGAACACCATCACGTTCTGACCACGTGCAGCGTTGCGCAGCAACTCCTTGATCGGCACCTTGCGACCATCGACATCGGCCATCAGGTCCAACTCTATATGATCCTTCTTCAAGGTGACCTGGGCTGAGGTGCGGATTTCCGCTGCTGGGCGACCACGATGCAGTTGATCCTGGCCACGTATGACCCAGCCCTGCAGATTGGGGATCACTTGCGCCAAAAAACGATCGGCAGCATCACCGTCGGCAACGAAGCCAAAAGCGCCACGTCGCTGCACCAGCGCACCGCGCTTGATGAACTCGTTACAGCGCTGGAATTCCTGATCCCGATCACGCTCGCATTTGACCACCTCGCCATTCTTGAGCGAGGCAACAATCAGGCCTATCCGCTCCAGGGGATTGATCTCGGGGAGCTGCTCATCGTATTGGAAGCGAACCCGACCACAGAGGCGGCTGTCCACTTCCCACATTTCCAGGATGGGCTGCGGCCGACCGCGCAGGACCTTGGCTTTTTCCGCCTGTGGTGGCACCTGCCCAGCATGGGCCAGCACGCTGCGCCACGGCTCCCGCACCAACAGTTTCTTGGGCACCAATACCGGACCCTTCATCAGCGGATCCAGATCCTCGGCCGGCCCGGTCCACTCCAGCGGAATAATACGACCACGGAAGACCAGGTGCGGCCCGGGCATGGCCCAGACGTTACCGACCGCAGCGCCGCCAACCTCCAGGTACATGCGCATGGTATCGCCACGATCTTCCATCATCAGCCGTGGCGATCGCGGCATACCCTCGATCACCGCCGGATACTGCTGTCCGTCCAAATCCATGATCGGTGGCGGATGGATGCCACGCACCTGCGACAGCGCTCGTTGAATACTGTCGACCTCATGCAGGAGATCACCCTTGATGCCGACCGCCCCGGATACCTTCAAACCACGAGTCCGCTTACAACCCGGTAAACAACGCCCCAAGGAGAGAACCACTCGATCCGTTTTCGCTTTGCCCATGCGACTTCAGTCCCTTGCTTCGGTTTCCTGCCGGCATTTTCGCACCAGACAGCCACTAATGACCACCTTCAGGCAGCCTGTTCCAGCCGCCATGGCACAGCCGCCGGAGCGCGGAGCTTATCGGCAGCGTTCTTGAGCAGCAACAGGTTTTTACCAAAGCCGGGGCCGATCTGCCCCGATTGCATGGAAGCTCAGTCTCTGAAAGCCTTTGAGGCCGCTTCATCCAGGTACCAAGCGGTCCCCGCAGCCGGTAAGAGCGACACCGGACAGGCGCTGGACGCCGTTTGAGCCTGGACCGCACGCGCTACGCGCCCCTTGTCCGCCCCCAAGGCCAACACCAGTCGTTGCCGCGCCGAGATCAGAACCGGCAAGCCCACGGTCAGCCGGCGCGGTGGCGGCTTGGGACTGTCGGTGACAGCAAACACCGGGCTCAATTCATGCAGGCCCAGGTGCTCGGGAAACAGGCTGGCGATGTGGCCATCTTCACCAATGCCCAGTAGACAGACATCCACCACACCGCTGCAGTGTTCAGCCAGAGTCGCGGCATAGGCTTCAGCCGCCTGCTCCAGATCTTCGACTTCCGCCGGCATCGCATGCACTCCGGCCGGCAACTCACCACCGGTCTGCCAAGCAGCCAACATGGCCGCATCATTGCGATCGGCATGGCCCACGGGCACGGCCCGTTCGTCCACCCAGAACAAATGCAGGCGCGCTCGAACGTAATCGGACAACAAGCCGGCCAGCTCATGCAAGACCGGCCCGGGTGACCGGCCACCCGGAATCGCCAGGCTGGCACGACCTCGTTCAGTCACAGCCGCTTCCAGATAACTGTCGATGGTCTCAGCCAGGCTTCGCGCCTGGAAAGGTAGGATGGTCAGCATGTCGTGGCTCCGTCACCGTTGCCAACGGCCCTCGCAGTGGCCGAACAGGGCATCAGCTTCAGCCGGACCCCAGCTGCCCGGCTCATAGCTACGCACCGACGTCTGCTCCATGGCGCGGCGCAAGCTATCGGCCCAGGCCCAGCTGGCCGCCACTTCGTCGGTCCGGATGAACAAGGACTGATCGCCAACGATCACATCCTGCAACAAACGTTGATAGGCCTCGGCACGAGGTTCATGAAAGGCCTCGTCGTAATCGAAGCTCATCTTGTTGGCGACCATGGCAGTGTTGTCAGGCCCCGGGCGTTTGACGTCGAAGGTCAGATCGATGCCTTCTTCCGGTTGTATACGCAGGTGAATACTGTTGGGTCGCAGGTGGCATTCGGCCCAACTGCCAAACAAGGCATGCGGCGGCATGCGAAACTGCACCAGGATGCTGGTGAAACGCCGGGGCAGGTGCTTGCCGGTGCGGATCAGGAAAGGCGTGCCACCCCAGCGCCAGTTGTCGATGGAGGTCCGCGCCGCCAGATAGGTTTCCGTCTCGGAATCCGCAGCAACACCGGGCTCATCCCGATACCCCTGATACTGCGCCCGCACCACGTGATCGGCCACCTCACCTTGATCAGCTGGCGGCCGCAGACAGCGGAGCACTTTGACCTTCTCGTTGCGAATATCATCGGCATGCAGCGAAGCCGGCGGCTCCATGGCCACCAGGGCCAGCAGCTGCAGGGCATGATTCTGAACAATATCGCGCAACGCACCCGAGCGATCATAATAGCCGCCGCGCCCGCCTTCCATACCCAGGTCCTCGGCCACAGTGATCTGGACCAATTCGACGTATTTATGATTCCAGAGCGGTTCGAAGAAGGCATTGCGGAAACGGAAAGCGAGAATGTTCTGCACCGTCTCCTTGCCCAGATAATGGTCAATGCGGTACAGCTGGTCTTCATCCAGCAGCCCCAGCAGTTCCTGATTCAACTCCTGGGCCGAAGCCAGATCGTAACCAAACGGTTTCTCCACTACCACGCGCGCCTTGCACTGGCAGTGCTCGCTGGGTCCCAACAGACCAGCCTGTTTGAGACCTCGCACACTCGCCAGAAACAGGTCGGGTTTGACTGCCAGATAAAACACCCGGTTCATGCACTGGCCGGAGAGTTCGTCCAGGCGCGCAGCGAGTGCCTGGAAATCTTCGCTGCTATCCAGATGGGTCCGGACGTAGGACACCTTGTCCAGATAATCAGGCCAATCGGCCTCCTGCCGCAAGGCCGTCGGCACGTGCTCCTGTAGATGGCGGCGAAAACTCTGGTCATCCCAGTCTCGTCGCGCCACGCCAACCAGCCGCACCTTGCCCGGAAAAAAACCATTCCGCCGAGCATTGAACAGGCCTGGCACCAACTTCCGCGCCGTCAGATCCCCAGACGCACCAAGGATGACCACCTGGGTCAATTCGCAGTCGGACATCTCACCTTCCTCCGGCCACGGTCCTACGACCCCACGGTCGTACCACAATGGCTGGAGGGCAGATGCGTCCCAGGCTGTCTATCGTCTGGTCTGGTCAGTGGTCCCAACCGAGAGACGACGGCCGGGACCGCCAGCGGCATGCCTCCCGATCACCTGGACCGGGAACCAGACACTGGCTTCGCGCAAGAACCGGGAGCAAGCTCCGATCAGTCCTCGCTGTCGTCGTCGTCGTCGATCAGATCGGCATCCAGGCCGGTGGTGGCCTGAATCTCTTCCAGACCGGGCAGCTGGTCGATTTCACCAGGAGCGAGGACGTCCTTTTCCACCAGGATAGTGACCAGCCGCTCCTGCTTGCGCCGCAGCTTGTCCACAGCCTGTGCCAAACGGCCATCATCGTCGCCGCCACTGGCAACGTAGCGATCATCACTGCGCGGCCGGCGCTCCTGACGACGCCCGCCATTGCCATTGCCATTGGTGTTGTTGCGGCGGTTGTCATCACGCCGCTCAACGCGTTCCTCAAGCAATTCCACCGCCACGGCCTTGCGGCCACGGGCGCCTTCCTCCACATCAAATCGCACCCGTTCTCCGGGATTGAGATAGCGGAAGCCTTCCATGTTGATGTTGTTCTGGTGGACAAACACGTCCTCACCACCGTCATCGGGCACCAGAAATCCATATCCACGCCGCGCATCAAAGCGGGCCACACTACCGG
The DNA here is from genome assembly GCA_964405325.1 of uncultured candidatus Brocadiaceae bacterium. Taxonomy (GTDB): domain Bacteria; phylum Planctomycetota; class UBA11346; order UBA11346; family UBA11346; genus CAYONM01. Next base: position 3,935 of record CAYONM010000024.1, on the reverse strand, counting down.
TCAACAAGGCACCAATTCTCCCATTGTTGCTGTGCTCGGGCACGGTCGCCGACACCAGCATCGGCTCCCTGATTTAAGGGAGCATAGGCCGTGGTGCTCGGATGCGAGCGCGGATTGGGCCACTGCACCAGCAGCATGCCTGCCGGCCCCCCTTGCGCGGGAGACCATGTCCCACCATCCCGCTCGCCACTGGCCACAGCCGTACGGGTTCCGCAGAACAAGCTTAACGGAACCAAGACTGGAGGACGGCGTCACCACCAGCAGCATCCGCAGCGGAGTACGCGCCATGGCTTCGATCACCCACACCCGCCTCGGCAACCTGCGCCTGGCTGGCATCGCCTGCACCGGCTATCCCGACGACCCCTGGTCGGCGTCACGCCGAGTCCACGAAGAGCTGCAAGAACAGGGCTTCACCCCCCAGGGGGCAGTGCAGATCTGGTTCAGCCTGCCGCCCGATGGCGATCCGGCCACATGGCATGGCACCATCGGCCATCCCTTTGTCGGCTTGGCCCGGCCGACCGCAGAACTGGTGATCGAAGATTACCGGGACCTGCGCAGCCTGAGCCTGCCGCATCCGGGACCGATCGCCGAGCTGGGCCTGAGTCATCAGCAGTTGCAGAGCGAAGCGGGACGCCAGCGTGCACGCTTGCGTCCCTATTGGCGCGTCAGCCTGGCCCGCCAGGCCCTGAGCGATGGCAGCCTGCTGCCGCAGGCAACGGTCAGCGTGTTCGTTGACGAGGCCTCGTAGTGCAACAGGTTTCGGCCGACATCATCGACGAGCAGCCCAGTAGCAACTGGCGCTGCCTGCGCCGTTACCTGCCGTTGCTGGGCCTGGCTCTGGTCGCCACTCTCTGGCTGCTGCATTTGGCCAACAGTACCAACATACCCCCGGCCGGTGGGTTGCTGCAAGCCAGCGCTATCACCCCCATTGCACCCATCCGTCCCTGGCGACATATCGTCATCCACCACTCTGGTACCGATCACGGCAACAGCCAGATCATCGATCATGACCATTTTGCTAACAAAGGCTGGGATGGCGTCGGCTATCACTTCGTCATCGGCAATGGCAAGGGCATGCCCGCCGGCCAGATCGATGCCACCTTCCGCTGGTACCGACAACGGCACGGCGCGCACGCCAGCAACCGGGAGTACAACGAGTATGGCATCGGCATCTGTGTCATCGGCAACTACAACCGCGACCCGCTCCCCGCCCTGCTGCTGGAACGCTGCGCCCATCTCTGCGCCCTGCTGATCACCACCAACCCCACCCTGCGAATCGACGCCGTGATCGGTCATCGCAAGGTCAAAGCCACTAAATGCCCCGGTCGCTTCTTCAGCATAGCGCGACTGCAACGCCGCATTCGACAATTGCTGCCAGTCTACCGACAGGCTGCCTTGGACGCCAACAATGCCAGCAACGTGTATCAGCCGCAGTCACCTCTGACCCAGTGACCCGCTTGATGGGCTTTGCGCCCCGCTCTAGCCTCCCGATCCACGCGTGTCAGCGTGCCTGATTGGAGCGACGATGGCCGACCCGATGATCGATATCAATGAAGCGATGCGCATTCTCGGTTGCGACGAGGGCACCCTGCGCGAATACATCAACACCGGTCAATTGCGCGCACAAAGCGTGGATGGTCGTCTGCTGATCAATGGTGCCGATGTCCAGACCCTGCAAAAAAGCATCGAGAGCGATGACGGCACCATCATCCTGGCCGAGGACAGTGAAGACCTGTCCATCGACCTGGGCGATGTAATCGAAGACAGTCAGGCCACCCTGGCCTCCGACAGCCAAGATGCCGCCATCACCTTTGACGAGAGCGATCAGCTGGAGTTGGTCGACTTCGACGATGGCGGCCAGAGCGGTCCCACCGAAGAGCTCAGCTTCACCGAAAGCAACACCGCCGTGATGTCGGAAGTGGACGAGACCCTGGTCGATGCCACTGGTGGCGATCTGGAAAACGTCGATTACGGCGACCTGCAAGACGATGACGACGACCGTCGCCCCTCCTCCCGGCGCAGCGTGCATTCGCAACGCTATGAATCCATCAACACCGAAGCCGATGCCGGCCCCGTGGAACTGGTCCTGGCGGGAGCTCTGGCAGTGGTGCTGTTGCTGGCCGTCGGCCCGTTCATCAACCTGGCCATCGTTCCGTCCGAAACCGACACCTACCATACCGGCGAGCGCGTCCACGGTAGCGCCACTGGCTGGTACGCAGAGCGCGCCGGCGGCATTGCCGGCTTCTCGGTGGAACCGAATCCCGAAATCCACGCCAAACTGTCGGATTCGCCGCATGTCCCCATGGACGGCGCCCACTTCCGCTTTGACGATTGGTTGAATGACGCCGCTGGCGAAGAAGATCGCATTGCCCAGGTCATCATCGACGAAATTCGCTATGAAAACGACGAGCCGGTCCAAGCGTACGCCAAGAGCGACGACGGTCTGGTGATCGCCACCTATAATGTCGAACTGGATCAAGGCGCCACCCGCGAGAGCGGCGACTACAAACTGACCGCCACTGCCAACGAGTAATCCAAAGGCAACACGGTTGCCATCAGACAAAGGGCCTGACGCTGTTAGCAGCATCAGGCCCGATTTGTTCTTGTGTCTCCTGAAATCGTCGTGAAAGATAGTATGGTGATATCCCAATCTACGGTTGGAACCCACCTACCGAGAGAGAGCAGCATGAAGACACGTACTATTACCTGCACCGCCCTGGCGGTCTTCGCCCTGTTCAGTTCCGGCTGCGGCAACCGCAATGCCCAAGTCGAGCTGGAAGAGCTGCGCGCCGACAACGAGCGCCTGACCTCCGAAATCACCGCGCTGAGCAAGGAGAACTTGCTCCTGGCCGAGCAGCGCGACAAGGCCCGCGAAGAAAACCAACGCCTGCGTGCCCACGTCGAAGGCCTGGGCTCACAGCTGCGCGACCTGGGCAGTGCCGGTGGCACGATTCCGGGCATGACCGCCATCGGCGATGGCGGCGTTGCTTTGGATCAGGACTTCGCCTTCAAGAAGGGCTCCGCCGATCTCAACGATGCCGCGGTCGGCTCGATCCGGCAGCTGGCCCAGCTGCTGAACGATCCCGAGTACACCGACACCTATGTCTTGGTGGAAGGTCACACCGACAACACCCCGGTGGTCCGCGCCGAAACCAAAAAACGCTTCGGCGACAACTGGGGCCTGAGCGCCATGCGTTCTGCGGCAGTGGTCCGCGCCCTGCAGGCCGCTGGCATCAAACCTCAGCGCATCCGCGGCGCCTTCCGTGGTGAGTTCGACCCAGCCGCGTCCAACCAGGACACCTCCGGCAAGGCCGCCAACCGTCGGGTCGAGATCTACCTGCAGCTTCCCGCTGGCGGCTAAAGCGCTGTGATCGAACTCAAAGATGTCGTCCGCATCGCCCGCGACAGCCTGCTCGAACTCTTCGAGCAGGCTGATGTGCGAGATCTGACCATCGAAGATGTCGAACTGAGCAAAGACCAGCAAACCTGGGTCGTGATCTTCAGCAGCGACCGCCACCTGGATGGCATGGACGGTTTCGCTGGCGTGCAACGCCGGGTCTACCGCCACCTGCGCATCCAGGCCGAAGACGGTCGCGTGCTCAGCATGCGACAAAGCGACCACCGCGGCGACGAACAACGTTGATACGATACCGAGGGGGCCTCGCCCCATAAGCGTTAACCTAACAGACTGCGGCGTCTCTGCCTCGCCCTGGGCTCTTCTGCTCGTCCGCCCGCAATGTCATTCCAGTGACGAAGTGCGTTCTCAAGGCCAAGGGGCGGCATGATAGCCCTTATCAGTGCGGACCGCAGGTCCTCGCGCTTGGACGCGCTCGCCTGGCTCTTATCGGATTCGTGCCGAATTCGACCTCTGAGGGACCCATCAACACTGACTATTATTTTGGGAGCAAGCTCTCGCAGATGCGGAACGGGCGTAG
>CAYONM010000023.1:0-27184 GCA_964405325.1 uncultured candidatus Brocadiaceae bacterium | reverse complement strand
GCGGCAAAAGATCAAGCGAAATGTAATGTTTATTTATTGACGGGCCCTAAGAGCCTGTTTGAAAATTCTCCTCGAGCCCAGCGCCGGGATTGTTGTTCCTAACAAGGTGGCGGAGGCGAAGGAGTGGCAGCGCCATTTCGAGTCTCCGCCAAGGCCACCAGACGGAAAGACCAAGGTGGGCGAAGCGAGCACGGTTTATAGGCGCGAGCCCCCTCTGACGGGTCCCTCACAGCGCCCGTTCAAGCCGCGCAGCGGCGCGCAGCCGGGGAGGTTCGGAGGGGTGGAGCGGATTTGTATCAGCCAGGCATGCAAGAGATGCGCGGCCTGGACCCGGAAACCGAGTCACCTTCGGTGTGCCGTCGACAGTCGGCAGTCCCCACCTCTGGAACCGTGCGTCGAGTCCGGGCCCATGACCGGATTCCGAGAACAATGATGGTTTTGGCCCCCACCATACCCCGACTTGCGAGTCGCCGGTCGGGGCCACCATCGCCCGGTTATGGATCATCGCATCGCCGTTGTCGCCATGGGCTGCTGCCTGCCCGAAGCCCCGGATCCGAACGCCTTTTGGCAGCTGATCAGCCAAAATCGCAGCGCTATCGCGCCGATTCCGAGCTCTCGCTGGTGCCTGCAGGATCGACAGGTGCTGGGCGAAGGCGATGACCATGTCCGGCATCGGCAGGGCGGCAGTATCCGCTACCAAACCAGCTATCCGGCTGATTGCGGCTTCGAGCCGGGCTTCATTGCGCGCCAGGATCCCCTGCTGGCGATCCTGCTGCATGCCGGCTGGCAAGCCTGGTTGGCCGCCCAACCATCACCCCTGAGCGCGGCTCGCACCGGCCTCATCCTTGGCCAGATCGCACTGCCCAACGAGGCCTGCTCGCGCTTGGCTGCGGCGCAGCTGTTAGGCCGACCTGCACCGGATCTGGATCCCGATGCGCGCCTGGTGACCGGCCGGCCGGTCGGCCTGCTGGCGCAGTCCCTGGGCCTTGGCGGCGTGGTTCGCAGCCTGGATGCCGCTTGCGCCTCCGGCCTTTACGCCGTCAAACTCGCCTGCGATGAGCTGCTATCCGGCCGCGCCGATGGCATGTTGGCGGGCGGTGCCTCGCGCCCGGACAGCTTGTACACCCAGATGGGCTTCCAGGCCCTGGGCGCCCTGTCCCGATCCGGCGTCTGCCGACCCTTCGACCGTCGCGCCGACGGTCTGGTGGTCGGCGAGGGTGCCGCCCTGGTCGTACTGAAACGCCTGGCTGATGCCCGCGACGCTGGCGACCAGATCCTGGCCGAAATCCACGCCTGTGGTCTCTCCAACGATCTGGGCGGTAGTCTGTTCGGCCCCGCTTCCGAAGGTCAGATCCGGGCCATGCAGGCCGCCTACCAGGCCGCCGACTGGGACCCGACAACCCTTCCGCTGCTGGAATGCCACGGCACCGGCACGCCCCGCGGTGATGCCGTGGAGCTGGCCAGCGTGCGATCGGTTGTGGGCCCAACCGCTTCGCCAGCGGTCGGCTCCGTCAAAGGGAACGTCGGGCACCTGCTCACCGGCGCCGGTGCCGCCGGCTTACTGAAGACCATATTGGCGCTGCAACACGGCCAATTGCCACCCAGCGTCGCCTGCGACCAGCCCAGCAGCGAACTGGGCAACTGCCGAGTCCTGGCGCAGCCAGAAGCCTGGCCTGAGCAGCTGCCACGCCAGGCAGCAGTCTCCGCCTTCGGCTTTGGCGGCATCAATGCTCACTTGCTGCTGGCGGCCCCAAAGGCCAGCAAACCCAGCCCGCCGCGATCCCAACCCCGCGAAGCCATCGCCATCGTCGGCATGGATGCCTGGGTCGGTCCCTGGCGCGGCCTGGAAGAAGTGGGGCCCCGTCTGCTCGGTGGCGGCCGGCAGACCCCACCTGCGGCGCCAGCCAGCTGGCCTGCCAACCTGCCGGGGGCCCCCACCGGCTGGTTCTGCAACCAGATCGAACTGCCTCTGGACCGTTTCCGCATCCCACCAGCGGAAATGCAAGACATGAGTCGCCAACAGGCGCTGATGCTCGCCGTCACCGCGGGCGCCTGGGACGACGCCGGCCTGCCGGAGCCACAGGCACAGCCACGCTGGGGCTGCTGCATCGGCATCGATCAGGATCTGGCAGCGACCCGCTTCCACCTGCGCTGGCAGCTGCGCGCCGATGGTACAAACGGCGACGCGGCCGGCGGACCGCTGACCGCCAACCGGGTCATGGGCAATCTGGGCGGCATTGTCGCCAGTCGCCTGGCCCGCGCCTTCCGCCTGGGCGGCGCCAGCTTCGTGCATGGCAACGAGGATGGCAGCGGCCTACAGGCTCTGGCGACAGCAGTGGAACTGCTGCAGCAAGGGACGCTGGATCTAGCCCTGGTCGGCGCGGTCAGCGTGCAGGGCGATCCCCGACACCTGCTGGACCGGACCTTGCCGCACACACCCAGCGAGGGCGCGATCGCCCTGGTATGCAAGCGCCTGAGCGATGCCGAAGCCGACGGCAATGCGATCTACGCGGTCCTGGAAGAGGGCCAACAGACCAGCGGCACCGATGCCCTGAAGCGCGCCCGGCTCGCCTGCGGCGAGGGACTCGCCTTCATGGCGGAGTCGGATGGCGCCGAGTCGACTTGGCCGGTACAAAGCCACTGGCAACGGGTCGGCCAGCTTGGCGCGGCCGATGGCCTGATCGGCCTGGGCACCGCTGCCCTGGCCCTAGCCAACCGCATCATCCCAGGGCCAGCTGGCAGTCACTACTGGCTGCGCAATCGCGCCGATGGCCCCCGCCGCGCCATCGCCGGTGGCACCAGCATCGACGGCGGCTGCTGTCTCTGGCGCTTACGCCAGCACGACGCCAAGCGGCAACAGGAACACCCCCTCGGCCCGTTGCCGCGTCGCTTGGTGGAACTGGACGTCCCTACCGGCCGGGCTGCCGCCTGGGTCGACAGCGACCAACGACAAGCAGATTGTCACAAACGTGCGCAAGAGGCCGCCGCGGCTGGCACCGCCATCAATGAAGCAGAGCTGGTCTATCAACCACAGCCCTTGGGCGGACCGGGCCGGCTGTGCTGGATCTACCCCGGCTCCAGCAACCATTTCCACGGCATGCTACGCGAACTCTCTGCCTGGTGGCCACGGGTCCTGGAACAGCAGGACGCGGACAATGAACGCCATCTGGAACAATTCGGTGACGGTCGTTTCTGGCTGCCAGAAGCGGTCGATCTGCGGCAGACCGACCGCCTGTTCGGCCAGGTCTGGGCCGGCAGTGCAATGACCGATATCCTCACACGGCTCAGTCGTGACGCCGATGCCGCCCTGGGCCTGAGCCTGGGCGAAACCGCCAGCCTATTCAGCCAGCGGATCTGGACCGATCGCGACGACATGCTGAAACGCATGCTGGCAACGCCGCTATTCCGCAACCAGCTGATCGGCGAGTGTACTGCGGCCAGGAAGGTTTGGCAGCAAAACACCGCTGCCTGGAAGTTAGGCCTTGCCGCCATGGATGCGGACCAGATCCGCAGCCGGCTGCTGCCGAAGACCTACCTGCTGATCATCATCTCGCCAAAGGAATGCGTGATCGGCGGCGACCCGGACCTGCTGGACCAGCTGGTTTCGCAACTTGGCTGTCATTTTATTGAGTTGCATGGTATCACCTCGGTGCACTGCGAGGTGGCCCGGCCGGTGGCCGAGGCCTATCAGGATCTGCATCGCCTGCCCTGTGCCAGCGCTCGCAGCACCCGTATCTATTCCGCTCATTTCGGCCGAACCTACCCTCCCAGCACCGAAGCCTGCAGCAAAAGCATCCTCGGCCAGGCCCTGCACACGGTCGATTATCCACGCGTGATCAGACAGGCGCACGACGACGGACTCAGACTCTTCATCGAAATGGGCCCAGCCAATTCCTGTACCCGTGCCATCGGCAGCATCCTGGCCGATCAACCGCACGTGGCCGTTGCCGCCAGCGGCCGCCGCGAACACGGCGGCAAGCATTTCATGCACGCCCTGGCAACCCTGTTGGCAAATGGCGAACCGATCAACCGCAACTTGCTGGAAGCCCCCTGGCAGCAGCGCCGCCGTCCGGTCAGCCGCAGTCTGCAGCTATCTACGCCCATGGTCGGAATCAAAGACACCTCACAAAAAGAGGCAGCAGCGCAAGGATCTGACAAGGACACCCGGACCGGAACCCCTCCGGACCGACACGTACGGAAGACGATATCTGCCAATCCAGTGACCGATCGCCACCAACCATCTCCAGTTACAAACGGAACAGCTACGGTTCCAGAAACCTCTCCCTTGCCGACCCTCCCATTGATGACACGACCTCCTGTCCCAATGCCCAGCCACGCGCTTTCAGCCACCGCCCGACGGCCGCAACCGGTCTTCGAGCGGATGCAGCAGCGGCATCAGACCTTCCTGTCCAGCCTACAACCAGTAGCAACGCCACCGGCCCCCATCAGCGACGAACCACCACGAGCGCTGAACCGCGAACAATGCCTGGCCTTCGCCATCGGCCGCATCGGCGACGTGCTGGGACCGCGCTTCGCCACCATCGATGCCCATCCCACCCGGGTCCGCCTGCCCGATGAGCCCCTGATGCTGGTGGACCGCATCACCGCCATTGAAGGCGAACCGTGCGGCATGGGCAGCGGCCGGGTGGTGACCGAGCACGACGTCCTGCCAGGCGACTGGTATCTGGATGGCGGCGTTATTCCGGTCTCCATCTGCGTCGAATCCGGCCAGGCGGATCTGTTCCTATCTGGCTTTCTGGGGATCGACTTCATCACCAAGGGCCAAGCGGTCTATCGCCTGTTGGATGCCACCATCACCTTCCACGATGCGGTACCCAGCGCCGGTTCGACCATCGTCTATGACATCCATGTTGACGGTTTCTTCCGCCAAGGCGACACCTACCTGTTCCGCTTCCGTTTCGAGGGGATAGTCAACGGCAAACGCCTGCTGACCATGACCGACGGCATTGCCGGCTTTTTTACTGAGGCCGAATTGGCCGCCGGCCAGGGCGTGGTGATCCCCACCGCCATGCGACATCCAGAACCCGGCATCCAAACCCCCGATTTCCACGAACTGGTGCCGGTCAGCACTGTCGAACGCTACGCCGACCAGCACCTCGACGCCTTGCGACGAGGTGATCTCGCAGCTTGTTTTGGCGCCGCATTTTCCGGACAGAGCGGCCTCTCCTGCCTACCCGATGGCCCTATGCGCCTGGTGCACCGCATTCTGGCTCTGGAACCCGGCGCTGGCCGGCACGGCCTGGGACGAATCACCGGTGAGGCCGATATCCACCCGGACGACTGGTTCCTGACCTGTCATTTCTGCGATGACATGGTCATGCCCGGCACGCTGATGTACGAATGCTGCCTCCACACCCTGCGGGTCTATCTGCTGCGCATCGGCTGGGTGCCAGTGGACGACGAACTGATCCACGAACCGGTGCCTGGTCGCGCCTCCGCCTTGAAATGCCGTGGCCAGGTGCTGGCCAGCACCAAGCGCGTGCAATACGAACTCACCATCAAGGAGATCGGCTACGACGAAGCCGACCGGCCGTTCTGCATTGCCGATGCCCTGATGAGCGGTGATGGCCGGCCGATCGTGCATATGATCGGCATGAGCGTCCGGATCCGGAATCTGCAGCGGCAACAACTGGAGACGCATTGGGCAGCACGTCAGCCCAATGCATCACTGGCGTTCCCGCCAAAAGTCGAATTCGTGCCAAACTCGAGTTTGCCCGGGCGAGCGCGTCCAAACGGGAAGCCGGCCGAGGTCGAGGAGGTGTACGACGGACGTCGCGAGGGGCTGACCCCCCTTTTGAAGACAGCTCCGATATTTGACAACCACCATATTGTCGCTTTCGCCGAGGGCGATCCCTCTGCCGCCTTTGGCGAGCCGTACCGCATGTTCGACCACGAACGGGTGATCGCCCGCCTACCGCGCGCACCGTATAAATTTCTCAATCGGATCATGCGCATTGATGGCTGCCAAGCCTTTGTCATGCGTGCCGGTGGCGATATTGACGCCGAGTACGACGTCCCTCCTACCGAATGGTATTTCGCAGCCGATCAGCAAACCGAACAGCAACCGGTGATGCCGTTCTGCGTGCTCCTGGAAGCCGCCCTGCAACCCTGCGGCTGGCTGTCGGCCTACATCGGCTCGGCTCTGAGCAGCCAGGAGGACCTGCATTACCGCAATCTGGGCGGCACCGCCACCAGCCACCGTGCCATACGGCCGGACAGCGGCACCCTGCGCACTCGCGTGCGGATGACCTCGGTCTCGCAGTCCGGCGGCATGGTGATCCAACAATTCAACTTCAGCCTGCACGACGCAGACGGCCCGGTTTACACTGGCGAGACCATGTTCGGCTTTTTCACCAAAGCCGCACTCGCCAACCAGATTGGCCTCCGTGATGCCAAACCCTACCAGCCCGATGCCTGCGAGCGATCAAACGCGGAGAGCTTCACCTACCCGGAACAAGCACCCTTTCCCGCCAACCAGCTGCGCATGTTGGATCGCGTATCCTGTTATCTGCACGAGGGAGGCCCACGGGGCCTGGGGTACAGCGAAGGCATCCTGAATGTCGACCCCGCCGCCTGGTATTTCCGTGCGCATTTCTACCAGGATCCAGTGACACCGGGCAGCCTTGGCCTGGAGAGTTTTGTCCAATTGCTGAAGGTCCATGCAATCCGTCGCTGGAGCGAACCAGTCCGCTTCGAAGCACTGGCCAATGGTCGACAACATCGTTGGCTGTATCGTGGCCAGGTCCTGGGCAGTGATCAGCAGGTGCTGGTGCAATGCTGGATCACCAGCATCGACGAAGCGAACCGGACCATCACTGGCGACGGCTTCTTATCGGTGGATGGCCGGATCATCTATCAGATGATGGACTTTGCTTTACGAATGCATTGAGCTACGGTCGCAGGCCTGATTGACTGGCACGCACGCCCGAGGAGCCGAAGCCCGAATCCATGCCATCAACGGTGAAGATGCTGCCCAAACGCATCTGCTGCAACACCGTCATCGCCCGGCCATCGACATTCATCAGATCGATCACCGAATCCCCCAGCATCTGACGCAAGGACAGCAACCATCCGATGATGACCGAGCGGAGATGGATAACCTGCCCCAGATCAACATGCAGCTGCTCGCAGGCCACCGAACGGACCCAATGGTTCTTGCCCTCGTCACGCATCCAGCCGATCCAATCAGCATCGGCTGCCAACTGCACCGCCCAATGACCAAAGGGATCGATCGGAAACAGTCTGATGGGGGCACGCGCCGGTACCGTGCCATCGGCATAGGTCCATTCTCGTTGCCCCGCTAATAGGGCCAGAGCGGTCATCAGATGTTCGTCGGCATTCTCAATAAAAACGCGGCGCATCGAGAGCAGCTGCTTGGCCGTATGCCAACCGAGAATGTCACCGGGTTGGCACTGCAAGAGAACGCCGGTCGTCGCTATGCGGTCCGGGACGTTGAGCTGAGCCACGGTCAGGGGAGTTGCTCGGGATTCACTCATAGGATTACTGCACGTTAATACGTCATGATCCAACACAACCGCAAGTGCCAATCTGCCCGCATCAAAGGAGGCTTTCCCCGCCACCAGGCAAGCACACCCAAGCGCGAGACCGGCCGGCCGAGGGCTGGTTTTGGGCGTAAAATGCGCGGAACGCTGCCAAAAATGCTCGCGAAGCAAGCAAGGTCCGACCGAGGCCGAGGGACCGGAGCCCGGCTGGCGGAGGCGCGAGGGGGCAACGCCCCCTCTGAGGGACCCGTCCCCTCTGATGAATACCACTACTTCCGCAAACCCTGGTGCTGCAGCAAATGGAAATACCGACGACAAAATCGATGGGCCTCGTCACGGACATGCATCAGCACCTTCAAACCGCCGTGCCGCCGGCCCAGGCGCTGTTCACGACCATCAGGGAAAACCAGCGTTTCCTCCTGCTTGGCCAAGCCCACCAGACAGGGCGGAGTCAGGCCACAGGCCTCGATCTGCTCCTTGGCTGCGGCCACCTGCCCGGCACCGCCGTCGATCAACACCACGTCCGGCACCGGTAAATCCTCAGTCTTGACCCGACGATAGCGCCGACCCACCACTTCAGCCATACCGGCGTAATCGTTGTTGCCTGCGCCATCACCAGCATTGGTCCGGATCTTGTAACGGCGATAGCCATTCGGATTCGGCTTCCCGTCGATGAATTGCACCATACCGGCAACCACATACTCGCCCTGCAGATGCGCCAGATCGAAACCCTCGATGATACGCGGCGGCACTGGCAACTGCAGCGCTTGGCGTAGGCTCTCCAAGCCCTCCTGATGCTGCCGCTCGACCACGGATTCGGCGGCGAGATCGGCCAATCGACCGCGATCCTGAAGCCGCTCCAAGGCCTGGAGCTGGTCGCGATAGCGCGCCGCTTTCTCGAAACACAGCTCCTGCGACGCAGCCTGCATACGCTGACGCAGTTCGGCCATCACGCGTGCCTTGCCGCGCCCGGACAGAAAGGCGCGCAAGGCTTTGATGTCAGCCTTGTACGCGTCGCGATCAATGTGCGTGGTGCAGGGCGCCGAGCATCGATTGATGTGATAATTCAAGCAGGGCCTGAAACGACGACGAGCGGGATCGTCCTCGCGGATAGCAAGATCGCAGTTGCGAAACCGGAAGACGCGCATCAGAAAATGATAGGCCCGCTTGAGTTCGGTCATCGAACCGAAGGGTCCGATCAGATCGACATCAGATCGGTCCCGATCACGCGTGATGAAGACCCGCGGAAATTCCTCCCGACTGATCCCCAACAGCGGGTAATCCTTGTCGTCCTTCAAACGCACATTGTAACGAGGTTGCAGTTCCTTGATCAGCTGGTTTTCCAGCAGCAAGGCCTCCACCTCGGAATCGGTGGCAACAATATGCAAACTGGCGACCTCGCTGACCAGCTGCATCAGCCGCGGCAAATGCCCCCGACTACGCTGGAAATAGCTGCGTACTCGCCGCTTGAGCTGCTTGGCCTTGCCAACGTAGATCTCGGTACCGGCCGTATCGCGAAAGACATAACAACCCGGACATTCCGGCAAATCAGCCAGTTGCTGTGCCAGCACCTCGTTCACTCGATGGTCACCTTGTGCCGATTGGCATCCCACCAGCTCTGCCAAGCGTCACGCAGCTGCTGACGATACAGCTCGTGCCACTCCTCCCAGATCAGCAGATCGGCATCGCCGCGGAGGTCGTCCGTCTGGCGTGGTGGCACCGGCGGCAAGGCCCCCTCGGCGATGGCGGCCCCCACTTCGGGCACCTCGCGATGCTGGCAGAGCACTCGCAGGGTGAACATTGCTTTCTGCGACACCAGAGCGTGCTCGTCGGAGAGCGCCGTGATCAATGCTGGGACACAAGCCTTGGTACCAATGCTGTCCAGCACGTGAATGACACCATAACGGACCGCCCAGTCATTATGACCGACCAGGGCTTCGATCAGGTAGGTCTCGACACTGACCCCCTGCAGGGTGAGTTCATGGATCGCCGCATCGAATTGTTTGGACGCTTCAGCGTCTTGACGATCCTTGCCGGCAGTCAGCTGGTCGATGCGGTCGAGAATGGCTTGTTGATCCACCGATAGGCCCTGGTCATCGACATCGTACAAACCCTTGGGTTTGCGCTCCCCACAAGCGACCAGAACCAGACTCAAACAGATGACCAAGAGGCACAGACGCATGGCGATGGACTCCCAAACGGCGGCTCGTGACGCCGGGCATGCACGGTAGTCGTCGAAAGCGAACGGGCCAGCACCGTGACCTTCCCCGCCGGTTCGATGCGATACACGCCGGCCCGACTCACGAAAGGCTCGCCATCCACCTGAACGTGCCCGGCACGTCGCAAGGTGACCCAGGTCCCATCAGTACAAGCCAGCTGCGCCGCCTGACGCCACTGCTGCAAATAGGGCAACACCGACCAACCACCCGGCAGTGCCACCACATCCAGCAAGCCATCAGCCGCATCGATGTCCGGATGCAGACGCGTGCCGCCAGCATAACTATTGATATTGGCAAAAACCAAAGACTCGACGCTACAAGCCGAACCATTGATCAGCGGGCTGCGTAACTCATTGGTCAGCGGCCGCCGCCGATCCAACAGGCCCAACAGACCATACCAGGCTTTGTTCACCGATGCCGATACGAACAGCTGTGGATGGCGACGGCGAAGCCGATCAAAAGACATGCACACCCGAGCATCGGCACCAAAGCTGCAGTAGTTGAACCACCAACGATGCAGATCCGGTCCGTGCAGCACCCAACGGTCCAGAAGTCGAGACCGACAGCAACGGAGACTCTCGAGCGCCTGCGGCAACTCCTCCAGGCTCCATCGCCCCATGCCCAGATATCGAGCGAGATCATTGCCCGTGCCCAAGGGCAAGACCGCCACTGGTACGCGCAGCTTGCGCTGGACGACACTATTGAGCACCGAAGCGGCACTGCCATCGCCGCCGACCACGACCAGCGGCACCCGCTCGGCGGCGGCGGCAGCCGATTGTCGCTTCAAATCACCTGCCAACAGGTCGCCAACGCGCTCGCGACCGATCAGTTGTCGCAATTGCCGTAGGACCAAACGCCCCTGGCCGCCACCGGAATGAGTATTGACGACGTAATGCCAGATTGGACAAGGCATAAGAAAGAGTGTTCCCGACTTGCCCCGGTCGCAAGACGCAAGATAGTCGGGCTTCGATTATGAACTCCTTATCGCATTGACTGGCTTCCGGCTCGAGAGTACACCTAAACGTATGCCATTGCTTGACCAAAGCGGTAGTTTCCAGTCTCGCGGAGAGCTGCGACGTGGATGAGAGAGAGCGACTACGCAAAAAGCTGGACAGCTATCCATCGCCGTCGTCGTACAATCGACTGGCGGAACTGGAGCGACTGTCCGGAAACATGGATGAAGCGACCGAGCTCTGCTTGCGTTGCATCCACGAATTTCCACGCAACGGCCAGGCCTACGTGATCCTAGCCGGGATTCATCTGAGCACCGACAGGCGAGATATGGCGCATGACATCCTGGAGCGCGGCGTCAAACAGGATCGGCGTAGCTACAGTGGCCTGCGTATGCTCAGCGATCTCTACGCCGATGCCGGTCAATACAGCCGCAGCATCGACTGTCTGCAACAGATCCTCACCTTCAAGCGTAACGACGAATCCGTGCGGCGACGCCTTGAGGAGGTGAACAGAGTCCGCCAAGAACGCGGCGAGAGCGGCCCCGTGCCGGAATCCGGCACCGCTCACCGTCGACGTTCCGCTACGCCACAGCCAGTCAGTGGAACCGGCCCCGTGGTCGCCGGCAGCCAGAGCGACAACGGCGCCATCGACTTGAGTTCGGTGCCGGTGGAACTGGCCACCAGCCGACCACGTCCCACACCGCCGACACCAGCCGCAATTCCCGAGGCCAAACCAGTCGAATCCGGCAGTAATGGTGTACTGAACGCGGTCTGTTCTGAACATGGCGTCAGGGGTGCCGTGGTCGTCGATGAACAAGGCCGTCTCCTGGTCAGCCAAGGCTTGCCGGCGGGACGTGACGAACTGCTGGCCGCCCTGGCAACCGATGTCACCAGCGCGGCCGGCGATGCCTTGAGCCATGCTGGCCATCAGCCGCTGCAGACCTGGGCCATCGCCACTGCCGCCGAGCAAATCCTGCTCTTCAAACGAGACAGCCCCCTCACGCTGCTCATGACCGCTGCCCCTGATGCGAAACTGGCACTGCTGGAACTCCGTGCTCGTCAGGCCCTGATCGAACTCGGGAGCCCGGCATGAACAACATTCTGGAACAACTGAATCGGGTCCGCGGCATTGGCGGCTCGCTCCTGCTCAGCAGCGAAGGTCTGCCGATCGCCACCTCGTTGCGCAACGATATCGACGAGGACGACCTGTCTGCCTCCCTCGGTGCGGTGCTGGAGCGTTCCCTGGCCCTCTGCGAACGGGCACAACTGCCATCGCCGGGGTATGTTCAGCTGCAAAGCAGTGATGGTGGCCTATTATTGTTGCGGTCGGGTCCTGGCTATCTCGCCGTCCTCACCGACCCCCAAGCAAACCTCGCATTGTTGCAACTCGAGATTAAACCTTACGTAGAAGCCTTGGCTGAGCGCATGGCCTTGTAGGCTGTGCCCCATAACCACCGAGCGAGCGGACCCTAGCATGGTACAGATCAATTTCGGACAACGCGAAGTCAGCTGTAAGCTGGTCTATTACGGACCAGGCATGTCTGGCAAGACGACCAACCTGGAGATCATCCACCAGAAGGCACCGGATAACTCCAAAGGTGAGATGGTCTCCATTGCGACCGAAACTGATCGCACCCTGTATTTCGACTACCTGCCGCTGGATCTTGGTCAGGTCGCCGGCATGCACACCAAGTTCCAGCTCTACACCGTTCCCGGTCAGATCTACTATAACGCTACCCGAAAACTCGTGCTGCAAGGTGTGGACGGAGTCATCTTCGTCGCCGACTCGGCCAAAGACAAGATGGCAGAGAACCTGGAATCCCTTCAAAACCTACGCGACAACCTCGCGGACATGAGCCTGAACCTGGACGATCTGCCCGTCGTCATCCAGTACAACAAGCGCGATCTGCCGAACGCATTGCCTGTATCGGTCCTGAACGAACAGATGAATCCCATGGGCGTCCCCTGCGTGGAAGCCATTTCCAAAGATGGCAAGGGGGTCTTTTCGGCCCTGAAACTGCTGTCCAAACTGGTCATCGAAAAACTGAACACGGAACACGCGCCCGCAGCGCAACGTCGCCGTACCGCTTCGGACCTGCGTCCGGCCAGCGCCAGCAGCAGTGGAACTCCTCCAGGTTCCCCCATCAACAACCAGGCCGCCGCACCACCACCAGCCAGTGCTCCGGCTCCCAGCCGACCAGCGCCGGCCGCCGCCGCTCCTCCTCCGCGCCAAGCACCGCCATCGGCCCCTACGCCAAGGGCAGCCAGCGCGCTCGCATCGAAAACACGTAACACCAGCAGCAGTGGCAGACACCCAGCGCGACACCAAGCACCAACCCAGGGGGGCGCCAGTCCACAAGAGCGACGTCGCCATCAACATTTGCGTAAGCCAGCCCCCACCCCCCTGGCTCATAGCGACAACCCACCGCAACCGGTCAATCTCGGTCAGACCGACCCCGGCCTCCGCCGTTACAAGACCAACCCAGGTGGTGGTCTGATCAAAGCAATGATGGTGATCGTACTGACACTGGTCTTCATCATTCTCATCTTGGGCGTCCTGGTCATGTTCGTCAAACCAGTTCGCGATGCTGTGCGTCCGCTGCTTCCGACCGAATTCCAGAAAATGCTTTTGGATGAAAGCCAGCAAAAAGCAGCAGAAGCGGCCGCCACCTCCAACCAGAGTGCTCCTGCCCCAGATGAGTCGGCCCCATGACCAACGACAACCAGGCCCTGCGCTATCGACGCCTCGCCTTTTACAGCGAAGACGTCAACCAGTTCAACGAAGCTCTGAGTGCTTTCGTCAAGAAATCCGGTGCCGTTTGTGCCCTGCTGATTGATAAAGAAGGCCACATGGTGGCCAAACAGGGCTTTGTCGACAAGATCGACACGACTGCGCTGGCGGCGTTGGTTGCTGGCAGCTTCGCCTCCACGCGTGAGGTCGCTAAACTACTGGGCGAACAGGAATTCAAGGTCCTTTTCCACCAAGGTCCGCAACATGCCATCTTGCTCAATCTGATTGGTGACCGCACCCTCCAAGTAACCGTATTCGACAGCAGTACCAAACAGGGACTGATCCAGGTGATGAGCAACGAACTAGCCAACAAAGTCAAAACGATCTTGGAGGAGATTGCTGTACGCCCGCTGTCAGAAGACCGCGAAAAGCTGGAAACCGGCTATTCCGAAGACCTCAACCAGAAGCTCGACGACTTGTTCGGCGAGCTCTGATCCGGAGCCCCCCTTATGGGTTTCCAAGGGACGATCGAGTCAGTCAACATAGCTGATATCTTTCAGACGCTGGCCATGAATGGTCAGACCGGGACCTTGATCGTACACGGTCCGGATCGGCGTCGTTTCGTCTGGTTTGCCAGCGGCAGCGTCATCCTGTGCGATGGTGGTGAAAGCGATGGCATGCCAATGCTACTGCGAACCCTCACCATCCATGGCTTTCTCAATCAGACCCAAGCGGAACAGTTGCTGTTCCGCTGCAACAACTCGCGTCAACCTCTGCGCGATCTCATTGTCGCCAGCAGTCTGATCCCAACTCAGAACCTGGATGAATTATGCAGCGGACTGATCGAGGACCTGGTCTGCGAGATCTTCGAATGGTCCACCGGCGAGTTCGAGTTTGTTGACGGCGACCCGGTCCCCGAGCTGATCGGTCCACAGGTCATCGCCCTGGGTGATATCCCCCTGCAGACCTCAGCTTTGATCATGGAAGCGACGCGGCGTCAGGACGAATGGGCTCGGATCCGCGAAGCCATTCCGGATTCCAATGAATTATTCGTGGTCGACAACGAGGGTCGTACCAATCTAGCCCAGATCGAAACCGATCCGGACATGCTGAAGGTCCTGCGTTATCTGGACGGCAAACACCTGATCGATCAGATTGCCGAGCACGCCGGTCTCAGCCGCTTTGACTGCCATGCCATCGTCGCACAACTAGTCCTGTCACACGTCGTCCGCCTGCGTAGCGGCGAGGAGATCGTTGAGGACGCCCTGGCCTTGCGGGAAGAGGGCCACCTCAACCAGGCCACCAATCTCCTGCGCAATGCCCTCAAACGCATCCGCACCCCCGAAGTGCTGCTACCCCTGGCCGAACTGAACGTCGAACAACGCCTGATCCCGCAAGCGGTCGAACTGTACCTGGAACTGGTACAGCACTACCAAGAAGAGCAGGACTTCGAATCGGCCCTGCATCATCTGAACACACTCATCGACCTCAGCCCTGACGATCCGGAACTGCGCATCGACCGGGCCACTCTGCTGATCGAACTCGAGCAACTGGACGACGCCGCCGAAGCCTACATCAATGCCGCCAATGATTACTTGAATCTTCGCGACACCAACGCCGCCATCGAAAGCTGTCATCGCGCCCGCGACCTGCAGCCCCGCGCCGCCGAACCACATCGTCTGCTGGCCAAAGCCTATCTCCTGGACGGCCAAACCGACAACGCCGTTGTCGAGTATAAATCCCTCTGGCATGCAATGCTGCCAGAAATGCGTCCTCGCAAGGCCCTCAACCAGCTGGAACAGATCCTGGCAGAAGATTGCAAGTATCCCGCCGTCACCGAGCAGGTCCTCAACCACGCCAAAGGCTCGGAAGCGGTTAAAACCGCTTCCGCGGTACGCATGCTGGTCTACACCATCATCATCATCCTGGTGGCGGTCGCCGGTTTCCTGGTCAAGAACTACATCGACAAACATGTCATCCTTCAGAATGCCGAGGGCCGGCTCCAACAACTCCAGGCACAATTCGACAACAGTCAGAATCCTGACTTCAACGAATTATCCAATCGCCTGGATAAATTACGTGATTTCACACGGGACAGCGAATACATCGCAGCGCTCAACCGTCTGCAGGCTCGCATTCAACAGACTCAAATCGAGCACGCGCATAAGCAGCAATCCCTGGTCGAGCAATACCTCACCGCAGGTAAGTACGATCAGGCAGAAGCAGCCCTGCAAGTCCTACGCGATCAGTTCCGCTCGATCGAAGGCATCACTATCGATGAATTCCAAAAGCGGCTCGACTATGGCAAGGCTCGCGCCGCCATCGATGAAGAATGGCGACAAGCGCAAGCACTCTGGAACGAATACAGCTGGAGCGAGGCGCTGACCAGCCTGAACACCTTGATTGCTGCAACCAAAAATCCACCGCCACAGCTCAAGCAAGAGATGGAAGAACAGCGCTTGGACTGGCAGGAAAAACTGCAGTCGGCAGAGCATCTCTTTCGCCGTGCGGAACAAATCGAACTTCGTCAGGGCAAACGGCCTGCCATTGATGCCTTCGTGACCGCCACTAAAGGACAAGGCGATCGTTTCGTTACGCTAGCACGCGAACGGCTTTTGGAACTGGAAAACCGTACCGCGACGGAACTGGCCAAAACCATTGCCAAGTCCGCACGCAACCAAGATGCGGAAAACACCTTTGGCAGCTTGGATGAATTACGGAATCTGGTCAAAAATGCCCACAGCATGAAACCACAAGAAATCCTGAATACCATCCAGCTCCCAATGGTGGTCAATCTCGACAGCCACAACGTCTCGCTCTTCGTCAAACCCAGCGGCGGTGGTGAGCAGGTCATCCTGGCACCCAGCGGCGTTCAAGGTGCTTGGTCGCACACCCTCTATTATCCCGCAATCAGCGCTATTACCATCGGTGCCCGTCGATCTGGCTTCTCCACCATCGAAGACATCCGCATTGATTCCACCTTGCGACGCCTGCAGTACGACATCTCCCTGCAACGCGGTCCCAGCTGGCAGATCAGCTTACCAGCCATCCCTATTGCCGATGCCCAGCTCAGCGGCGGCAGTGCTATTTTCGCGTTGCGCAACAACAGCCTACACATCGTCAACATCGAACATGGCACCAATCACAATATCGCCGTGGCCGAGGATATCGGCGTCATGGTTGGCCCACCGCTGATCTTCCGCAGCATTGCCTATGTGGTCCTGGGCGACCGCATTGTTGCTCTGGACATCAACACTCGCTTGGAGACCTGGACCTGGCCACCAGTGGACGATCCCACCTTCGCCACCTCCTTTGCCGGGCCACTCTGGGCGCAAGAGCACGAGTTGATCCAGAACGAAATCCAAATTTTCGCCGGCACCACCAATGGCCAAGTGATCACGCTGGCAGTCCAGGATGACACCGCCATCAATCCCTACCCGCGCACCAAACTCGGCTGGGCCATCACTGGACCCATCTATGCGGAAAGCTACGAGGGTATCCACAGCACGGTCTACGTACCCGCTGGGCAATACCTGGTTGCCTACGACGCCACCTCGGTCAGTCAAAACAGCGAACTGAAATATCGTTTCAAAATCGAAACCCGCGGCGAAATCCCCTGTCGACCGATTCGCGCCAATGTCGGCAGCCGTCCATCGCTGCTGATCGTCGATAGTGCTGGCGCGGTGATCGCCATTGATGCCGATCCTACCGTGCACGGCTCACCCGTGGAAACGCTTGGCTCCTGGCCGGTGGAAAACGGCCTCATGACACAACCGTCAATCAACGCCGCCCGCCGTCAGGCCGTGGTCAATGCCCGTGGTGGCCAAGTACTGGCCCTGGATATCGCCAAGCCTGGCGATATCGCCTGGCGATATCCCACCAGCGGCACTCTTGGCGATCTGGTCGGCTCGCCTGCCATCGGCAAACACGGCATCTATGTGGCCGACACCAATGGCATGCTCACCTGCCTGGATCAGGCCACCGGCGCCAAATTATGGGAATATGATCTCGGAGGCTCGGCCGCTGCTGGCGCCCTGGCTGCTGACGGCCGCGTCCTGGTCGCCACCACCGGTGGCAGTCTGCTCTGCTTCGAAGAAAGCGAGCCATGAGCCGTCGCGGACCCGGCACGCATCGATCAACCATCCGCCTCATTTTCGCCTGAATCTCCGCCCGGCTGGCAAGCAATTGCCAGCCGGAGCGTCTTGTATCTGGAGCTTGTACATGTCACAACGTCACGCCTTCACCATGGTCGAACTACTGGTGGTCATCTCGATCATCGTCCTGCTGATGGGCATCCTGATCCCCTCCATCGGTTACATGAACAACCGTGCCGCCATCACCAAGACCCAGGCCCGGATCACCGAGATCAGTGGCGCCATCGGCAGCTATCAGAGCGACAAAGGCCAGTATCCGCTGCAGAACACGAAGGACGTCGTTGGCCTGGAACTATTCAACACCCGTATCAATCCCGACGACCCGATCGATGAACTCTACCGAGAGCTCGACAACCGCGCCGCCATCTCCGCCGGTCTGGCCAACGAGCTGGCCAGCATCGACCAGGGCAACTTCGGTCTGAGCGGCAGTCTGGTCGAATCGTATCGCGGACCAGACGACACCTACGACGTCTTGATGGACTCCTGGGGCGAACCAATCTTCTACCAGCCCTGGACCGCCTATCTGGACGTCACCGACGCGGTCAATCCCGACAGTTTCCAACTGTGGAGCTTCGGCCCCAACATGGAAAACGACATCCTAATCGATCAAGACGATAAGGAACGCGCCGTCGGCATCCCTGCCTACGACGATTCGCTCCCCTATGGCGATGACATCGTCAACTGGGAGTCATGAGCAGCACATTCACACAACACTGCTCGCGCGGCTTCACCATGATCGAACTCATGGTGGTGATCCTGGTCATTGTCACCATGGTCGGTTTATCCATGGGTGCCTGGTCCGGGCTACTGAAAACCAACGCCCGCATCGCCGTCCGCGGTCAATTAGCCAACGCCGTTCGCCAAGCCCGCAGCGCATCACTGAGCACCGGACGGCCGGTGCAACTGGTGATCGATCCGGATACCAACCGGATTTCTGGAAACGAAGAGCGCTTGATCTGGCGCGAGAACTTCCAGTGGTATGATGGCACGAGCGACGAGCAAGAGCGCCAGGATATTATTCTCCATTATTTTGACAGCGATGTAGATGGGCTGAATGAAGACCAGTCGCCAGGCCAATTGTCCACCGGCTTAGAAGGCTACGCGTGGCGCAATGACCATAATGTGGCCCTCAAGCCCATGTCCACCGAACTGCCGGTGATCCTGGATTACACCCATGGCTTCACCCTCCGCGTGCTATTGCAAATTCCTCGAGACACCGACGACCAAGTCATTCCTATCGTTTTGGCCACCATGGCAGACCATGACGAGCTAGACAACCCGAATGTCTTGTTCGGACTCGAATGGTGGCGACAGGACCTGTTCCACTACGTTCCGATCGATGATGACAATACTTCTGACGACAGCGTTGAATACGATTGGCGCCAGACCATTCCTTCTGGAAAAAAAGACCCCCACTGGGCCCTGGTTGGCTGGATGGGTGAACGTCCTGACGATCCACAACAGGCACAAGAAGACTTTTTCGACATCGACGATCACATCGACTACTGGGAATCCCTGGCCAATCCCAACAACGGCAACTACCAGCTACCCACCGAGACCCCATGGCTGGTCCATGCGATCACCCGGAAACAAAGCCTGGTCGGTGCCTGGGATGCGCAGGCCGCTGGCCAATGGCTGGAGGTGTCGATGAGCTGGGACGGTATCGATACCTTCACCATTGCCCGCAACGGTGAGATCCTCCAGGAACTGATCCAGACACCCGTTTTTCCGGAGAACTTCTACGAAGCGGATGACACCGGCGACTACCGTGGTCGTTTCCGGCGCGGGCTCTGGAATCTCTACATCGCACGGCATCAATACCCAACCAGCAGCACCGGCATGCAGCAGCGGCTGTCCAATCTTCTCATCGACGATATCAGCATCTCCCGCCTCCGCGCTGGTGAAGCGGCCCCGCTGCCCAGCGGCATCCGGCTCGGTGACCACAGCGACGGTGGTCCAGCAGGACCAATTTCCATCCGCGCCGACCAAGGTGTGATCAGCCAACGCCAATTCTGGCTCTTTGACGAAGGCGCCAACCGCGACCTGCGCGTCGATATTACCCCATCGGGCGACGTCACTGTCGAAGAAGCCACTCGACCGATCCCAGATGCGGAGGATCAGTCTTGAGCAACTTCCATCGCCGTGGTGCCGCCCTGATCATGGCCGTCATTCTGATCGGCGTCCTATTCCTGCTGGGAACACCGTTCTTGCTGGGCCAGCGCAACGGGGTCGCCACCGCCAAGGCCTATGCTCGTTCGGTCCGCCTCGAGCAACATTATGCCAGCGCCCAAGCCCTGGGCCTGGACCTGGTCACAGCGATCATGGACCGGCAAAAACTGACCCTGAAAAATAACGAAAGCCCTGAAAGCTTTGTCGATCACCTCAACGCCGAACTGATCTGGCTCGAGCTGGTCGATTCCGATCAAGCTATCCGGGTTGGGGAAGCCTACACCTCTGACGACCAGGTGCATATCGATGTGACCCACCTGATGGCCCAAGCCTTCCCGGATGCCGACATCGATCTGTCCAGGATCAGCATCGCCCTGAACGACCACGCCACGAGACTGGATGCCAACAGCCTACGCCCGAAGGAATGGTCAGAGCTGTTCAAGGCAGCGGATATTGGCGACTGGGACGACAATGCCTTTGCCGACAGCGAGGATACCGACCCAAGCAATACCAACCTGGATGACGATGACGGTGGAAACGTCGGCGAACTCGCCGAGGCCATCGCCGAGGCCATCTCGGCGCCAGAAGACCACATCACCGACCTGACCGAACTCCTGGATATCATCCCGACGGAATCTATCGATTTCAATACTTACAATGACCTTCACACCACCTATACAGCCGGCAGCAGCAACGCCCGCTTTGGCTTCCGACACCCTCTCACCAAGCCCGAGCTGGATCGCCTCCGCCCACTTCTCACCACCCGCTCCCTGGGCTGGGGACGCTGGGGACTCATGGATCTGGGCAATCAATCCTATCCCGCCACGGACGAAGACACGGATGACGACGATGCCTACCACCTTCTGGATGCCTATGACCGAAAGGTCTACACGACCATCAACCTGCCAAAGGTACGAGTCGACGACCAGATCAACTCATACGGTTATGCGAATCGCAATCTCGAATGGACGCACAATCGGGTAGCGACCAGCACCCCCGCACCTCTGAATCTCACCAACATCGACGAAAAACATGCGCTCAGGGGCTCTGGCGATCTGTTCAAAACCCTCTTCGGCAAACCGTGGTCCGACACCAGTTTCGAAAAATGGCTCGATCTGATCGACGATTCCCACCTGAGCACCATGCCACTCATCGACACCAGCCCTGGCATCATCGATCTGACCATCGCCGCCAACCTGACCACTCCGCAGGGTGATCGGCTGGGTGGCCAGATACGACAAATCACCCAACAAGTTCCCCCAATCGACAGCACGATCACACACAGCTGGGACAACCAGGCCGCCTTCGAGCAACTGGTGCAAGTCCGATTCAGCAATCTGGTCACCAGCTGGCCAGACGCCACCCGTCGTTCCGGAACTATTTTGGGCGCATCACGCAACACCGCAGAGGCAGACTTCGCCTTCAGCCCCCTCCCCTTCCCAGCCCCACCATTCACCACCAGCGACAAGGACGATCCCGAGGACCATCTGAAGACGATCCTCGAATCCCTATCTCTCCAAAAAGCAACGCCTCTCGGCTGGACGGTGCCACAGGGCATCGAACTGACCAGCATGCAGGTTGAACATCTGATCCAACCAAGCATCTATCAGGAACCAGCGGCCGACGCTGATCCTGACGATCCCGCCCGCATCAATTCTAACCTCACGGAAATAAATGGCTTCCAATGCCAATTCTGGCTAACTCCAAATGAGGCCTGGGGTGATCAACAGACGATTCTTAATATCCAGCAGGACCAGGATTCGACCAGCATCAACCCGAACCAGCTGACCCTCATCTACGATAACGGTTGGTTCATCCTGAGTCTGGCCAATGCCATTCTGCCATCGGCCGTACAAACAGGCCCACAGGTCGGCCCCCACCCGACGGCTCGTTTTGGCGCGGGTGATGATCTCGATCCCCGAACCCAAGCCGGAAGCATCCTGCTGGCCCAAGGCCATCAGTATCCTGAACAGCTCCCCGCTCAACTCGCCTATTATTATCCCCTGGAGGACCTCGACACTGGCGAGTCCATCCACGTCCGACTCGGCATCCACGACGATCAAGCCATGGGCCTGAAGCTGACCATCAATGGCATCCTCGGCCGTAGCCTCAATCATTATGATCCGGAGCGGGATACCGATGCCCTGTCCGATAGTCAGCGCGGTGACCACTACGCCTGGCCGGCGCCTTTGTTCCTCGCCGACAGCTCCTTGGATGAATGGGACCCGAATCTGGACCCCGCCATACCGCAGGACGTTACCAGCGAACGTAAAGGTGCCTTCAACGACCTCGTCTGGCCGAGCTTCGAGATGGTCCTGCAAGGTTTGCCAGATGATGTCCTCACCACTCTCGGTGTGCCGAATGGAGACAAACTGCAACCGCATCAATGGCTGCAGGACGGCCAAACTAGCAACCAGCTGATCCAGATCGGCGGCGAATATCTTTCGTATCAATCGGTCGACGGACCAGATGCCAAGGGAAAAATCACCCTCTCCGGCTGTCAGCGCTTGCGGCGCAAGGGCCTATTCATAAAGGACGCCGATAGCAAACCAGCAAATTACCAGCGAATCCAACAGCTGCAGTTTCCGATCGCGCCCGCACATCCCATCGGCAGCACTGTCTACCCAGGCGGCTATCCGAACATGAGCCTACCCGGCTGGACTCAGAAAACCGCCAGGCTGGACCAGGATCTCCCCGCAGCTTGGACCACCAGCACCACTACCGCAAACATAAGCAACACCGACCCACCAAGCGATCACTACTTCCTCGACCTCTCCAGTCCTTCCATCGTCTTACCAGTCGAAGATACCACCGATTTTCCTGACCATGGCATCATCAGCGTAGCTGAATACGTGAACAGCACACCTCCAGGTATTCATAGAGAAGTTGCCTATACCGCCAAATCAAACAACACTCTGACGCTCTATAATGAAGATCCGGATCATAACCACTCGGCCAACAAAGCGTTCCAAACCACCACGAACAGAGCCGAACTCGGCAAGGAAATCAGGCTCGTCAGCGTCGCCATCACCGACTATACCCCGACCAGCTTCCCGACCAGCTACCTGCAGCTCAGCACGGCAAATAACGACATCGAATGGATCAAAGTCAGATCTTCCGGCAATGCAGAAAATTCCCGTCCGGTTATCGCCACCGTCAACGACCACCACTACCTCATGGACCTCAAGAAAAAACAAGCTCGAACCAACGACCTCGACTGGACCATTGGCCAGACGCTGCAACCGGTGTTTCATATCCAGCCGTCAGCAAACACACTTCTCCCAGAAACCGGCGACCTGATCACCCTGATCCCCAACCAACCCAACCAGATCAACACCCCACAGCCGTCGCAGATTCGACATGTCTACCATCATTTCTCTGACAACCATTATCCCATTACAAACACCGATCCGAAAGAATACGAGCTCACCGCTACCTCCGACTTCCTCTACAGCCTGGCCCCGCCAAGCTCGTCTGCCACCCCGCTGCCCAGCGGCTCCATCACCATGGCCGCCTGGCCAGGCATCACCTCGATGATCGACAGCAATGGCGTTGTCACCTACACCACCCTGCTCCCACCAAGCCTCGGTTTCGAGCCAGACTGGGGTGGCGCAAAGCAGGACCCCAACGACCCTGCCTCCGAACCAAAAGACGAGCGAAAACTCACCCTCCTCGACCTGGCCTGCACCATCGACCATTTCCACTACCAATCCCCTCCGACGAACAATGCCACAGCCCACATCGCCGACATCAGCCCAGGCGACAGCCTCGCTTCCGACGAAAATGAAGGCATCCCCGAGACCATCCTGTCCATCGACAACCTCACCGGAACAACAGGCATGGTCCGCATTCACGGCGAGGTATTGGCCCTGGAACAAAACAACGGCGAAGATTACCGCGTCATCGGCCGCGCCCAACTCGGCTCCCAGGCCGCGACCATCCGAGTCGGCATGCCAGTCGAAATCCTCAGTCACATCCCGGTCACTCGCTTGACCCACGCCCCACTGCCTGATGGTAAAAACGGCACCGGAGATGGTGGCCGGCTGTTTCTCCACGGTAATCGGACTCTCCTGAAATCCGCGCCAACCCTGCTGCTCAGCAGCGCCAGCGGCGAAATACTCGAAATCATCCCGAATATTCCAGCCGATGGCGCCTATGTGCAAGACGGCGAGATCAAGGAGCGCCAGGATGACAATACCATTCAAGGCGTAAGCCACGATGCCGTCCTCCTGCTGCCCTGGCTTCGCGACCTGTATGATGCTCGCATGTCAAACGAGACCTTGGTTGCCGGTGCCGCCGACAGCAGCGCCAACACCCTGGTCATCGGCTGGTGGCCACGCATGCCGCCGCTGCTGCCGGCGGACAACAGCGGCATCGACAAACACCGCCTGATCAGCCGCTGCTACCCTTTTGCCAGTTTTCCGGTTCGACATTATGATTGTCGTTTCGGCATTCAGGCCATCGACATCAACAGCCCTGCCACCACACAAACAGCCGGAGTCCGAGCCGAATTCCGTGGCCTGGCGGAGTTCGATTACAATGCCGGCAAGGACGAAAATGACACCAAGCGCGATGTCAGGGACTGGGGTGAAGCCCCCCTCGGGCTGAAGGACAATGTCAACAATGCATTCGGCGACTTTCACAACCAGATCACTAATGGCGCGGAACTCCGAGTACACTGGCGCTATACCGATGCTGCGATCAGCGGATCAAACGACGCCTCCAACCTGACGGCTCTGCATCAATTGATGCTGCGATCCGGCTTGGCACCGACCTCAGGCCCAGTCAACATCACCTGTCAGGTGCCACTGTTGGTGCTGGACCAGGGAACACCCTGATGCTCTTTCTCCACAGCAGGGCCCGCAGCCGAACCGCCTTCACCCTGGTGGAGGTGATGCTGGCGGTGTTCATCTTCACCGTGGTGTCCGGCGCCATGCTGGCAGTGTTCATGGCGGCAACGCGCTTGTATCAGCAGGGCGAATCCGTTCGCGCCGCGGCCGATGAGGCGACCGCCGTGCTCAGCCTGCTGCGACGTGACTGCCAAGCGGCGGTGGGGTCGCAAGCGGGTGGGCATTGGTTTACCGGATTGATCGATGGCGGCGACTGCGTCACTGGCTGGGTGATCCGCGATCCTGATGGCGGCCGAAATCAACACTCTTTTGTGATCTGGGGACATGATCAGTCCGACCAAGGTCGTGATACCAAGGAACAGTTGGTCCGGCGTGTCGTCGACTGGCCACTGACGACGGATTTCTGGGACAACCTGAAAGCCGATCCTGCTTCAGCCATTACTGGCGCGCCGCTGGAAGAGGTGGTGAGTACCAGCTGCATGCATTTCAGCACCTGGCTCTGCGGCGTTCATCACTCGCACGACAAGGACCAGTACGCAATCAGCACGGCACCCAAACACGACACGGATTGGCAGATTTTTTTGGACGATTCACAGTCACAGGAACTGGGCGATCCGCTCACATTTCTGAGTGGTGACCCCATGTATCAAACGCTGGAACAAGACGCCAATCACAGCATACGACGCTATCCCGCTGCCGTCCGATTCCTGATCATCATGCAAACACCCAACCGGGCCAACGGCCGACTGATCGGATTCGAAGATGACCGGATCAAATTACGCGGTATCGCTGGATCGGCAATCAGCAAAGGCACCCTGCTGCGTGTCGGCGATACCCCCGACACTTGGGAATGGATCGGCGTCCATGCCGCCGATCTGGATGGTCTGATCATCAACAGCGAAAGCGACCACGGTCCGGTCGCCCTGACGCCAGATGCGACCTACGAGCTGCCCGGTCGTGGGCTGTTCCGTAGCCTGATGCCCGCCGATGAACACGAACCCGGCACCACCATCATCATGGGCCGCCGCTTCCAGACCGTTTACACCTTTGGGCTCTGATCAGCAAGATCGTACCACAAACCCCTAAAGTCATACGAAGCGACCGGTAACAGACTAGCGGGCAGCTTCCTTTTCGTTAATCTTTGATGACAAACCGGGCGCCGCCCGGAACCCACGGGTTCGATCATAGCGGTCGGCGCCCGGTTTTGACTCTTACATCGAGGGGCAAGCCCCTCGGACCCCCGAAGCTGAGCCCGCAAAAACAACTTTTTCTGCTCGAAGTTTTTGCGAGCTCAGCTTCTAAGCGTAAAGGAGCTGCCCATGTTAGGCCACTGGTACGACCACCCATATACCTGCCTTCTGATCCTGCCCTGCCTGGCCTGCAGCGGTTTGGCCCAGGAATCTGCCGAGCTGGTGGCATCTCGGAATATGATCGGCACCGCCATCAACCTCCCGGACGAGCTGACCGATGAGAACATCGTCTGGCGCACGGATTTACCGCACAACAAGCATACCTACGCGCAGCCGGTGATTGCGGGAGATTTCCTGCTGGTCGGCATGGACGGCAGGGAACTCAGCAAGAATGACCGCTACCAACACAAAACCAGGGCTGCTCTGCACTGCTATGACGTGGAGAGCGGCGACATCCGCTGGCGCATGGGCATGGGCCCAAAGGGGCCATGGTGGGCCAGCCATGGTGTCTGCTCGACGCCCTACGTTGAAGACGATCGCGTCTATCTGGTCAGTCCGGTCGGCCAGTTCCTCTGTTTGGACCTGCAGGGACAGGCCGATGGCAACGACGGCGAATTTCAAGATGAAGCCACCATGCTGGGTGTTGATGCGCTGCTGCCGAGCGATGGCGACGTAATCTGGGCCTATAATTTTGTCCGCGAGCATCGCATTCGCGCACACGATGCCCACAGTTCCGATCCCCTGATCATTGGCGATCTGATCATTTTCGCCACCGGCCACGCCGCTGGCGTCAAACCAACGCCGGCCTGGGCAAAAGCGAAGGATCGTAAAAACTGGAAATATAACGCGGCGCCAAATCTGATCGTGCTCAACAAACACGATGGCAGCCTGGTTGCCACCGATGATCTGGTCATCGACGAGATCTATCACGGACAATGGTCCTCGCCTGCCCTGCTGAGCGTCGATGGCGACCAGCAGATTGTCTGGGGTGATGGCGAAGGCTATCTGCATGGCTTACGCCTGCCGACAGACGGCAGCAATAGCTTAGAGCCACTCTGGCGCATCGACTGTGTACCCAGCGACATGCGAGCCCACCCCTTCCCGGGCCATCATGGCAAGAAGCCCATTGAGGGACCGAGTCATGTCATCGGCAAGCCCGTAGTGGTCGGCAAGCGCATCTTTCTGGCAACGGGTCGCGACCATTTTTATTCCGGCCGCTCAGATGACGAGGCCACCCGCGGACGCATGGCCAGTCCGACCGTGTTCCGCTGCTTGGAAGTAAGCGGCAGCAGCACACCGCAGGTGGTCTGGGAGACCCCTATCATCGTAACGCAGAGCACCGCTTCGGTGCTTGACGACCTGGTTTTTATCACCGACAGCATGGGCTTTGTGCAT
>CAYONM010000022.1:0-27797 GCA_964405325.1 uncultured candidatus Brocadiaceae bacterium | reverse complement strand
GATCTTCGCCCGTTCGCGGCGGACCGTTGAGAAGTGGGAGCAGGGCACCAGCCGCCCTGCCGGTGCCGCAGCAACCTTGCTCGCCCTGGTCGAGAAACGCCCGGACCTGTTCGAAGAACTGCGGACGATTTCCTGAGCTGCGAAACGGCAGCCAGAGGTTGATTGCTTTGACATGCGAGCCTCGCAGAGGGTGTATGCGTGGCTGGTTTTCGTGCTCATGCTGCAAATCATGATTGACAAAGGGTGTATGCGTGGCTGGTTTTCGCCCCGCCGCCACTGCCAATCAGACCGGCACCGAACCGAACAGCAGCAACGACGGGCGCCGTAACGTACGCTTCACCTTCGATCTTTCCGGCGGTGACTACGACTATTACGTGCGCGTCAACGCCGATGGCGGCAACAATGACTCCTTCTACTTCCGCCTCCAGAATACGGATGGTCTGGACACTGGCTGGGTCCGTTGGTGGAGCGGCCTGCAAACCGATGGCGCCTGGGATTGGAAGTCCTGGAGTGGCAGCCAGTTCGACGGCCTCGCAGCCAGCGATTACACCCTGGACATCACCTATCGCGAAGATGGTACCCACATTGACAAATTCGTCGTCCAGGACGCCAGTAAGAGCGCTCCCAGCGGTTTCGGACCCGCGGAAACACCCGCAGGCGGGGCCGGCAACTTCTGAGCGAAAGCCCCCTCCGGGACCTTTGACGATCGGCGGCTGTGGCCGCCGATCGTTTTTTAATGCCTTGGCAGAAACACCGACAAGCAAGAGCAAGAGTCTTCACCGATCCTGCTGGCCTTTCCGAGAGCCTGAGCCGAACCAGCACGCAGAGGACTTCCGGCTATTGAGAACCAGCTCCGACGGTGGTTTGACAGACCTTTGCGCCCATGCGAGAAATTTGCCTATAATGCTTTGTCTCAGCAACAATGTTGCTCAGACAAAGCATTAGGCAGGGTCGTCTTTCACCTGCCGGTCATGATCAGATTTATAGGCATGCGGGCTCATACCGGTATAGCGGCGGAATTGGCTGCTGAAGGCGGCGAGGAGGGAGATTACGAGCACAACGACCGACGAGCCAACGCAGGAGATGCTGTGCAAATGATCTGGCCAGCACCTTCCAGGTCGAGTCCTAAAAACGGCAAGTGTGCAGCAGATCCAAGGCGGCGAGGAGGGAGATTACGAGCGTAACGACCGACGAGCCAACGCAGGAGATGCTGTGCAAATGATCTGGCCATCGACCTTCCAGGTCGAGTCCTAAAAACGGCAAGTGTGCAGCAGATCCAAGGCGGCGAGGAGGGAGATTACGAGCGTAACGACCGACGAGCCAACGCAGGAGATGCTGTGCAATTGCCGTTTTTAGAGTTAGCGGGCTGTGGGGGGTACCAGATGCACAAAACTGTCCTGCGCGGCGTGGCGCCTGTATTTCGCCGGGCCGCAACCGTAGACTGCACCGAAGCGGTGAGCGAAATGGTACCGATCAGCGAAGCCGCAGAGTTGCGCGATGCGATCGATGCTCTCGCTGCTCTCGCGCAGCAGACGTTCGGCGGCACGCAGGCGTTGCAGCAGGACGAATTGTGCCGGGGTGCAGGTGCTGACCTGCCGGAAGCGTTTGATCAACTGATTGACACTGCAGCCGGCGCGTTCAGCGAGTCGCGAGTTGTTCCAATCCGCCGCCGGTTCCGCAACGATATCCCTGATCAGCTGCAAGACCTCCGGATCGCTGCTGCTGTGCTGCATGCGTCGCTGAGCATCGGCGGGCAGAGATTCGCAGATCCGGGCCAGACTGAGATGGAAGAGCGCCAGGGCCAGATTACCGATCACGGCATCCTGATCCGGCTCCTGTTCGTCGCATGCGCGGATGCCCGTAATCATGGCGTTCTGTGACAGATCACAGGCAATGGGATAACAATGGCCGCGCAGGAGATGCTCCAGCACACCGTCGGCGGTAGCGCTGCGGGCATGCAGCACCAATTGCGGCACCGCACGTTCGGCACGTACCGTGAAAGCGGTCCCGGGCGGGATCATGACCACATGATCCGCCGGCAGGGCTTGCCAGTCGCCGTTCAGGCAGACGCTCGCGCCGCTCCGGCCATGCCACCAGAGACGCCAGAGGCCATCGCCCTGGAAACCATCCGGCCAATCGGTCTGCCATGAGGCATCCACCGACTGGCTCCATACGGAAACCAGCTGCAGTTGCATCAGTGGAAAAATGCAGAAGCGGCGCTGTTCGACGGCTGTGGCGGTGCCCATGATCCTAGTGAAAAGAGACACAAGCATCAGACAAGGGGACATTGCCGATCGGCCATTCCAGGCGTTATTATGGTGTGCATAAGGAGTACATCATGCCCTGGGACCCCGACGCCAATGCCACCTATCTGCGTGGGCTGTATGAAGCCCGCTATGCCGGTCTCGCCCTGATGCTGGAGCCGGTCGGCGATCCCGACGATCCCAGTCCGGGCGATGTCTCGGCGGTGGACGGGAACATACAGACGTGGGTCGATTGGCATCAGCGTGATTACGAGCGGCGCTGCGAGCTGCATCGCCAGGTCGACGATGACACGGTGCCCTATGTGCGCATTTTCACGGGCACCGGATTCCTGGCCAACGCCTTCGGTTGTGAGCTGCATCATTATCAGGGATCGCCACCAGCAGCGAGACCCCTGTTGGAAGACGTGGACGATTTCGACAAACTATTGCCCGCTTCCATCGAAAGTCCGGGGCTGGCACGGGTCCTGGAACTGGCTGAACGGCTGTCAGAGGCCATGCCCGGTGTGCCGATCGGCGTACCCGACCTGCAGAGCCCTTTCGGAATCGCCGCCATCATCTGGAACAAAGAAGATTTCCTGGTATCCCTGCTGGAGGAGCCGGAGGCGGTCGATGAATTGGTGCAGCGCTGCGAGCGGCTGTTCATCGAATTCGTCGATGCCTTCCTGCAACGGGTGCCGAACGTGCAGATGTGTCATTGTCCGTCCATGTGGGTGCCACCGGAATACGGCGTGCATCTGTCCGAAGACGAGATCGGCATCATCGCTCCGGAACAATTCGAGCGCTTCGCACTGCCGAGCCTGATCCGCCTCAGCCAACACTACGGCGGTTTGTGGATGCACTGCTGCGCCGATGCCGATCACCAGTACGACCACTTTGCCCGTATTCCGAATCTCCGGGGCCTGAACCGCCGCTTTTTCCACGGCCCCGAGCGCTGCATCGAACAATTCTCCGATACCGCCCTGTTCTCCATGGGCTGGACCCCGGATGAGCAGTTGCTGCGCATGATCGAGGTGGCCAAACCCAGCAGCCGCTTCATGTTCAA
This sequence comes from uncultured candidatus Brocadiaceae bacterium, assembly GCA_964405325.1. Lineage (GTDB taxonomy): Bacteria > Planctomycetota > UBA11346 > UBA11346 > UBA11346 > CAYONM01. Next base: position 24,491 of record CAYONM010000022.1, on the reverse strand, counting down.
TCTCAGCGGGCACAAGGACATGGCCGAAGCACGTGCCCGGCTCCTGCGTCTGCGAGAGGCGATGCCGCGCATCGTCTCGGCAGCATCGGCTTCCTAGAAGAAGCTCCTTTCTGTGCACAAACGGAAGCGCCCGGTCCAGAGGACCGGGCGCTTCCATTGCCTCCCTTCGCTATGGATAACTGCTCAGCGGATACGTGCCGAGCAGGATATCCGGATCAGCGTTGGATGCGTTCGATGGCCCCGACATCGCGGCGCCCTTTGGGAGCACTGCCGAAATAATCATAGCGGAAGGGACCGTTCGTCTGCCAAGCGTAGAGCTCTGCGATGTCGGTGAGGGAATCCGCCAGAGTTCCACGGCAGACCCGCAGGAAGTCGATATCTCCCGTGAAGCGGGCGCTGTCGTCATGGGCCTTGGCCACCAGGACATCGGCGGTGGTGTCGATGGAGACATCCGGTCCCAGGCTCGTCTGGGACGAGCCTGCTTCCTTGCCGTCCAAGTAGATGGTCATGCGGCCGCTCGCCCGGTCGACCTCACCGATGACGTGATGCCAATTGCCATCGTTCACCGACGCCGCCGTGCTCACCGCTGCCATCTTGCCGCCAGCCGCGATCAGGAACCGGGCCTTGCCGTCCTCGCCCACCTGCAGGGCATAGCCGCTCTGGCCGTCGTATTTGCCCAGCAGCATGCCACCGGTCTCGGCGCGGAACTGGGCTTCGATCAGCAGATTCTGCGTGGTGATGATCAGGCTCTGACGCTTCTCTGCGGGATAGCGGGCCATATCCGTTTCCGAGTACTTACCGCCTTGGCCACTCGGCTCGTCGATCGTCCACGGCTCACCGAGACGTTCCTTCTCGCTCATTGATCCGGTACCGTGGAATTTGACGATGGGGAGCTTGATATCCTCACGCATGGGGGCATCGGGATAACGGGCGAAGCGTTTGCCATCGAAGCGCATGGCGCTCGGCACCCAATCCTCGGTGATACCGTCGACGTAATGGTCCACGTTGGCCTGATCCAGCACCAGGTCGAAGGACGGCAGCAGCTCATAGCTCTTGCGATCGAAATGGGTCTCATCCATGAAGAAATGGTAGTCGGTCACCTTGGTGGGATCGGCATGATTGACGGTGAATTGCCACTCGCCGACGGTGCCGTAGAGCGACCAGGGCACGAAATAGATGCCGCCCTCGTCCAGAGCAGGCGAATCTGGCGTGGGCGCAAAATCCACTTGCTCGGATAGTTCATCGATAGGCCCAGGAGGCGCACCGATGATGGGAGACTTTTCGACCTGCTTGCCGAGCAGCGGGATGCGGATCGGGAATGCCGCCATCTGTTCCTGCATGGCATCGACGGTTTTGGCATCCACCGGATTCACGACGAAATCACGCCGTTTGCCTTCGGCACTGATCAGGGTGCCAGCATCGCCTTTACCATGGAACAGGTTATGGGCAAAGGCCAGGCTCGGCACGCCACGCAGGCCGGAGGAGGCATCATCACCACCACCCAGCAAGGAGGGATCGCCCTCTCGGTTGTTGGCGATGTATTTCTCTGCGATATCGGCGAAGATATTACTGACAATATCATTGCGGTTACCGGAACTGCCGCCGACGCCTTTGCGGGTCCGATAGACGGTGTTGTTGGTGAATTGGTTCAGGAAACCGAACACCGAGAAATAGCCGGCGGTGGTATTGGCAAAGGGATCCTTCTCATCGGTGGTCCGGCCCCAGACGATGTTGTTGAACAGGTACATCTTGAAGCCGCCATCCAGATAGATGGGGTAGGACAGATTGATGGGCCGATAGAAGCCGAAGAAACCGGCCGGGTTGTGACCAGGGGAATTGCCGATCAGGTTGCTCCAGGCGTAGATGGGCCCGCCCTGCCACAAGGCCAGACCGCCGTAGTCGCTCACGCCCAGGGCGGTATCCTCGGTCTTGTTGTGGTGGACCAGGATCCGGATGTGCGGCACATGCATGCTGCGCGTTTCATAGGTCGACAAACTGCCGTTCTTACCGCCTTCGACCACGATGCCTGAGCCCAGGGAGCGGCGGACGATATTGCCGGCGATCTCGCCGCGGCTGATCCAGCCGATGCCGATGGCGCTGACATTGCCCCAGGTATTCTCGCCATGACGGATGCCCGTGTTGTAGGTGTAGTTACGCAGGATCTGGACCCGATCGGTGAAGCCGCGGTATTTGTGCTTGGTATAGACCGTCTGGCCCTGGACCTTGATCGCGTTGGTGTTGATGTCCTCGAAGCGACAGTCGGCCACGCGTATCTGATCCATTACCGGTTTCGCATCATCAGAAGCGTCGGAATTGAGACGGATGGCGACATCGAGCGCATTCCGGAAGTTGCAGTGATGGATGTCCAAGTTGGAGACGTTGAGTTGCGCTCCGATGGTATCGCTCTGATAGAAGCTGAAGGAGAGTCCGGCTATTTCGATGTGCGACTGGTTCTCGATCTGGATGCAGCCGTTGTGATTGCTCAGCTCGATCGTCAATTTATTGGGATCCTCGCCCTCCGGTAGGCGCAGGTAGAGCATACCGTTGTCATGATCCAGATAGAATTCGTTCGGCGCATCCATGAATTGCGGCAGGTTTTCGATCATGTATTTGATGCCGACACCCTTTTTGCCATAGCTCCTGCCGCGGTTGGTGTGCATCAGGATGCCTTTTTCGGGAATGAAAAAAGGCGAAGTCTTCCCCTTCCACTCCACGGTCTCCGGGATGTCCTTGGGGGTGGCAGTGGCGATGAGGGTCCGGGTCATGCTCCAAATGGTGCCGCCAGTGAAATAGTCCTCGGGCAGGCTGGGATCCTTCCAGCGGCTGTCGACGAAGCCGGTGATCTTGAAACCTTTGACGTTGGCGTCCTCTTCCGCCTGATACCAATAATCGAGCATGAAATTGTCGCTGCCCGGCTGCCAGTCGGGGGTCCGGGCCAGGTGCAGCCGCCGTTGCTCGCCACTTTCCTCTATAACATGCAAACTGGTGCGGATGGCGCTGCCGCCCGCCCAATAGCCCTGCCGATTGGCAACCGCATAACGGGGGCTGCCGCCGCGCATGTATTCCTCGCCCTTCAGATCCAAGGCCCAGGCGGTCGCGGGATCCGGAAGCCGATCCGGATACTGGACCTTGTCGGCCCGCACCCAGCGATCCGGCAATCGCGAGGAACCATAGAACAGCGGCTTGCCATCGCCCCAGTCGGGATCGTGCAGAAGCTGGATCGGCTGCTCGGGTGTGCCGGATTCATCCGCCAGCATCTGGCCGCGATAGATCACCCCGCCCTTGAAGACGTAGGTCAGCGGACCGGAGGCCTCAGCGGCCTTGCCGGTCGCGTTCAGGTCCCAGGGATGATGTTTCCAAGCCGTCTGCTTGCTGGTGCCGGCGGCGTTGTCATCGCCGGCTTCGAAATCGATGTACCGGATCTGAGGACCGGGCTGGAAGGCATACGGCTCCGGAGCCCACTCCATGTCGCCATTGGGCAGCAGTTTTACCGGTACCTTCTGCCAATCGTATTCCTGGGACCAGGCGATCTGCGCGAGCATGCTTGCTCCCACAATGATCATTGCCTGCAGTAGTAACCATCTCATAGCACACCTCCGCGTGAAAACATGCACATAATGATGGAAAATATGCACATGGGATTTACCGAGAAGAGTCAGATCCACCCGATTGAGAAAGTGTAGAACAGCCCGCTCGAAAAGCAACATTATACGTATAATTATCAAGTTTCACGACAATCATGTGTGGCTTGTAGGTTTTACCTACAATCGATTCGGCGCGTTGAGTGCTCGGATCGAGCATTTACGGCAAGCGCTTGGTTGATCATCAGAGACACAAAGCATGCGACCGCAGCCGCAAGCATCGCCAACCTGATATGGCGTGGAATCGGAGGTGGTCTGGCTGGAAAAAGCGGCGTCTATTGCTTTGCAACGGTATACTTGCCGTATGAGACCACTTACGCTGCTCCTCGTGCTCGTGCTCCTGTCCCTCGACCATGGTCGCCTCGCAGCTGCGCAGGCGCAGGCGGTCCACCTCGACCTGAAAACCGAATGGCTGTCACAACTGGAGGTGCTGGCCGCACAGATCGACCGCTACAAGACCATCAGCCGCTTCGTCTCCGAGGACCGGGCCTATCACAAACAAGCCATGATCCTGGCATCTGACAAGACGCCGGTCGACATCGTGTTGCGGCGGACCGCGGCCCTGATCGCGGATCTCGAGGCGCGTGATGTCGATCTGAGTGCGGCGAAGCAGCGCTTGGCGGAATTGCAGGCACAAGCGGCGTCGGCGCCCGCCGCTCGCATCGAAGAGGAGCAGGACCTGCCCAAGAAATCGCAATACACGCCGGTCACCGTCAGCAATGCCGATGCGCTGATGCCGCTCTTCAGCCAAGCATGTCAGCTGCAGCGGGAGGTGTCGCTGAAGAACCCGCTGCTGGATTTCAACGACATCGTCTTCGTCGAACGCAATCCAGTGGACTACGGCCACATGTGCGATGAATGGTACGGCCGTGTCTCCGAACCGGGTGGCAGCCTCTATATCCTTCGTGATGCCTTCGGCGACCAGCCCGAGCTGGTCGACCTGCTGGCGAATGCAGTGGTCTCAGGTGGGACCATGGACGGTCAAAAGCTGGTTGCCGGCGCCTTCGTCACGCCCGAGGTGGATTACGATGCCGATACCATCTATTTCGCCTACAGCGGCAATACGGTTCCGTTCAGCTCCATCGATCGGAAGCAGTACAAGCAATACGACGAGTATTTCCATAGCCCGGAAACCGCCTTCCATATTTTCGCGATCGATGCCGATGGTAGCAATCTGCGCATGCTGACCAGCGGCACCTGGAACGACTTCTATCCGGCGGTATTGCCCAACGGTCGCATCTGCTTCCTGTCGGAACGGCGTGGCGGTGAAGGCCGCTGCCATCCGAGACCCTGCCCCACCTACGTCATGCACACCATGCTGCCGGACGGCAGCGACATCACGCCCATCAGCTACCACGAGATCAACGAATGGTCGCCGGTGGTCACCAACGATGGACGCATCATCTACAGCCGTTGGGATTACGTGGATCGCCACCTGAAAGCCGGCCAGTATCCTTGGATCGCCGATCCGGACGGCCGCAATGTCGAGGCGCTGTACGGACAATACGAAGGCACCAATGGCGAAGTGCAGGCGGATCTGCGCCCGGTTCCGGATTCGTCCTTGTTCTTCGGGACCATGTACGGCCACCATAGCGCCAGCTGGGGCACCCTGGTGGTCTACGATTCCGACCTGATAGACGACGGCACTGCCAATACCTGGAAATACCTGACTCCCGAGGTCCCGCATTACAAGCGCCCGGAAAATCGCGCCGCCTTCGCCACCCCCTACCCATTGAGCGAAAAATATTATCTCTGCGCCTATTCCCCCGACTGGGACAACGTCAGTCTGCTGGGGCCGCACATTCCCGAACGCACGCCGCACGGCGTCTACCTGGTGGATTGCTTCGGCAACAAGACGCTGCTCTATCGGGGCCAAGACGCCGCCAACATGCCCCATCCGTTGCGGCCCCGGCAGAAGCCGCCCATTCTGCCGCACGCCATGGCCGAGGGCCTGCCTGCAGGTGTGGATGAGCCGCCGGTCGCACAAAATCCGGACCAGGCCACGGTCGCAGTGATGAACGTCTACGATTCCAAGCTGCCCTTTCCCGAAGATCGTACAGTGACGGCCCTGCGCATCGTCCAGGTCCTGCCCAAAAGCACCCCAGGCAACGGCAGACCAGGCATCCAGCCCGACGACGTCCACATCCACGCCTACAGCGACCAAGAGCGATTCCCGCTCGAGATCAAGTGATCCTGGCACTGCCTATCCTGCCGCCGTCGCGGCAGCATGCGCCCGCACCACGTCGCCGGCAGCGGCGAGCAGCTCCGGCGGCATTTCGCTATAGTGGCGGGAAAACAGGATGCCGGCGGCTCCGGCCTCGAAGCAGGCTTCGGTGCAGGCGGTGATCAGCGCGCGGTCGTCCACCTCCTCGCCGCCGGGCACACCGATGCCCAGGCCAGCGTAGATCGGTTTCGGATCGGCAGCGGCCACCATGCGCGCGACCTCACTGTGCACCCAGTCGGGGCCGAAGGCGCATTGGCCGGCATCATCCGCCAAGACCGGACTGCCTTCGGCTGAATTGCGGCCGAACCAGGCGCTGAGCATGCGGTGGGCGTCCTCCAGCGAGCAGTCGCGCAGCCAGGTGCGACGATAATGATCGAGCAGATGCCGGTAGCGCTGCCCGCTGCAGCCGGGATAGACCGAGGGTTTGATCCAATCGGCATAGGCCAGCACCGCCGCCGCCTCATCGCCGGCGCGCCAAGGCAGATCGCCGGTGGCGCCGCCATGCTGGCAGTGATAGCCGATGCCGGCACCGGGCCGGGCCGCGCGAATCGCCGCCGCCACCGCCGCGCGATACGCGTGCAGGCTGTCCCACTGGAAACGCTCCCAGGCCAGGGCTTCGGGATGGCGCGACAGACAACGCCACAACGCGACCATGGCGCCGTCGCGAAAATCCGCCGCAGCGCCGTCGCGAAACAGATGCACCAGCGCCTGCAGACCCGTGCGCGCGCGGTCGCTGTCGATGCCGCGTGCCTGCGCCAATTCGCAACAATGCGAACAGAAGCAGCCGGGATTCCAGGCCCCCTGCCAGGCTTCGGGTTTGAAGATCTGCAGGAAGGGACCGGCGCGTTCGTGCATGAACAGAAAACCCGCCAGCTCCGGATGCTGATGGAAAGCGTCGGCGTGCACCGCGATCTGGAAGGCACGCCACTGCGGATGATTGACGCAGGCGGTGTGGCGCGGCCGTCCGAAGCAATCCACCTGCCGGGCCGCCGGATCCAGGTCCGCTGCGCGGAACCAGGCCAGCTCGCCGTCTGCCAGATGCACCCGCATCCCGGCCGCCCCTGCCCCCGCCAGCAGGCGGTCGATGGCGTCACGACCGGCGGCATCGCACTGCGTCGGGCCACAACGCAGATCGGTGCCGCCGTGATAATCGCGACCGCGGCGCAGATCCTCGTCGGCGAAAAAGCAGAACAGGTCCGTGATCGGTGCCAGCTCCGCCAATTCGGCACAGAGCGCCGCGGAATCCCGGTCACGGTAGGAAACGGTGTCGAGCTGGATACCGGTCATGCTCATGGTGTGGCCGCTGCGCCGAGGGCGACGATGCGCTGAGCCTGCCAGTGCGGCCGCTCCGGTTCGAGTTCATGGGATAGGGTGATCAGGGCGTAGAGCCGACCATCGGCGGCGATCAGGTCGCTGAGGATGCTCTTGCCGTGGCCGGCGGTGGGCAGGTCCAAGGCGATGCGCCGGTCGACAGGCTCGGCGGTTTCGGCGGTGAGATCGTAGGCGCGCAGGCGCAGGGCCAGGTCATCGCCCTGGGTATCGATCCAGCCGATCCAGAGGTTTCGACCGGCGATCAGCATCTGCGAGCGATCGTCATAGCCCCAGAAGGGGTTGGCCGGTATGCCGAGATCCGGCAGCTCCTGGCTGAAGCGCAGGCGGCCATGGGTGGCATCGAAGACTGCGACACTGGGCGCCGCGGCTGGCGGCAGGAGCTCCTCGCCCCAGCCCTGTTTCGTCTTGGCACGGCGGTGACCGGTGCCGGCGTAATAGGCGATGTACTGGGTGCCGTCGATGACGGTGCCGGCGATATGCGGCCACAGATCCACACCGGCCAAGCCGACTCCGATGCCTAGAGGCCAGCGTTGCACGCCATCGACATCGGCCCGCACCAGCTCCACGCCCTGCTCGGGATCGGCCAGCCAGGCCGCCCAGAGCGCGTCATCGGCCAACATGACAGCCTTGTTGCGGTAAAAACCGTCGCTTTCGCGGTAGCTGTCTGCGCTCTGCCCCGGTAGCGCCCAGCGCCACAGGCCCTCGATCTGCGCCGTCTCTGCGGCCAATTCCGGCGGTGCGCCGTCGCTGGCCTGCCGGTCCTGCAACTGATAGCGCATGCTCCAGATGGCCAGGCCGCCGCGTTTGCTGTCGGCGGCGCCATCGGCATGCCCGATGCCGTAGAGCCGGTCGCTGTCCACCAGCAGACCACCACCGTAATAATTGAAAGGGCGCGGATCCGGCTGCCCCGGATGCGACGGATCCTGGGGCACATCGGGATAACCCGGCAGCACCAGCTGCCCCGTGCCCTTGTGGTAGAGCATCCAGTGCTCGGCGCTCTTATGGGAGTTGCCGGTACAGGCGATCAACGGCGCCGCAGGATCGATTTCGAAAAAACTCGAGCGATTGGCGTAATCGAAGGATTGCAGACCCGCCGCTTCGTGGGCGCGATTGGCAACTGTTTTGCCACTCTCATCCTCTTCGGCATAGACCAGGCTGGGACCCCAGCAGGACGCGATCGGGGCCTCGCGCTTGTGCGGCCGTTTATGGCTGGCCGCCTCCGCGCGGGGCCGTCCAAACACGTCCTGGATACCGGAATGCGCATCCTGCAGTGCGGCAAAGGCCGGCACCCCCGGCTGATCGCCGCTGCCGGCATAGGCCTCGGCGTTGGCCAACGGCAGGTAAGCGAAGAAACCGCTGCCGTCGCCGCCGGTGCCGATGTAACAGATGGACGTGGCCGGATCCCAATACAGCACCCCCAGTCCCATGGGCGTGTCGAAACCATTCCACCGGGGATTGGCAGGGAATTCGCCGCGCACGCCGAAATTGCCCAGGGCCTTGTGCACCCGGATGCAATTGACGATCTCTCCGCTTTCGGCCGCCAGCACGCTCAGCCAGGCGCGGGAGCCATGCGGCTCGAGCGTCACGCCCGGCGCCGGGCCGATGATCGCCAGGTGGCCATCCACCAGCACCAGGTTGCGCGAGCCATGGTAACTGTTCATCGGCGCAACGGTCACCTCGCCCCAGCTCTTCCGCGCCTCCGCCTGGGTCGGCACCGCCTGGAAGTCGCGCTGCCAGAGCCGGGCCACGCGCTCCGGCTCCGGCCCCCTGACGGCGGCATTCTGGTGCCGGTGTCCGGCCTCGAAACCGGGCCAGTCTTCGGCCAGCAGCAGGATGGGCAGCAGCACCAGGGTGAGAGCGCATAATCGCATGGTCGGAAAATTCCTCAGGCTCAATGTGCGGGCGCGGATGCCGGTCCGCTGCTGGGCTGGTACCAGAAGCTGCGGTAATAGCGCTCGTCGATGTCGAAATAAAAATCCAGCGGACGGCTCTGCTCGGCATCGAAATCCGCAGGCAGATGTCCATTCTTCTGCATTTCCCGCACCCAATCCCGATGCGGGAGGCGCCCGTCCCGTTCCATGCGCCCGCGCAGTTCGGTTGTGGCGAAGGCGGTGATCTGGTTCAGCATGGCCTGGTAATCCGGATCATCGGTACTGGTGAAAACCGCCGCCTCGGGTTCGGTCGGGGGCAGGGTCCAATTGCTGATGCGCTTGCGTGCGCCGCGGCGGGTATATTTCTGGCTCACCGCCGGACGCTGGCGGCAGATGCCCAGACCGCCGGCGGCGATGCTCAGGGGCGCCCGTAGCAGCAGGCTGCGCTCGGGATGCGAGAGATTGACCCGCAGACCGAAGGTCTCGCGCAGATCCGCCGGACCGGGTCCCGCGTCCACTCCCTGCCGGAACAGATCGTCGCGGCTATCGCCATGGCAGGAGGCGCAGTTCTTTTTCAGCAACTTCATGTCAACCGGGTTGCGGCAATTGCTGTCCCGATTGAGGAAGGCGAAGGTGCCGCTGTATTGGGCCCAGGTCTCGATCCAGTACCAGATGCTCTGCAGCTCCTGCTCGGACAATTCTACGCCCTGATGACCCTCCTGCAGGATCTGCCAGAGGCGACTGGCGCCGGCGCCGACGCTGCCGGGTGGCAGATTGCCCTTGTTGTTCTGGCCGCCGAAACCAGCGGCGATCAGTTCGCGGCAGCGCAGGGCGATGTAGGCCTGGTTGAAATACGGATCCAGATCATCGTCGAGAATCAGATTGGAAGCTCGCTTGTCATCATTGTGACAGGCGACGCAGTGCTGATCGAGGATGGGCTGGATGTCGCGCGGGAAATGCATGATGCTGGGAATGTGCGCCGGCGGCGGCTCGATGCGGGAGGGCGGTCGGGCGAGGGCCTGCAACTCGCTGGTGCGCGGCGAGGTCTCGGTGCGATTCTCATGGCAGCCCACGCAGGAACTGCGTTCGCCCGGTTGCACGATGACGAAGCTCTGCATGCGCTTGATCTCGTTGCCCTGCGCATCGAGCGCCACGAACATCAGGCAGCGCTGCGCCGGGGCCTGGAAATAGGCCGAGCCGTCATCCTCCACCGGTACCGTGCCCAGGCTGCGTTCCAGGAAGAAATTGCCGTTGTAGCTCAGATTTTCGGTGTGCCCGGTGTGGTGCACCGGTTTCGGCAGGATTTCCAGAACCAGCAGGCGCTCCACCTCGTTACGCGCCACATCGCCGATATTCCGGCCCTGGGTGACATCGGCCAGGATGAACTCGCCGGTGGCGCTGCTCGGATCGGTACGATCCGGCAGCATGGGCGGCCGCGGCCGGACGCGGATGGGGTGCGGCTCGTGGATCCAATCCTGGTCGACCTGATGCAACAGCGCCTTGCGCCCCTGATCGTCGAGCAGGTAGAGCCGGTCGTAACGGCAGGCCAGGTACAGCCCTGGTGCCACCGGATAGGGATCGCGCCAGCCGTCGTTCCGATGGGGCTGCCCGTCGCCGGTGAGCCAACGGATGCTGCGATGCTCATCCGGGCCATCGTCCGGATGCAGGATGCCGACACTACCGACCTTGTCGCCGCTACCGTGCGGATGTGCGATGAAGATCACCTCGTTGCTGCCGGGAATGTTCTTGGCGTCGATGAAGACATCGCCCTCGTTCATATTGCCCCAGAAGGTCATGATGCCGGTGCCGTCGGGATTGATGGTCCAGAGGCCGTGCGGAAAGCCCCGGTCGCGTTCCACGTATTCCCAGCGCATGAACAGCAGGCGGCCATCGGGCATCACCCAGGGGCTGTTCTCGGTCTCGACATTGGCGGTCAGCGGCCGCACCGCACTGCCGTCGTTCCCGGCCCGATAGAGGGTGGCGACCGGGGCGTTGAGACAGGGCACGTAGCGCCGACAGCGGGAGGAAGCGAAGACGATGTCATCGTTGGGCAGGTAGGCCGGCTCGATGTCGTTGTCCTGGTCGCTGCGGGTGATCTGGCGCAGCCCGGTACCGTCCACGCCGATCTCGAAGAGCTGGTAGTTCAGCCGCTCCTCCGGCCGGTACGAGAACAGGATGCGTTCGGCATCCCAGTGCAGCATCGGATCGCGGATGCCCCCCTGCGGCTCACGCAGCAGGTCGCGCTCGCTCAAGGTGCGCAGATCCAGCACCGCCAGACGGCTGTTCTTATGCTGCATGTAGCGACCAGGGGCGTTGCAGTAGTAGCCGAAACTCTCATACCAATGGCCGGTGCTCATCTCGGTACGCTGCACGAAGAGCACTTCCTCGACGCCGGCCAGGCGCAGACGCAGGGCCAGGATGCGTCGGGTCAGTCCCGGCAGGAGCTCGGCCAGGACCGCTGGTGCCGGTGCCGCTCCCCCGGCAGCAAGAGCATCCAAAATGGCCTGCCGCCAATTTTTCAATCCGGCGAGCACCTGTTGCCATTCGGCCTCGATACCCTGGGCCTGCAGTTCGGAAGCCAGAGCCGAGCCTGCCACGGCGGCCCGATGCTCCGCCAGCATGCCCAGATCGTGCTCCAGCTCCTGCCGCTCCTGATAACTGGCGCAGAGCTGCCAGCGTGCCAGCAGGCCGCCAATGGCATCGCCGGAGCGATCGCCGTGCGCCGGCAGCGCCGCGCGCAGGGGATCGTCCTGCGGCAGCGCCTTGGTCAGACGCTTGCGGCAGGCCTGCCAGAGCTGTGCCTCCACCGCCAGGGGCTTGTCGTCCCGCAGCCAGGCACGCAGGAATTTCCCCTCCTTGCGCCGACCGGCATCTTCCTGGAAGAGGCGCCAGGCGACCCCATGCGCCGCCTGCAGATCTTGCATGAGAGGCCCGATGGCATCCCGATGCCGCTTCCGGGTCAGCTTTTTGCGCTGGGCCGCCGGCAGATTCCGCCACCAGGGCAGATAGGCAGCGCGATAGTGCAGCAGGCTGGCCACCAGCGTGGCCTGCGGCTGCAGGCGCGGCGGTGTCGACTCCGCGGCCGCCAGCAGCTGATGGCCGAACAACAGGAGCATGATCAGGATACGCATGTCAGAGACTCCTCAGGAAGGCGACGAGGTCCGTCAGCTCCTGCGCGCTGAGCTGGCTGGTGCGGCCGTGGCGATCGCCGGCGTTGTGCTCCCGCAGCACACTGGCCAGATCGACGGCGCGGCCGTCGTGCAGGTAGGGGCCGGAACGCCAGAGCTCGCACAGGGTCGGGGTATCGAAGGCATCGACCCGATCGCGCGGTCCGCGCGTCCCCACATCGTAGCGCTGCAGGTCGGTGAAGTAGTCGCCTGAATGGCAGTTGCCGCAGCCCACAGCGGCCTGGTGGAAGAGCGCCTTGCCGCGCTGCGCGGCCGGGCTCAGCTCGCCATCGACCAGATACGGGCTGCTTTCGGCCTGCATGCTCGCGAGATAGTGCATCAGATCCTCGTGGCACTGCGGATCGGCCGGCTGCATCTGGAAGCGCATGCCAGCGGCCACGGCGACCTCGAAGCCCTCGCGGATACCGGTACTCATGGCCGGTGGCGTGTGCGCGGAATAGAGCAGGGATTTGGCGTTCTTGCTGTTGCCGATGCCGTCATTGCCCAGATCCCAATTGAGCCCGTCGGCGCGCGCATCCGGATGGCAGGAGACGCAGGAGAGCCAGTGCTGGAAGGTGCCACGGGCGTCATGGAACAGCATCTCGCCCCGGCGCGCCGCATCCGGCTGTGGCTGCGGGCCGAGCTCGATCAGGCGTCGCTGTCCACCTGCCGGATCGAGATGGAGCAGGGCGCCGGCGTAGTAGCCGGCCACCAGCACGCTGCCATCCGGCAGCACCCGTACCGCTCGCGCGCCGGGCAGATCCAGCTCCAGACGCCGGATCAGGCCAGCACCGTAGAGGGCGCTCAGGTGGTAGCTGAGCCGCTCACGCGCCGTGGGATCGGCCTGCACCGCCGCCCAGATGGCTCCGGACGAGCCGGCATAAGCGTCAGCAGGTGGCGGCTGACGGCTGCCGTCCAAGAGGCCATGCAGGCCGGCCAAATCCAAGCGCAGCAGCTCCGAGGTCCCGGCCAGGCTGATCCAGGCCACCGTGCCCTCCGCATCCAGATCGATGCCCCAGGGATTGGGCGCACCGCGCGTCACCTGGTCCAGCAGCAGGCTGGCATGCAGCTGATCCTGACGCAGGTCGATGATGCTGATGGCGTTGGTGTTGATCCATCCCCGCTCCAGCATGGTCGTGGGCAGGGCGACACGGCCGATGGTGTGCACGACGTAGCACCAGCGGCCGTCGAGCGAGCAACGCAGTTCGCGGACATTGCTGCTGCCATAGGGCAGGCGGACCTGCGCCCGCACGGTGCCCGCCCGCAAATCGATCAGGCTGACCGAGGCCGCAGAACGCGCATCGGTGGCGGCCAGTTCTGGGATCAGATGCCCCACCGCCAGCACGGCCTCGCTGGGACTGGCGGCCAGGAACCAGGGATGCCGCGCCACGGCGATCACCTGTTTGGTCTCGCCTTGAGCCAGATCGATGAGCCGGACCTGATGCAGACCGTAATCGGCCACCGCCAGAGTCTGACCGTGGACCGCCAGCCCCACCGGCTTGGGGCCGCAGGCCAGGCGGCGCTGGATGCGGCCGCGGGCATCGATCTCGGCAATGCTGCCGGCATCGTATTCGGCGATGAATCCACGGCCGCCAGCGGCCCAGGCGACGCCGCTGCCCGATCCCCGCAGGGCGATGCTGGTCGGACTGCCGCCCGGGCCAGCGAGCAGGTAGGCGACCTGGGCACTGCGATCGCTGATCAGGATCCGATCATCCTGGAGCGCCATATCGAAGGGGCTGCGCTCGGTTTCGCCGGCCACCAGAGCGAAGGACACGGCCACGACGACAACGACGAGCTGGAGAGAAGTACGCATCATATACGAGCATACCAGCCCGCGACTCGCTTGGACATTGGCTGATCATTCACGGGCATGGAGATTCCGCTCATGGCACCTCATGCGAGCAGGTCCGGCACCGCGTGCACGCTGTTGCCCACCTGCTGCAGATCGAGGCCCATGCCCTGGCCCAGGGTCAGCCAGAGGTTGCCCAGGTGCTGGTCCTCGGGGCGTTCGAAGCGGATCTCCCGGCCGGGGCGCAGGCCGTGGCTGCGCCCGCCGATCAGGAGTATGGGCAGATCCTCGCGGTCGTGGTGGTTGCCGTCCTTGAAGCAGGATCCGAAGACGACAACGGTACTGTCCAACAAGGTGGTGCCACCACCTTTGTCGAACGCCGCCAGGCGCTCGGCCAGGTAGGCGGCCTGGCAGTCCCTCCAGCAGTCGACCCGACGGCAGGGCGGAAGCCGTGACCAGCGGATTGCCGGCGCTGTCGGCCTGCCGCCAGGCGCCGATGGGATCGAATTGTTCCAGAGCCAGGCCTAGCGGATCCAGTTTGGTGATGCATTTCCGCCAGGCTGGCGCGCAGCCACGCCACCAGGTGCCCGCGGTCCCCCTCGCTCAGGGACTGCTCGGCGTCCTTCGGCGGCATCTCCTGCTCGGCCACCGACCACTCCAAGGCATCCAGCAGGCCGGGGGCGGCTCTGGTAGGCGCGCTCATCGGCCAGGGTTTCCAGATTGAGGTCGGATTTCGCCACCGCATCGCCGTGGCAGGCGAAGCAGTGCTGCCGCAGCAGCGGCCGGATGCGCTCCTCGAACTGCTGACTGCTCGCGGCCTGGAGCGCAGGCGCCGGCAGCGTGAGCAGCACAAGCAGGCCCAGCATATGGAGAAAAAGCTCAGGTCTGGAAACAGCGCGTCCTCGGTGCATGGTAGCACCTTACCCAGACGAGGAGGCATACGGCAATGGAAGCGACGTCCATGTTCATGGATTTTCCGTTCACCGACACCGCCCGCTTGTCACGACGGCTGACGAATGCCACCGGCCTGCTGAACCTGGGCATGCTCGCCGGGCGATGCAGCACCCGCCGCTACCGGCCCGAGACCTTCAACATCAACCTGATCCTGCACGGGACCGGCTTCGTCCGACACGCCGGACAGGAACGGCGCGTCATCACCCCGGCAGCGTTCTGCGCCTGGCCCGGCGAACTGATCATCTACGGACCGGACGAACCGGGTCATTGGCACGAATGCTACCTGAATTTCGCGCCGGAGATGGCCTCCCGCTGGCAGGAGGCCGGCATCGCCGATGCCGCCTGCCCGCTGTGGCCCATCCGCAACCTGCGGCAGGTCGAGCATCGGCTGGCCGAGATCGCCGCCCTCCTGAACGAGGCCATGCCCGAGGCCGGTGCCGAACGCCTGGATCGACTGGTGGAGCTCCTGGTTTTCGAGGCCCGTTTCGCGCGCGCACCGCAACCCAACTGCGGACCAGCGGCGCGCATCGCCGAGCTGCGCCAGCGCATCGAGCGGGATCTGGCCCACGAGTGGACGGTGGAGGACATGGCTGCGGCCTGCGGCGAAGCGCTCTCCTCCTTCCGCCGGCATTGGCAGGAGGAGATCGGCATCGCTCCCGCCCGCTACCTGGCGGAACTGCGCATGCGTGAAGCCTGTCGGCTGCTGGTGGAAGAGGACGCACCGGTCGTGGCCATAGCCGCCACCGTGGGCTTCAGCGACCCGCTGTATTTTTCACGCCGCTTCCGTCAGGTCACCGGCGAGGCCCCCAGCGTGTACCGGCAGGCTCGCCGGGAACGGTGAGTTGGGAGGCAACGAACGGTGGTGACGCAGTTACCGCGCCGCGACACGCAGGCGCAGGGGCAGGGGCAGATGCGCCGAGCTGCCGCCCACTTCGACGGTGAACCAGCTGGTTTCGATGATCGGCGGCAGCGTCCGGTCCAGGTAGGCGAAGACATCGGCCGAAAGCCGCAGGGGCAACTGTACCCGCTGGCCCGGCTCCAGGCGCAGGCGGCGATAGGCCACTCATTGCCGTTCGGCACTTGGATCTGAGCCTGCTCGTCGCTGCAGTAGACCTGGACCACCTCCTCCGCCGGCAGGGTGCCGTCGTTGTGCAGGGTGACCGTGAGCTCCAGGTGGTCGCCGCAGGAGGTGGCGTCGGGGCCGTCGACAGACTTGTAAACCACGTTGCCATAACTCAGACCATGGCCGAAGGCGAAGCCGGGGCGCCCATCCAGGTCGGTGAAGCTGCCGTAGGGGCTGCGGCTGCGCTGCACCAGGGGCAGTTGGCTGGTGGTCTGGGCGGCGCTCGGGCGATGAAGGGAGCGGCGCCGCCGCTTTCGGGCTGATCGTGCAGACCGCGGCCAGCGGATGTCCATCAGGCTGCGGATCGAGACGTTCTCCAGATTGTGGCCTTCGATCTGGGTCCAGTCTGAATCGGTCTCGCCATCGTAGCGTTCCAACAGGTCTAGTGCTCTGTCCCATAAATAACTTTCATAATTCTTCGCGGCGCAGCGCATCTGCTGCGTTGCAGAACCCTCGAAATGGCGCTGCCATTCCTTCGGAAGACCATGCGGTCCGCCCATAGCCTTGCATCTGCACTACGGCGCTTCGAATTCTATCAGCTATTTACGGGACACAGCACTAGCGTCTGGTCGACGAGCAGCTTCCGGCGCCGCTCGTTCAAAATGATCTGGCGGAACCGACTACCGGCACTCAACCGGAATGATCGGGATGCCGACCCGGACCGACATGTCCGTACAAATAATCATCTGGTCGCTGGTGGCTCCTGTTCTATAATAGTTCATCCAAAGACATATATCTTCAATATACGAGCTTTTACCGGCATCCACTTGTTCATTTTTAATCTTCACCCAACAGGATGTCTGCCATGAGGAGCCCTGGGACATGCCGCCAAGGCAGAGGGTATACTGGATGAGGAGGGCCTGAGGCATGCTCCATCGTTACCAGCAGTTGGCCGAAGACCTCATCCGGATGATCCGTAGAGGCGAAATCGCTCCCGGGCAGGCCCTACCGACCGAAAAGGAACTGGCTCAGCACTTCCAAATGAGTCGGTATACCGTGCGCGAAGCGCTCAAACTCATCAAGCAGACCGGACAGGTGGTTTCCAGACAGGGCAGCGCGTGGCGCGTCGCCGACCAGGAGGATTCCCGTGTTCAGGGCGAACGGGTGCTCTCCTTTTCCACGTACATCTGGCGCAATGCCTCCACCAGCGGCTTGCTTGCCGGCCTATCGCAGGTTCTGGCTGTCCATGGTCATCGCGTCGTGCCACGCAAATTCCTCACTGTCTATTCCGCGCGGGGAGTCGCCGAACTCCGGCACCGGGGCGCGCCGGATGGCCTCGCCTTCTTCGCCAACCATCACATAGATGCCAAGCGCGTGCGGGAGCTGTCAGCCTGGGACATCCCCGTGGTGGCTCTCGGCCACGATGGGCACCTGCCCTTCGATACCGTCTCCTGCGACTATCGAGCCGGGGCACGGGAACTGGTGGCGCGCCTGCTCCACGCCGGATGCCGAGAGCTCTGCTATCTGGGCAGCCGAACGCTCAACGACATCGTGCCCACGATCTGCGCCCGGCTGCATGGCTATCGGGAGGCGCTGCGCGCGCATGGACTGCCGGAACGGATGCTGCTCTACCCCGGCAGCAATCTGGCTGAGGCCTGGAACGCGGATCTGGAACGCGCGCTGTGCCAGGGGCGGCACCGGAAACCCGTCGGCATCCTGCTGGATGTACCGGAGCAGTTGCCAGCACTCACCGCGCGACTGGCGACGCAGCGCCATCCAGACCGCTTCCGCATCACCACCTTCCTGTCCGCCAATATGGCCATGCCCAGCGACGAGCGCCTGATCGCGGTGGCGGTGGAGGACTGGCAGGCGATCGGGGCCATCGCTGCCGGTCGTATCCTGGCGCAGTGGCTGGGCGCGGCGGGCCCGCCGTCCTGGAGCCTGTGCGCGCCACGTATTCAGGAACCAATGGCTGAAAGGTCATCATGATCCACGCTCATTCCCTCCCGCTCTGCCGGCTCCTCCTGCTGTTGGGCCTGGGCCTCTGCCTGCAGGCCAGCGAGGCCTGGGTCGGTGAGCGTCCGACCGCCGATATCCTGGAGCATCTCAAGGATCTGCGTTTGAACCGGGGCGAATACGGCCTGTACAACGACATCCAGGTCTTAGAAGCCACCGGCGTGCAGCGCCAGGATCCCGGCTGGCACAATGCCTTTCTCCGCTATCAAGCGGTGGTGATCGCAGAGACCATCAGGGCCTATGAAAAGGCCACTAGATCCGGCAAGAAGAAACGCCGTGGCAAGGCGGCCGATCCTGCCGAACTGTTGGAGACGGTCTGCACCTGGATAGGCCCTGCGGCAGCACCGCTGCGGAGCGATCTCTCGGCACACAAGCAGGGCAGCCCTGGTTGGAAGACCACCAGTGAAGCCATGCTCGCCCTGGGCCGGCGCTTCGTCGAAGCGCGCATCCGCCTGGCACAGGTTCGACCGCAGGCTATCGAAACGGCCATTCGCGATCTGCAGGCCACTTTTCCCGAGGCGTATGCCAACGCCCCCTCCTTCCTCGACCGCCTGCCGACGATCATCGCGGATACTGCCGAAGCCCGGCAGCTGCTGCTGCGTGGCAAAGCCGCCGGACTGGAACTGGCCGAGCGCGTCTTCGCCTTCCAACAAGAAGCGCTGCTGGCCAACCCCCTGCTGCACAAGGACGAGATCCTGGTGCTCAAGCGCAGTACCGCGACGCCGCTGAGCACGGCCCAACAATACGCCTCCAGTCCGGAAGTGAGCCGTGACAAGGTCGACAATGTCATTGCCGTCATATCAGATCGGAAAGCGCCCATGCGCACGCTCCACCAGCCCGACCAGCAGCGCTTCCTGGGGCATCTGGAGATCGACTTCGCCGCCGAACGCATCCTCTTCACCGAAGACGGCCAGTTGATGGAGATGAATCGCGACGGCAGCGGCCGTAAGCAGGTGATCACCGGTCGGGACGCCATGCTCGACAGCTTCGATGGCTGCTATCTGCCGGATGGTCGCATCATCTTCTCCTCCACCGCCGGCCACAAAGGGGTGCCCTGCGAGAACGGCGGACGCAGCACCCAGAGCCTGTTCCTGTTCGACCGGCAGCAGGACACGGTACGCCGGTTGACCTTCGATCAGGACCACGACTGGCATCCGACGGTGCGCAACGACGGCCGCATCATCTATACCCGCTGGGATTATACCGACGCCCACCATTACTACGCCCGCCTGCTCTTCAGCATGAATCCCGACGGCAGCGGTCAGATGGCCCTGTACGGCAGCAACAGCTACTGGCCCAACGGCAAACTCTATTCCCGGCCCATCCCCTGGCATGACGAGCTGGTGATCACGGTCGAACTGGGGCATGTGGAACCGTCGCAGCGGGTGGGACGTCTGCTGCTGCTGGACCTGGCGCGTGGCCAACACGAGACCAAGGGCGTGGTGCAGGTGGTGCCTGACAAGGACGCGCCCTTGGCGGTCCATACCAATTACTGTCCCATCCGTGACCACTCCGCGCCGCGTTACACCGAACCCTGGCCTTTGGCCGATCACGAGAGTCCACGCGGAGCGGGCCGCTATTTCCTGGCCTCGGTCAAACTGAGTGCCGCCACCGCGCATGGCATCTATCTGGCAGACGTTTTCGGCAACCTGGTGCAGGTGGCCGCTGAGCCGGGATGGGACCTGCGTGAACCGATACCGCTACGGCCACGCTTCCGACCGCCGGTTATCCCCGACCGCGTGGATCCGTCTCAAGACACCGGTGCTGTCAATCTGCTGGATGTCTACACCGGCGGCGGCCTGCGCGACGTACCTCGCGGCACGGTGAAGGCCCTGCGGGTCTATGCCTATCATTTCGGCTATGAGGGAATTGGCGGGCATCATGCCATCGGTATCAACAGCGGCTGGGACGCGCGTCGTATTCTGGGAACCGTTCCGGTCGAAGCCGACGGATCGGCGTACTTCAAAGCCCCCGCCAATCTGCCGCTGGCGGTTCAACCCCTGGATGCGCAGGGGCAGGCGCTGCAGGTCATGCGCAGCTGGTTCACGGTGATGCCCGGCGAGAACGTCTCCTGCGTCGGCTGCCACGAGCAGCGGGGCGAGGTTCCCTCCAGTTCCGGTCGCAACAGCGCCCTGCGCAAGCAGCCGGATCCCATCAGCCCCTGGTACGGCCCTGTCAGGCCCTTCAGCTTCGTTCGCGAAGTGCAGCCAGTGCTGGATCGCTATTGCATCGGCTGCCACGACGGTTCGCAGAAAGGCGTATTCGACCTGCGCAGCGACGCCGACGGCAACAGCCATCAGCCCGACGGCATCCATAGCTACGCCTACAGCGACAAGGAAACCTACCCACTCTCCTACTATCCAGCCTCCTATCGCATCCTGCAACGCTTCGTGCGGCGGCCGGCGATGGAGAGCGATTATATTCTCCGCAATCCGGGCGAATACCACGCCAGCAGCAGCCCGCTGATCCAGATGCTGCGCAAAGGCCATCACGGGGTGGAGCCGAATCAGGAAGCTTGGGATCGCCTGATCACCTGGATCGACCTCAATGCCCCCTGCCACGGCACCTGGACCGAGGTCGCCGCTCGACAGCACGACGGCGCACGCCAGGAGCGCCGCGTCGAGCAGGGTATCGCAGCACGCCTGGCCTGCGATGCCGCTTTTGGCGGCCCGGGCTTCAACCCGGAGATCTATCCCGATCTTCCGGAGGTCCTGCCGGGCGAGCCGATCGTGCCGGCACCGCCGGCACAGGAACCGCCTCCGGCGGTGCCGGGCTGGCCTCTGGATGCCGCCACCGTGCGGCAGCGACAGGCGCAGGTGACAGCGACTGTACCCAAGCTCGCGCTCGCGGACGCCGCTCCCATCGAGCTGGTCGGCATACCGGCAGGCACTTTCCGCATGGGCGGCGTCGCGGGTTTTCCCGACGAACGGCCCTGCCACCCGGTGACCATCGCCAAAGCCTTCTGGATGTCCGCCACCGAAATCAGCAATGCCCAGTACGCGGTCTTCGATCCGAGCCACGACAGCGGCTACTTCGACAACCTGGGCAAGAACAACGGCCGCAAGGGCCAGCCCTTGAATCTTCCGGAACAACCGGTGATCCGGGTTTCGTGGCAGGAAGCCCAGGCCTTCTGCGCCTGGCTGTCCGAGCGCACGGGTCAGCGGGCGCGGCTGCCGACCGAGGCGGAATGGGAGTACGCCTGCCGCGCCGGCAGCGACACAGATCTGCATTATGGAAACATGGATGCTGATTTCTCGACCGTGGAAAATCTTGCCGATCGGGCCCTGCTCGATCAGGCCTATTTCTTCCGAGTCAACAAGAATCGGGAGAAGCGGACCTCCGGCTCGCGCTATCTCGCCACCCCCTTTTCCCTCGACGCGCGCTTCGACGACGGCCAGACCGCCCCCGCCGGCACCGGGCTGCTCGCCGCCAACATCCTGGGCCTGCACGACATGCACGGCAACGTCCAGGAGTGGACCAGCTCCAGTTACAAAGCCTATCCCTACCAGAGCGATGACGGTCGCGAGCAGACCGATAACGACGAACAACGGGTCGTGCGCGGCGGCTCCTGGATGGATCGTCCCCAGGACGCCCGTGCCGCGATCCGGCGTGCCTACGAGCCCTGGCGCCGCGTCCACAATGTCGGCTTCCGCGTCGTCGTCGAGATGGACTGAACCTTTCCCTTCTTTTTTTTTATTTCGGAGGATACACATGCGCTTCCACATCCTGTTGGTGCTATCCTGCTTTCTGCCCCAGCTCCTGGGGAGCGAGACCACAGCGGTATCCCAACCCCTCGATCTCTTCAGAAGCACGGGCGATCTGGCGAGCAGTCTCCTGGCTACGCGCGAGCACATGCGCCAGCACCTGGACGACCTGCCGCCGGCGCTGCACATCGGGCCCTGGTATTGTTCCCAGGGTTTCAAAAGCGATGACCCGGAGGCCGTGCATCCGCCGGAACAGCAGCTGGATGCCAGCGCACTCGGTGCCGACGGTGTCACGCTCTGGACGCCGCAGCCGGGCTGGGGCTTCGATCAGGAATTGCCGACGCCCTGGAAGCGCGAGCAGACCGGCTACGGCATGGTCAGCCTGCGCAGCGCGGCCGCGCGTACCGTCGGCCTGGTCATCGACAAAGGCCATCATCTCAGCGGCGAAGGCTCGCTGCTGCTGTCGCTCAACGGCCGCGAGCTGGCCCGGTACACCAGCGACAAACAGGCGGAACCGCTCCGGATCCCACTCCACCTGGAGCAAGGAGACAACCTGCTGCTGCTCAAAATCCGACAGACCAGCTGGCGGGCCGTCTTCCATCTGACCCTGGATCATCAGGATCCCGAACAGCACCTGCGCGCGGCCGTGCGGTCCCAATACCCGGCCCTGGCGCCGATCCTGCTCGGTGATCTGGATTCCGCCGGCCACACATTGTCATCATGGTTGACACAATCAGATCCTCTGCCCGGCATGCATGATCTGCTGGCGCTGGTCCTGGAGCGCCTGGGTGGCGCGCTCGAAGTCACCATCGATCACCAGATTTTCCGTGGCCAGGATCTGGGCAGCGGACTGCAGGCTTATCTCGCCTGGGCCGCCGTGCATCGTGATCTGGACCTGCTGCCACAGGGTGCACGCGCGGCCTGGCAGGAAACGATTCTGGACGCCGCCAAACACAGTCTGGGCGGCGAGCTCCACGAGCGGCACGCGCGCTTTTATGCCAGCCGGTCAGCCTGCCTGCGCACCATCGCCGACACGCTGCAGCGCGGTCGCATTCCAGACACCAGCGCGCTAGCCGACGTCCTGGCAGAGGCGCGCGCGCTGGATCCGGACATGCGTCGCCTCCGTTCGCAACTCCTGGCCCGCACCTGGTCCGGTCCCGATCTCGACGGCGATCAATGGGCGCACAACCCCTCTCGCAATCCGCTCCTGTCAGCGCAACACCTGCCGGCGGCGGCGAATGACAGCAACCGGCTCTGGGAACGCGAGCTCGGTCGCCTGCAGTACAGCTTTCCCACCGCCGCCGCCGGACGGCTTTTCGTCGGCTGCGAACGACGCGCCTTCCAGGACGAACGTCTCGATGATCTCCGTTTCGGAGGAGCCGTCCTGTGCCTGGATCAGCGCACTGGCGAACTGCAGTGGGAAATCGGCTTCGATCTGCCCATGCTTCCGGACATCAAGCGCAGCTCCCGCTACGGCATCTGTTCCAGCGCCGTGGTCGAGGGCGATCGGGTATATCTGGTCACCGCGCGCGGTCTGGCGGTCTGTCTGGATCTGGCCGGCATGGCCAACGGCAACGATGGCTGGACCGGGGAATTCGAACAGGGTCGTTTCGCGAAATTCCCCGGCGGTCCGGAACAAGCCGCGCGCGAACTGGCGCCGCACTACGGCGATGTGCTCTGGTACCGCGACGTGATCGGCGAGATCGGCGGCGCCTTGCACGATGCCTATGCCGGCACCGTACTCCTGCAGGGGGATCAGCTCTGGGTGTCGACCTCGCACAGCGAAGGGGCCGGCAATGAATTATCGCACCTGGTACCGGGCAAGGAGAGCCTGAGCATCGGTGATCGCCCCTGCCTGGTGGTGCTCGACAAGCACAGCGGGACCATCATCGCGCAGGACGATTTGCATATTCGTGAGGTCTTCCATGGCCAATGGTCCTCCCCCAGCATGGGCGTGGTCGATGGCCAGCCCCAATTCTATTACGGCGACGGTTACGGCTATCTGCACGCCTTCGCGGCACCTGAACCGGTCGCGGGAGAGATCGTCACATTGGAGGAACTCTGGCGCATCGATTGCAATCCGCCGGCCTACCGTCGTCGTGATGGTTACGAGATCCTGTACGAAGGACCACGCGGTGAGACCAATGGCATGCTGCACGGACCATCGGAAATCATCGCCACACCGGTCTTCCACCGGGGTCGGGTCTACGTCGCCATCGGTCGCGATGAGCGCGCCACCAAGGGCGAGGGCAATGCCCTCGGCATGCTGACCTGCATCGATGCCGGCGGCCGCGGCGATGTCACCGGCAGCGCCGAATGCTGGTCCTATCCCATCGGGCGGACCATGTGCACCCCGGCGCTCGTCGACGACCTGCTGTTCATCGGCGATTATCGCAAGCAATTCTCCTGCCTCGATGCCGACACCGGCCAGCTGCACTGGCAGCACGAACTCGACAACATCGTGCTGTATAGCTCGCCGCTGGTGGCGGACGGCAAAGTCTATTTCCTCTCGCACAAGGGCACCCTGTACATCTTCGAGGCCAGCAAGGAAAAGAAGCTCCTGTTTTCAGGAAAGGTCGGTCGCGGCGGCGTCATGCCCACAGCGTTGGATCACCTGCTCTTCATTCCCACCGACCGCAGCATCGCCGCCTTCCGTGGGCCAAGTCTTCCCGATACGACCAGATGACGGACAACAGAAACTGCTCGATTTCGTTGCCATGCACTAATACT
>CAYONM010000021.1:19842-28404 GCA_964405325.1 uncultured candidatus Brocadiaceae bacterium | reverse complement strand
AGGACGGCGGCACCACCTGGGAGCAGGTGCACGACGGCAAGATCAACGCTCGCGAGCCGGTGCTACTGCTGGATGGCTGCTGGTGGCTGCTGGACGAAGGCCTGGCGGTCTCCCGCGACGAAGGCGCCAACTGGCAGATCGTGCACCCTTTCGAGCACGGCTACTGGGGACCGCTGTTCAGCCCTAATCGGCAACAGATCGTAGTGGTCGACCGGCAAGGTGTGCAGCTGAGCAGCGACGCCGGCGCCACCTGGCAAACCGTCTGCCCACACCCCGGCCTGGAGAGCGAGCGAGTCGAAGCCGACCTGTTCACCCCCGGCAAAACCGACCACCGCGAAATGTTCCGACTGCAGTTCACGGTCGACTGGAACGCCCGGTCGATCTACTATTCAGGCGATCGGGAGCTGTGCCGCCGACCGCTGCCGTAGGGGATTGCCAGACGCTGCCCGTATCCTATTCTGACGATACATTTATCGTTTGATAACAGGATCGCGCCATGCCCATCCCAACCTCCTTCCAGAGTGAACACAGCCCTCGCGGCGCTGCAGGCGCCTTCGCCATTGGCGAAATCGGCTTCGGCGGTGGCTTCAGCCATCGCAGCGGCACCTGCGGTAACCAGGACCTGTATCTGGGCTACGCCCAGGATGGCGTGATCACCGCACTGCCGTACTGCAGCCAGGGGGAACAGGCGCTGGCCACAGGCATGGCCGAGTTCGTCCCCACCGGCGATCCCGAAAGCGAAAAGTTCCCTGCGATGGATATCCGTTTTATCGATGCCACCGCAATCGGGCGCCACTACGGCCTGGGCATCGACCGCATCAGCAGCGAGCGGCTGCAGCTGGAACTGGCAAGCCCGGTAACCGGCATTCCCGAACCGGAACAGGGCCAGGCCGCCTTTGCGGATGCCATCTGCCCGGCCATTGTCGCCCGCCTGCACTTTGACAACACGGCTGGCAGCAGCGTCATGACTGGTTTTTTTGCCATCGATGGCCTGCCCGGCTTCTGCCAAATGGATACCCTGACTGGCGGCGACCTGGTGGGCATCGAAACCCTGGACGGCTACGGCTTCGCCTGTGCCGCCGGCAAGGGCATCGCGGCATTTTCCGACCTCTATCTGGACAATGCCTTCCGTCGGCCGAAACCGGTGCGAAATTACCAGTGCCGCATTGGCGGCATCACCGTGCAGATCCCGGCTGGGGAGAAACGCTGCCTGAATCTGGCCCTGGGCTGGTATCACGCCGGTCCGGCCACCATCGGCAAGCGCACCGTGTACGCCTACACCCGGCATTTCGGCGACCTGGCCCAGGTCTGCCAACACGCCCTACGCCGCAGCAGCGACTGGTTCGCCATCGCCGAAGGCCACAACCAGGCCCTGGCGGCATCGCCATTGAATACCGATCGCCGCTTCCTGCTGGCCAAGGCGATCCGCAGCTACTGGGGCAACAGCGAGTTGGTCGCGGAAGGCGATCAGCTACGCTGGATCCAGAACGAGGGTAGCTGCAACATGATCAACACCCTCGATCTGACCGTGGACATGGCCTTTTTTGAAGCCCGCGCCCATCCCTGGCTGCTGCGCAACGTGCTTGACAGCTTTGTTGCCGAATACAGCTATCACGACCAAGTGCACGCGCCAGGCCAGGCGGACCAGTTGTTCCCTGGCGGTCTCTCCTTCACCCACGAACAGGGTTACCGCAACGCCTTCTCGCCGCCCGGCTTCAGTCAGTACGAAACCACCGACCACCCGGCCTGTTTCAGCTACATGACCTGCGAGGAATTGCTGAACTGGATCCTCTGCGCCGGCATCTATGTGCACGCTACCGACGACCAAACCTGGCTGCGCCAGGTCCAAGGTACCCTGAACGACTGCCTGGTCTCGCTGCTGAATCGCGATCACCACCAGCCGGCCAAACGCCGCGGCGTGATGCAATTCGATTCCAGCCGCTGCGGTGCGGAAGCGGAGATCACCACCTACGACAGCCTGGACCCCAGCCTGGGCCAGGCCCGCAACAACACCTACATCGCCACCAAGTACTGGGCCGCGACCCTGGCCTTGGCGGAATTGTTCCGCCGCTTGGGTGATGACGCGCGCCAGGTCGAAGCCGACGCCAGCGCCACACGCAGCGCCACCACCATCATCCAGGCCTGGAACGATGGACTCGGCTATATTCCAGCCCTGCTGGAGGACGACGATCGTTCGGCAATCATCCCGATCATCGAGCCCCTGGTCTATCCCCTGGAAACCGGCTTACAGGCCAAGCTGACAGAAAACCCAGAATTAATCCGGGTACTCGGCCAGCATCTGCAGGCGGTTTTACAGGAAGGCCGCTGTCGCTTTGCCGACGGCGGCTGGAAGCTATCGGGCAACAACGACAATTCCTGGATGAGCAAGATTGCCATCTGCCAACACGTGGCTGAACGGGTCCTTGGACATAGCGACCAGGCCCGCGCTGACACCGCGCACGCGCACTGGTGGCATACCGGCTCGATTAGCCAATCGGTGATCGACCAGGTGGTCGCCGGCCGCAGCCCCGGCCGCGGCAGCACCTATCCGCGCACCGCCAGCATGGCCCTGTGGTGGCCGGAAATGGATTGGCGCTAGAAACCGCCAAACCACAATCGTACGATCCAAACAAGCTTCCTCCGCTTCCGATCACGCCACGTTGACGTTATCCTTCCTGGTAGAAGGAGGGCGTCAGCATGGCTGCACCCGGCAAAGATCGTCAACACAGCAAACAGGATTTCCGCGACTATCTGCAGGCTGAAGGCCACCTGGGTCCACATCCCCGGCAAAAACCGCAACGGCAGCAGAAGGTGCCGCAGCGGCATTATGACGCCCGGCCCAACGTGCTGTGGCTGATGGCCGACCAGCTGCGCGGCGACATGCTGGGCTGCCTGGGGCATCCGGCAGTGAAAACCCCGAATCTCGATAAACTCGCCGCCGAAGGCGTGCTATGCTCGCGCGCCTATTGCTCGTCACCAGTGTGCATGCCCTCACGCGCCAGCATGCTGACCGGGCAACCCCTGCCGGTGCATCAGGTCTGGAACAATGGGTATCCCATGGCCGAGGATCAGGTCTGCTTCACCGAAACCCTGCAGCAGGCCGGCTACCGCACTGCCAACATCGGCAAGACCCACTGCGGCCGCGCCACCACCCGGCTGTTCGAATTCAATCAGAGCAGCCCCGACCTCTTCGGTGCCACCAAGCCCTCAGATGTCGCCTTCGACCCGGCCATCTACCCCGAATGCGTGTTCATCGCCGACGAGGTCACCGACCACTCGGACGACGTACTCTATGGCCGCTATCCCGGTCCGGAGTCCACCACCAAGAGCTACCGCCTTGCCACTCAGGCACAGCAGTTCCTGTACTGGCACGACGACCCCCGCCCGTTCTTTTTGCGGGTCAGCTTCGACGACCCGCACCCACCAGTGGTCCCGCCCGAGCCCTACGCCAGCATGTACCACCCCGACGATGTTCCCGAGGATCTACTGCAGGCCCTGGCCAGCGGCATGGACGACAAATGCTGGACCGTCCAGACCAAATGGCGGCACCGCCACCAGGACCGGATCACCGACGAGCAGCACCGCTGGCACGCCGCCCGCTACATGGCGCTGTGCAGCCACCTGGATGCCCAGATTGGCCGCGTCCTGGCTAGCCTGGAGGAATACGGCTTTGCCGAGAACACCCTGGTCCTCTTCAACTCCGACCATGGCCATCTGATTGGCGAACACCGCGCCAGCCACAAACACACCTATCTCTACGAGGGCGTCACCCGCATCCCCACCATTTGCCGCTGGCCCGGCCAGCTCCCGGCCGGCCGCCTGTGCCAGGGCCTGATCGCTGGCGTAGACGTTGCCGCCACCTTCCTGGACGCCCTGGACCAGCCCATCCCCGCCACCATGACCGGGCAGAGCATGCTCCCCCTGCTGCGCGGCGAGGTGGACCGCCTGCACGACGAACTGCTGATCCAATGGGACGACTACGGCTTTGCCCTGACCGGCGAACGCTGGAAGTTGATCAGCTACGACGCCGACGACGGCGGTGAACTCTACGACCTCCAGCAAGACCCCTATGAAATCCATAACCGATGGAAAGAAAAGGGCTTACAAGATCTGAAGCAAGCCATGCTGGAGCGCATGCATAGCCGCCGGCAGGCCATCGGCGCCCTGCCCCGCTAAGCGAAAGCCAAACACCACAACCACCTGGACCACAGGCGTGCCACCACCCGGTGCCACGCCTGTTTTGTTTCCAGCCGCCAACCTGCCCACCCCACATGGTGTCACACACTCCTCTACCCCCACCAAGCCCCCCGTCCGGTCCACCTTACCGCAACCGTCTTTTCTACCAGACCCGGAGTCCGCCCATGCCGCACCGTCGTGCTTTCACCCTTATCGAAGTGCTCGTGGTGATCACCATCATCGCCATGCTGGTTGGATTGGTTTTGACCGGCATCGGCTATATTTCATCCAAGGCAGCACAACAAAACACGATCGCTCTGCTCGACCGGACGCATGCGGCCCTGGAATATCATCAGGTGAAGCGTGGTCGCTACCCGATCCAGGATTCCCTGCCCGATGAGGATCAGATCACCGAGGACAACCAGGACGAGACGGTCGGAGGCTTCCTGGTCGACCTCAGCAACACCGATGACCCGACAACCGGCACGCAGCTGGTGGACACCTTCGGATTATCCATCAGTTTCCAGGATGATCTTGATGACAATGGCCACCTGATCGATGCCTGGGGCAATCCCATTCGCTACATTCGCGGCAATTATGAGAACCGGCTGTCACGCCGTGCGGTTCTCCCGCTGACAGACGAAGCCTGTCAGCCCCAGGATCTGAACCGTCCGGATCTGGTCGCTGAGCAACGTCTGGATCGATGGAACACGGCCAATCGCGGTGGATACCCCTACATCTGGTCGATAGGCCCCAATAATGGCCTGGAATCTCCTGAAGAATGGGTTCTCAGCAATGTCGAGGGAAATTGATATGAACAGAGCGTTTCGCTCAGCCTTCACTCTGGTGGAACTGCTGGTCGTCATGGCCATTGTCGCCCTCTTGATGGGTATGCTGCTTGCAGCAGGCAACCTGATTGCTGCCCGTGGCAAGGATACGGCAACCACGGCCCTGATGAGCAAGATCGGCGCCGGCATCGACCTCTTCGAGCATGAGACCGGATATTATCCACTCCCGACCGGAACGCCGGAACAACCCTTGATCGGCACGCTCGAGAACTACCGTTTGACCAGCTGGTATCCTTCGCCGGGTGATCCCACCGCTTCCTGGGAGCATCAGATGCTCGCCTGGCGCCTGTTCGAACTGCCTGCTGACCGCCACATAGAACGACGTGCCGATGATATCGCCATGTGGGCCAAAACCGGTGCCGCATTGGCGGATATTTCCCTACAAGAAACGGCGAAACCCTTTTGGCGCATTTTGGCCACGGTCAATCGAACGGATACCCCCGATATGGACAGCAACGATGCTCGGGATGCGGTCATCGAGGCTGCCGAAGCTGCCATGCCCACCATTTGTCAACACCTGCGCCGCTTCTTGCTAGCCAATCACCAAGGCAACATTGACAATAAATGGTGGGTCGAACGCAGAGCGAAAAGAAGAGAGGTGGGCTTCGCTTTGAGCGTCAAGATGAACACCGGTCACTTGATCGGTAAACGTATTCGGGAAGACATCACCCGTTGCTATCAGACCAGCACCATCATGGCCATCAGTGATCTCCCCTCGGATGCCATCGACGACCAGGGTCGGATCGTCGATGTCTACGGCGAACCCCTGGCCTATGTGCATACCAGCAGTAGCGGCTACGAGGGTTTTCGATACGCCGATGGTGGTGATCCCAGGTTTGCCGACTATAGCATTCCCGTCGTCATCCCGGCCCATGAACGGGTCCCACTGCGTGACCGTGATGGCGACCACGCCATTGGCGAAGAAGACCTCCGCTTTGATACCGACACCGTTCCCCAGGACTGGCCGTATCCCAACATCGATGAGTCACCGATTCTGGATTATCGCGATGGCGTCGCCAATCCCAATCCGGATCGCAACGATGACGGCTCAGTCGATGCCCTGGATTACGCCTCGTGGCTGTATGTAGCCCTCCCTGGCAATGAACGCGGCTATCTGCTCTGGAGTGCCGGCGAGGACGGTCAACAACACTTGATCGCCGCTGATGAAAGCAACGACGACAACGTCTACTACCGCCCAGGGGGAATGTGATGACATCGACACCGCGCGCATTCACCCTGGTCGAACTGCTGGTAGCCATGGCCATCATCGGCCTGCTCTCCAGCATGATGGTGATCTCCGCCTTCCGAAACAGCTCGATCAACAGCCTGACCACTGGCGAGCGTGTCAGATTGGCAGCCCAGGAACTGGCGACCACCCTGGAAAAGGCTCGCAATCTCGCCATCAAAACCGCCAAACCGCACGCCGTGGTCTTCCACATCGAAAATGCTGGCGACGGCCGTGTGCTGAAGAACTACAGTTCCTATGATGGCTACGATATCTGGCGAAATGGCCAATTAGCCCCAGTAAATGCCAACAACGAAGAAATCGCCAACAAAGCGCGACACTGGTATGCCATCGTCGGTCCCCTCGGTGGTGAGGACGATATTCCGAATGATGTCTATGACGATCCCGCACAGGGAGTATGGGGGAAATTTGGTCCGCAAAAATACCCTTTTCTGGCGGAATACGAACAGGTCATCGCTCGCTGCGTTAAGGGCAAACGCATCACTCTCCCACGTGGCACCCGCTTCCTGGCGCTGAGCGACAGCGATCTGGGAAACAATGGCGGTCGCTGCATGCGTCAGGGCGGTTCCCGCAAGACCTGCGGCCCGGCAGCATCCAATACTTCCGGGCACTATCCACGCCCCTGGTACGGTCGTTATGACAACGGCACCCTGTATCCTTGGGGTGGCTTCGATCGTGACCTGGAACCGATGCTCATCGACAACGATACCTCCGGGGTCAGCGGTTTCGGCTACCGGGGCGTCGACAGTCCCATTCCCTACGACCCGAATCTGGATTGCAATATCAACCCCAATCCAACCTGGGCCCTGGACAGTCTGACGCACAGCGCACCTCATCCGTACCTAGCAGAAGGCGGAAAAACCATCGGCGCTTGGATGAAGAACCTCAGCTACTGGACCGGCGAGGACGACATCGTCATCGCCCAGCCAACCAGCCCGGCCGGTCGCTTGGTGGGCAAGACTCGACCGTTGTTCAATGCCAACTGGCTGGATTACGCCATCCTGTTCCGATCGGATGGAACCTGCATGGCCTGGCGCGGCCAGGCACGCATGACCTGGAAAAAACATCCTCCGATCTACGCCGACGACGATCTGCTCGAGACCGGCGGCTTCACCATCACCATCGCTCCCGACATCGATCCGAATCAGGAATACCGAGGAGAAGCGCTCTACGATCTCCAGAGTAATACCACCACCGTGATCGATCCTGCGGGCAATGATATCATCCTGCCCCGATACGACCGCTTCGCATCAGCCGATGCAGCGTGGTCCAGCATTACGCCATTTTCCCGGGTCACGGTCCGCGTCTCAGACGGCGCGGTGGCGATGAAGGACATCAACCATCCCGATCTGGCCGACCTGGGCCCGGAGGTATTGACCCAATGAAAACCACGTCTGCCTTCACCCTGGTGGAAATCGCCCTCGCCATGGCGGTCATGGCGGTCGGTCTGGCGGCGGTCACCAGCGTTTACATGACCGGCCTACGTTGGCTTTCGGAAGGTCGTTCGGATTGGGGAGCACTGCAAGCTGGTCGCCTGGCCTTGCATAATGCCACCCTGCTACGACAGGAACCAAACAGTCCTGAACGCGCCTCCAACCAACGTTACGGCGATGCTGATGGCTGGCTCAATGGCTTCTACATCGTGCGCAAGCTGGATAAGGATGGTGAAACCACGGATTTCAGGACTCATATCAAAGGTGGCGCCTTCCAACCGATCCGGATCCAGGTTTATGTCGGTGGCAACCAAACCAGCGGCGAATTGGTCCGCGAATTCACCGCCACCGTCCACAATCGGGAGAACTGAGCCATGTCTGTTACCACAAATGCAACGCACCGACAGGCCTTCACCCTGACCGAAATCCTCGTCGCCATGGGTGTCTTCACCATGCTGATGGCGATCGGAACCGCGAGCTTCTCGGGCTTCAGTCGCGCCAGCGAAGGTGCCCTCGAAGCCTATCAATTACAGGTCCGGGCCGCGCTGATCCAGCGTCGACTCCACCATATATTCCAGAACCAACTCCCCACAGCCGTCCTCTGGCATTCCGAGAACATTCCCGCCGACAGCCAAGACGATCTGGTGGAGGGCATCACCTTCATGACCTGCAGCGATCCGCAACAACTCAGCGACAACTTTCGCGAGCGCCTGGAGACCCTGCGCCAGTATGAATTACCAGAAGAATTCCTCTATGAACACGAAAACGAGAATAGCGCCCCGGTCCACTGCCGCTGGATGCAATTCATGTGGAAGAATGGGCAAGTCTGGACCAGACAATCGCGCCCAGCCATTCTGGA
>CAYONM010000021.1:0-19742 GCA_964405325.1 uncultured candidatus Brocadiaceae bacterium | reverse complement strand
CGACAAGTCGCACCGCTTCCGTTATCACGCCGCAGCTTATGCCATCCCCACGGTGCAAGCGCGCGCCGTCTTCCTGGCCGACGCCCTGACGGACACACATGCGCACAACATCTATCCAGTGGGCCTGGCCCGCAACTTCGATGACCCCAAATACTTCGAAGACTGGCCCCAGTCTGCCTACCGAGATGTCCTTTTCGGTGACAAGGAGACATGGAATAATTGGACCAGTGATGGCAGCGTCAGCATTGGCGGGCTGGAGCACCCTCGCGCCGTACGCAACCCCGATGGTCGTGGCTACAATCGCGATTGGCTCAATCTGGTCGGCTCATCAGCGCTCTACGAGGTCGAAGATGAGGAATTCCTCCAGCCGTTCCCTGATTCTCGCAGGCTACTCGCCAATGGCCTTCATTTTCTGGAAGTCGAGATCATCGATGACAGCACCAATGCACCCAACGGCGATTCCATGACCGGCGACGAATGGTATGGAGTCGCGCCGACCGCATTCCCCTTCCAGGATGACATGCCGCTGGTCTGGGCAGGAGAAGCCAGCAGCTATCCCAAACGCATTCATTTCCAATTCGTCCTGCATAATATCCCAATCGGGCTCCCCGACGATGGCGACATCGACAACGACAGCAACTACGATGAGGGTCTCGCCGATGCCCTGCACAACCTGTCGACCAATGCCAACCTCGACACCGCCCGAGCTGATTTTATCGACCGGATCGAAGCCCAGGGCTATGACGCCATGCTGGTCGAAACCGAAGTCCTGTTGCCCGTAGGAAACTAAGCATGCACGCCACTACACCCATGCGCACCGGATCAGCCTTGGTCATGACCGTCGGACTGGTGGTCTTGATGGCCACCCTGGCCACCGCCTTCCTGGCCAGCGTCTCTGATCTCCGCGGCGTCGCCAACAACGTGGATCTCAGTCAATGGACGGAGATCGGTCTCGATGAAGCTCGCATGCACACTCGTCGCCTACTACTACAGGAGGTGGTCGATGCACGCACGGATGTTGGGCAAGTGTACACCAGCCTCCGTTCAGATTGGTATACGGAATTCCAACCGTTGGACAACGATGGTGATACGTCCCGGCTCCGAGAGGAAGTGAAGCATTCAGCATCGCAACTCGATTACGATGACATGATCAACGTACCCTATGCCGAAAGCCTGTTGGCCATGATGCCAGCCAATGTCAACAACATCAATGTCCTCAACAGCCAGCGCTGGCCAATCGAACAGATTTGGAACATGCCAATGGAGGCTCGGCCGTGGAGCCGTTGGCACTATCCCTATTATCTCAATGCCGACTTCGAAACCATCGAATCGACCGGTGTTACGCGACCGGCCGAAGCCCGCTACGCGGTCCGCTACGCCGCCAAAATCCTGGACAACAACGGCATGCTCGGCCTGCATCCCAATTGGCCCGGCGAAGCCTTCAATGGTGACAAATGGGAGAACCCGAATTTCCTGCAATACAACAGCTGGACCCATCATCATGCCCGAGCCTTGAAAAGCATGGTCGCCGCACTCCTCAACGACAGCCACTATATATCCGGTGCGCAAAAGTTTGCCGAAAGCATCTCGGTCGCCCGTCGCCGCTGGCCGATCTATGATCGCGAACTGCTCATGCGGCACCTGGATGGCTCCATTGGCCATGAAGACGTCAATTCGAGCGCCATCGATACAGCCGAAGACTATCGCCTGCAATACGAAGCCCTCTTCCGCCGCTCGGGACTGCAGTACCGCTCAAAGGACAACCTTCCGACCCCCATCCTGCCAACCGGCACCTACAACCCCTTCCAGGTCGTCCAAGGCCTTGGCAACAGCGAGATGAATCCCCGGCTGGCCCATACCACCTTTATGGGGCAAGCACCGGGATATTATCGGGGCACTGCAGCCAATGCTGCGTATCACCATCGTCTGGACGTGACACCTGCCACCCCCTGGCGCGTCAATCTGCTGACCTGCAGCAGCTTGACCGCGCATGCCATGGTGGCCGGGCTCAGCAGCCAACTACGTGGCATAACCAAGGCTGCCTCGGGTATCAGCGACGTCCGTAGTACTAGAGACACGCTCCAAGTTGGCTGCGCCATTGCCGATCTCTTCGGCCCAGACTGGCCCGAGCCCTTTCCGCTATCACCAGATGCCGGGCGATGGATTCCCGGCTTCCGAAACGTAAGGCTGCTATCGTACGCGAACAAGGAGTACTACGCTCCGTGGCCACGCGTCGGTCTGTTCATGGGGATCATGCCAAACGAAGGCACCCAGACTGTTAGCAATGCTTATCAACCCATCTACGCGAACCAACACAGCTATCTCTGGCATGTCTACCAATGCCTGGATCAGGCTCTGTATCAAGTACGCATGGCCATTGATTATCAAGAATGGAACCAGCACGAGGGCAGTTACATCGCGGACTTGTTCACCATGACCAACACTCCCCACAGCGGAAACCTGATGCAAGCAGTGGTAGCTGAGTTCCTGCGTCTAATGGGCGAAGAGAGCATCGCCCGTAGGGGCGATGTCTATGCCAGTGTCGGCCAGAGTCTGCTGACAAGCCACACCGCCCTGGTGGGATCCGGTGAAAACAAGCACCGTGGTGACTTCGAGGGACTCGATCCGCTGGTCCTCTACAGTGGACCTTATGGTGCCGATAACATGCGGCGCTGGGCAGCCATCCCCCCGCATGTCAATACGCGCAGCCTGGAATATGTCCTGAACGACATCTGCATCGCTTTGTTCGGCAGTGCCATTCCCCAATGGCACGAGAAGGACAGCAGCATCCAAGGCAGACTGGCCGTCGACTTCAATGGTGACGGCATGGCGGAAAGCACCAGCACCGGCTGGCTGTGTCAACACCCGATACATGCACCCAACACACCACAAACCGTCTACAGCTTCTGGTGGGAAGGTCTCGGCCCTGTTGAAGACTACGACCTGAACGATCCCAAAGGTCCCTTCGGCGATGCTGCTTGGTTGCACATCCCGGCATGGTACCGCATCGAAGCCAGAGACCAGATCTATCGCAAGACGGATGGGCAATGGATCAATATCAACAGACTTCCCGGCAGTGGTGCCATTCAGTTTAATTCTGCCACGCATGGCTCCTTCCTTCGAGAGTCTTCCTGGCCCAGCTTCGGATCGCTCCCTGGCACCATCAACGCCTACGGCCCACTCTATCCCCCGGCACCGACCGGCCGATTCTTCATCGGAATCAGCGATACCTTCACGACACTCCTGCGTAGTGAATTGGTGGACCTGCAACTCCAGCAAGCGCTCCTGCAATACAATGAAATCAATACCTATCATCGCGACCCAGATCGGAATGGCGATGTCGACGATGCCTATACCGCTTACCAATACCGTTTCTGAGCGTGGCTGCATGGGTGATTATCACATTCACCGAACCAACCAGCCCGAAACGGAAAGGAGCCTATCATGCGTCTACTGAACCTGACCTATCTGATCGTAGTTCTGCTGAGCTGCAACCAAGCCTGGTCGGTCAGCATTCCACCTGAGGAAGTCTTTAACGCCGCTGGCGCAACCGATGCAGCTGGCTTTACCGTACCCTGGCCAAGCTGGTACCAGCATCCCAACGGCGCAACTGGCGAAGAAGTCGTCAAGGACGCCTACGGCTATCGCGCCACCGTGACCCTGAGCAGCAGTCATAGCCTGATCATGCGCTATATTCCGGTCTCGAGCTTCATTAACCAACCATTTGGGACCGGTGTAGTCTTGGGCAAAAGGCTACCGAACGTCAAGCAACTCCTTACCTACGCAGCAGGCGGTGGAATCTGGTCCAACGGCACACCGTCGTTCAGCTTCCTGCCGGATGCCTCGATCCTGGAACCGTGGTCGGTCACATCGAGTACCGGCGGACTCTTCACCACACTGCCAAGCGGTGCCACTGCCCCCAATTCATGGGCCGGCTTCTGGATGTGTGAAAAGGAGATCGATCAGACCATCTGGAAAGATATCATGACATCCAATCCCTCCTATTTTGCGGAGGACAGTGCGATCGTTACCGCCGGGACATCCAAGCCGGTCGACAGCGTCAGCTGGAATAATGTCAATACCTTCCTCACCAAGATCACCACGAACCACGGCAGCCCGGTTGCCGCTCGTTTACCGACGCGAGCCGAGTGGACCTATGCCTGCCGCGCAGGCACCGTTCTTCCCTATGAGATGGGATCCACCCCCGGTTCGCCGGATTATATCATCCGACCAATACAAACCGGTAGTCTGTGGCACCCGAACATGAGCACGAATAGCGCCCTTATGCAGGTGGAGACCCGACCGTACAACAACACCTATCCCAAACAGGAAAGCCGACTGGTGCAGCCAATCTGGTTTGCCTGTCCAGCCAAAAAGGGAAAGGCCCGGAAGCCACCCAAAGTCACGGACCTCAAGAGTAACTTTGGCGATCTCGGCGATAACGGCAATAATATCAACACGATTATCAGCCTGCAAGAAACAGAAGTGATGCAACTGATCAACGATTCATCATACTGGACCGACATCCAAACCAATCCAGATCGCAAAAACGACTTTGATGGTCACACACCAATCACTCAAGCCACCGTATTCCTGGGCTACACCCTGGTTTTGCATGACTACTTCGCCATCGGTACGGCACCTGCGTATGGAAAGCCCTCAGTTCACTACGACAAGCAGCACGTCCGGCAATTCGTGACCGACATGCGAGGAGACCATGTCGGCATTCCCATGCGTTTTCGCAAAACGGCGTCGGGAGCCTTTGTGGTCGATCCCAGCGTCCCGCATGGCAGCGAGTATTATCTTTGGCAATCCACCGAACAGGACAGCACCTCCAGCAAGTATAACAGCATCTACTTGAGCAATGCAAATATCAAAAGCAACAACACTTACACCAGGAAAAGCAAGCGATCCTACGATGATAAAACGGCATTCGTCGAGGATATTCACGGCAATTACCTCGTCATCGATGGCGTCACCTACAAAGCCGTTTTGATGACCTACCTACCTATCCACGATGTCTACACCCATCCCGACGATCCCGACCACGTCAACCTGACCAGCGCTTCCGGATTCACCCCCTGGCCAGACCCCTTTGATCGCGATGTCAACCTGTATGTCCGCCTGAACCTGAATCCAGGCAGCAGTACTCCCTCCTATATCTACGCTCTTTGCTCACGTAGTCGAAACGCCTCGAGCAGCACCCTCCCGCTGTATGACTGGCCCCGGTGTGAGCGCTATGTGATCCAATCCCGCAACACACTTCCCACTATTCGGCAAACACTGCCGCTTTCCACGAATTCGGACGAAACGATATGTAGCAGTTCCGCTGAAATAGAAAAATTACTCCAATACTCCACCATGCTCCCCTATGCCCTTCGCAGTAACGGTGGCGGTGGCATCAGTATAGACCCCAATGCACAGGCCTACATCAAGGACGCAGCCAATGCCATTGGCAATGAGCTTAAAGACAAATGGGGGACGTTCCGTGGCAACATTCAAACAGGCGATGGGAAACTGTCAAAAATCACCCTTGAGACCTGCACCTTCTTTGTGAACTTATACTATCATCGCGACAAGCATCTGTGGAAGACGCTCAACAACTATTTGACGAAGGACCTAGTCGATATGGTGGATTCGGATGGTGATGGTCTGGCTGACCATTTACCTCCAGATCTCGCCAGTCGCTTTTGGAATTACACAGGATCTCATGCGTCATTTACCCAACTCGGCTTTCCCGGCTATGAATTTGGACTACAAGAAATCACACCCAATCGCTGGGGACTGGCCAACATGTCCGGCAATGTCGCCGAATGGGTCAATCCGAATTCGTCCAGCGATTGGATCCCGGCGGCACCATCTGGACAAGCATGCCATTTCGTCATGGGGGGATCGTGGCGCACCCCGCAATGGGAGACGCGGTCGTCTGCAGCTGAATTCCGACGGCAGGGGCGGGGCGTTCAATACCCCAGACTGGAGAGAATGTATGAGATCGAACAACTGCAGATCTTCAAACCGGAAAGTTCTTCTTGGGCTATGGATTATGCTGTCGATAGCAGTGCCACCAGCTACGATTTGATATCCTTGAAGTACAAGGGCCAAACCATATCCGTCGGCTCCTCATTTGGCTACGATGACGTCGGCTTCCGGTTCATCGTCCCGCACCACCCCTGAGCCACACACCATGCCAGCATCTGCGCACCCCAGGCCCCACCAGCCTGGGGTGTTTGGTTTGACGACGTCACCCCGTCCCCCGTCCTGCAACAAGCCTTGCGCACCGGGCCCACGGCAGGACCTGAGCCCGCTCTTGTGCAAGCGGCGTTCAGATGCCAGTTAATGGGGCGATGTCCAGTATCATGATGCCTGCTTTGGAGCTGCCGACCGAGCGCGATCTGGTGTATCGGGATCTGCTGATGGCCTGGTGCGGCAGTGCGCTGGGCGCGGTGTGGCTGCGGGTGGTGGTGCCGCCGTGGCCGACGGGGCTGACAACAGCATTGGGCTGGATCCTGCTGAGCACCTGCCTGGGCTGTGTGGCGGCCTGGGGCCTGAGCCGGCTGGGTGGCAATCCGCTGCGACCGGCTTGGCGGCGACGACGGCCACTGGCGGTGGTGCCGGTGGTGGCGCCACTGGCGGCCTTTCTGGCGCATGTGTTGCTGTGCGTGGCACTGCTGCCGGAGTTGCCTCTGGTGGCGCGCGTGCTGCTGATCGGAACCCTGACCGCCCTGTTTCTGCCGGAGCTCTTCCTGGTGCTGCTGGACCGGGGTGATGCCATCGCGCCGGGGCGCTTTCCCATCAAACTGCCGGGATTGGGCTCGCGCTTGGCCATTACCACCATTGCCGGTGCGGCCGGCATCCTGCTGGCTTTGCGCTATGCGCTACTGCTGGAAGCGGATGCGCTGCTACTGGTCAGCACCGTGCTGCTGGCGCATCTGGCCAGCCTGGGGGTAGCGCTGAAGCGGCTGCAGCATCGCGGGCATCAGCT
Source organism: uncultured candidatus Brocadiaceae bacterium (assembly GCA_964405325.1). Classification (GTDB taxonomy): domain Bacteria; phylum Planctomycetota; class UBA11346; order UBA11346; family UBA11346; genus CAYONM01. The sequence continues at coordinate 12,760 of CAYONM010000021.1, read as the reverse complement.
GCTGATCGCCAGCGGCGGGCGTGGCCGCGACGAGCTGAGCGCCTGGGAACTGCTGCTGCAGGAACAACAGGGCCTGCGCGACCACATCGGCTTCGTGCGCTCGCACTGGCGCAGCTTGCTGGAAGCGCAGGTGGATGCGGTGGTGCTGTGCGACCCCAAGGGGGTGATTCTGACCCTGAACCGGGCCGCTGAGCAACTGTGCGGCTTTGCCTTGACCGAGGCCGCCGGCCGGCCCTTCCCAGCCCTGTTCGGGTTGAACGAAGGCGGCGAAGCCAAGCCCATCAACCGTTTGGAAGACGGCTGCTGTCGCTGGCGCATGCGTAATGTGGCCGATGAGATGCGCAGCCTGGAATTGCACGTGGGGGATGTGAATCTGCCCGATGGCCGACTGGATGGCCGCATCTACATTCTGCGCGACATCACCGCCGAGGAGCGCTTGGGCCAGGAACTGCGCCAGGCGCAACAACACGGCGCGGTGGCCGAGATGGCCGGCGATCTGGCGCGAGAATTCAACAATCTGCTGGCCAGCGTGGTCTCCAACGGCGAGTACGTGCTGAAACAAATGACTGATGACCAAAGCCGACCGCGTCGGCATGTGCAGGCCATCCTGCAGACCGCCGACCGGGCCAACAGCCTGAACCAGCGCCTGCAGAGCCTGGTGCGCGGCCAGCAGCAACACGATGGCAGCGTCACCCGAATCGATCTACATGAGACGGTCAGCGACACCATCGACATGCTGCGCCGCACCTTCGACCGACGCATCACCGTCAGCACCAGCCTGCTGGCCAACCAGCACCAGCTGCGCGCCGATCCCAGCGACCTGACCACGCTGCTGACCAACCTCTGCGTCAACGCCCGCGACGCCATGCCCGATGGCGGCAGCATCCGGGTACTGACCACCGATGCCGAGATTCTGCACGCCAACGAACCGCCCCTGTGCTGCCTGACCGTGAGCGACACCGGCGTTGGCATCTCGGCGGCGATGATCGGCCGCATCTTCGACCCCCTGTTCAGCACCAAGGGCGATGCCCACGGCAGCGGCCTGGGCCTGACCACGGTCCGACGCATCGTCCAGGACCTGGGCGGCACGATCACCGTCGACAGCAAGGTGGGCCAGGGCAGCTCCTTCGTGATCCGCCTGCCCGTGCTGCCTGAACTCAGCGAAACCAGCTCCGGCTCCTCCAGTAGCCAGCGTCCCGCTATCAGTCGAGTCCTGGTGGTGGAAGACGAAGACATCCTGCGCGACATCCTGGCTAGCCAGGTGCGCGAACTGGGCCATGTGGTGGAGGTGGCTGCGGATGGCACGGAAGCCCTGGAACGCCTGCGGCAGGAACCCGCACCGCAGCTGATTCTGCTGGATCTGAACCTGCCGCGCACCGACGGCCACACCGTGATCAACATCCTGGCCGAACAACGCCCCGAACTACCCATCATCGTGGTCAGCGGCCACCTGGGGAGCAGTAGCATGGACCACCCCAACATCATGGGCCGCCTGGCCAAACCCTTCCGCCGGGAGACCCTGAAACAGGTCATCGACCGCGCTTTGCGCCAGATTGAAAGCGATGGGAAATAATCGTGCTGCCTGCAGTCGTCAGTCTCATCAAGCGCTACTGCACGGCGGCCAGTCGTTCCCAAAAACCACCAAGCCTTTGGATACTGAGAACTGCCGACCTCAGAGCTTTGACTCGCCCTGGCCTGATCCAGCCGCTTTCACCACCAATCACCACGTGACAACACCGTTTACGCTCACAGCATGCCAACCCGGAGACAGACCATGGACGTGTTGGGTATCGACATCGGTGGCTCGGGCATCAAAGGCGCAGTCATCGATACCCAGACTGGCGAACTGCGCGGCGAACGGCATCGCCTCCTCACCCCCAAGCCTTCGACGCCCCCGGCCGTTGCCGCTGTGATCAGCGAGATCGCCAAGCACTTCGACTGGCATGGCCCAATCGGCGCCGGCTTTCCAGGCGTGATTCGCCAAGGCCGGATCCGTACCTCGGCCAATGTCGATGACAGCTGGCTGGGCGTCGACTTTCCCGATCTGACCGAACAACACAGCAGCTGCCCCACCTGGGTGCTCAACGACGCCGACGCCGCTGGCGTAGCCGAGCTGCACTACGGCGCTGCCCGCGAGGAACGCGGCACCGTCGCCCTGGTCACCGTCGGCACCGGCCTGGGTACGGCCCTGTTTACCGCCGGCCAGCTTTGGCCCAATGCCGAGCTGGGACATCTGATCCTCCACGGCGCCGATGCCGAGGCTTTCGCCACCGATCGCGTCCGCAAAATCCTGAAGCTCTCCCGCGTCGACTGGGCCAAGCGCTTCAACCAGTACTTGCTGGAACTCGACCGCCTGATCTGGCCGGACCTGATCGTGATCGGCGGCGGCGCCTCGAAGAAGTTCAAAGAATATTCCCACGTTTTCGACCCGAAACTCCGCATCGTCCCGGCCGAATTGCGCAACCATGCCGGCATGATCGGCGCCGCCGCCTATGCCGCCGAGCAGGAAGCAGCGGCCTGCTCGGAATAGACACTGCCAACATCCGAGTTTCAGTCCCAATCAGCCGACAAGCGATCGCTTGTCGGCTTTTTAATGCCGCGGCAACCTCTCCGGCACGGAGAACCTGCATGACCAGCACACCTTATCTCGACCCCTCGCTGCCCATCGAACAACGCCTCGACGACCTGCTGGCGCGGATGACCCTGGCCGAAAAAGCCGGCCAGCTGTGCCAACTGGACGGCCGCTGCGAACCGCTCCAGGAGGTTGCCGAGAAACAACCCGGTTCGTTTCTGCAGGTGCTGGGCGAGGACCTCAACCGGATCATCGACGCCAACCAGCAGACCCGCCTGGCGATCCCCATCCTGTTCGGGGTCGATGCCATCCACGGCCACAGCTTCTGGCCGGGTGCCACCATCTTTCCCACCCAGTTGGGCCTGGCCGGCAGCTGGAATCGTGAACTGGTCCAGCAGATGGGCCGGATCACCGCCGTGGAAATGGGCGCCTGCGGCGTGCCCTGGACCTTCTCGCCGGTCTGCTGCATCGCCCGCGATCTGCGCTGGGGACGGGTGGACGAAACCTTCGGCGAAGATCCCTGGCTGATCGGCGAGTTGGCCAGCGCCCTGATCCGTGGCTACCAAGGTGACGATCTCAGCCACCCCGATGCGGTCGCCGCCTGCACCAAACACTATGCCGGCTACTCGGAGACCCTCGGCGGCCGCGACGCGTCCGAGGCCCAACTCTCGCGCCGGCAGCTGCGCAGTTTCTTCCTGCCGCCCTTCGAGGCCGCAGCCAAGGCCGGCTCGGCCACCTTCATGATCGGGTATCAGGCCATCGATGGCGTCCCCTCCACCTGCAATCGCTGGCTGCTGCGTGAGGTGTTGAAAGACGAATGGGCCTGGAACGGCACCCTGGTCACCGACTGGAACAATGTCGGGCATCTGGTGGAAAACCAGCGGGTCTGTGCCGACTACGCCGAAGCCGCGACCAAGGCGATCCAGGCCGGCAACGATCTGATGATGAACACCCCCAAGGCCTGGCAGGGGATCATCGATGCGGTGGAGCGCGACCAGCTCGACGTCAAGCTGGTTGATGATGCCGTGCGCCGAGTCCTGCGCCTGAAATTCAAACTCGGCCTGTTCGAAAATCCACGCCGCGCCAGCAGTGCAGATCCACGCATCGGCAGCAGCGAGCACCGTGCCGTCGCCCTGCAGGCAGCGCGCGAGAGCCTGGTCTTGCTGCGTAATCAGGGCCGCCTGCTGCCGCTGGATGCAACCAACACCGGACGCCTCGCCGTGATCGGTCCCAATGCCGATCACCCCGGCGCGCAATTGGGTGACTGGAGCCTGGGCTCAGGCCAAGCCGGCAACCAGGCCGGTCACCCCCGCGCCAGCGTCATCACCGTGCTGGACGGCCTCCGCCAGGTTTTCGACGACGTGGTCTACGCCCAGGGCAGCGATAATTGCTACGACAACGATAGCCACCTGCGCCAACCTGCCGTGGCCCTGGCACGCTCGGCCGAGATCGCGGTACTGGTGCTCGGTGACGACATCCCTCTCACTGGCGAGGGCCGCTCCAGCGCCACCCTGGAACTGTGCGGCGGCCAAGTCGCCCTGGCAGAAGCCGTCATTGCCACTGGCACCCCGGTGATCCTGGTCCTGATCAATTCCAAACCCCTGGTCCTGCCGCCAGCGCTCCGCGACGTGGCCGCCATCATCGAGGGCTTCAACCCTGGCATGCTCGGCGGCCAGGCCATTGCCGAATTGATCGCCGGCCGCATCGAAGCCATGGGCCGGCTGCCGATCAGCATCCCCAAGCATGTGGGCCAACAGCCGATCTATTACAATCAAGTGCGCGGCCAACACGGCACGCGCTATGTGGACATGGATCAGCAACCGCTCTACGCCTTTGGCGAGGGACTGAATTATTCGGAATGTCATTACGACAACCCGTCTGTCGTCAATCCAGCACCAAACTGGAATGACGATATCCAGGTCCAGGTCCAAATCCGCAACGTTGGCCAGCGGCCCATGCGCGAATTGGTCCAGTGCTACCTGCGCGACGAGGTCACCTCAGCCACCTGGGTGGACCGGACCCTGGTCGCCTACCAGCACGTGGATCTGGCCCCAGGGGAAACGAAAACCGTCGAACTGAGCATCCCCTTCACCGCCCTGGCCCTGGTCGACGAACACGCTCAGCGGGTGGTGGAACCCGGCGACTTCACTGTGCTGGTGGGCAAGAGCTCACGGCCCGAACACCTGCAGGCCGCTCGCTTCCAGCTGCAGCGCTGAAAACATGGTAATGATGCCAGACAGGCAGGAGGCAGCGTCTCCTGCCTGTCTGGCTGTACCTGCTGAGATCACACGCCGAGGAGCACCTCAGTTCCATAAACCGGACGCCGCCCTCCCGCTGGCACGAACCCATTCTATCAACATGCTGCACGTCAGGTCCAACCACCTTAAGGGGCACCGCTATTAACTCAGGTCGAGCCAGGCGTAGACGATTTTTGGTCCTGCCAAGGCGCTGGGGCCGAAGGATGAGCAGGGCTATTTCGAGGTTCCAGCAACGCCGGCAGGGCCGGGAAGCGCAAGCCTGGCTCGACCTGAGTTTATAGAGATGCCCTTAACTCGGTGTCCGATTTCAGGGGGTAAGATCCGTTACAAATCGCGGCCAACCGCTTCGCGCAGGTGGCGCAAACCGTGCTGCTTCAAGCGGGCCACCAGACCGCGGCAGATATCGCGCACCACCGTGGGGCCGGCATAGATGAAGCCGGTGTAGACCTGGACCAGGCTGGCACCGTGACAGATCTTTTCCCAGGCCACGTCCGCAGAATCGATACCGCCAACGCCAATCAGCGGCACGCGACCATCGATACGACGGGCCACCCGTGCCAGCACCGCCGTGGACCGATGCCGAATTGCTTGGCCGGACAGGCCACCCATGCCCAAGCCATCGACCCGGCGCGTACTGGTCCGCAGCCCGGAGCGGGCGCGGCTGGTATTGGTCGCGAGCACACCGTCCCCACCACAAGCCAGGATCACGTCCACCGCGGCGTCGATGCCGGCGTCGTCCAGATCGGGACCAATCTTGACCAGCATAGGCGTGCGCGGCGCCAATTCGCGCAAGCGGCCGCGTACGCCCTGCAGCAACGGTTGCAGGGATTCGGCATGCTGCAGGGAGGTGACGCCCTGCACATTCGGACAACTGACATTCAGTACCACGTAATCGGCAAAGGGGCCGAGACATTCCAGGCTGTGCAGGTGGTCGTCCAGAGCCTCGGACACGTTTTTGGCGGTGCTCTTACCGAGGTTGATGCCCAGAACACAGCTGGGCCGCCGTTGGGCGCCGACACCGACGGGATCGTAGCGACGACCGAGACGGGTGGCGACCCGATCAGCGCCGTGGTTATTGAAACCCATACGATTGATCAGGCTCTTATCATGCGGCAGCCGGAAGCAACGGGGTCGCGGATTACCTGACTGCCCCAGCCCGGTGACCGTGCCTGCCTCCACATGGGAAAAGCCCAGACTCGTCAACTCCTCCAGAGCCTCGGCATTCTTGTCGAAGCCGGCCGCCAAGCCCACCGGCGAAACGAAGGGGATACCCCACAACTTTTGCGCCAACATCGGATGCCGCACGGCCAAAACTCCGCTGAGCCAGCGCCGTATGGCCGCCTGGCCCAGCCCCACCTTGAGGCCGGTCATGGCCAAATGATGAGCCTGCTCCGGCGTGAACTGGAAGAAGGCCGGGCGGAGCCACTGGGTATAGAGTCGCATCGGCGGCATGCTCGGGCACGACGAACCTGGTTCAAGGGGACCGCCCAGAAGAGGCCGTCTTCAGTCGACAGTCTTCGCAGCCGGCCCGCTGTCCGGCATAGAAGCACGACACGGGGCTTGGTGACTGCCGACTGACGACACGCCTCGGTCTGGCCACGAACAAACACGGCAAGCCAGTGACCAGGCCGCCCTACTTCCCGACCTTGATCTCCACCTTGCTGCGCTTGCTGCGCAGCACCTGGGCATCGGCATTGGCCACCTTGAGCACCACCCCCTTGTGGGCGATGTCGCGGACTTCGACGGTGGCTTCGATGTTTTCAGTCAGCTGGTCCAGCTCGCTCAACACCTGCCGGCGCTTGCTGAGCTCGTGGCGCTTACACTCGCTCTCCTGGTTCAAGCGCTGATGCTCCTGACTGAGCTCGTCGCGTTTCTGATTGATTGCGATTGCGGCATTGCGGTCGACAAAGCCTCCGGCGCTCAACAAGCGTGCCTGGCGCGTTGCCAGATTCTCCAACTCACCGGAGATCTTCTTGCGCCGCTCCACCAACCTCGAGCGCTCTATGGTCAGCTTCCGCTCTGCAACCACGGCCATCTCGTTCTGTTGTTCGTAGTCAAGGTGGTGTCCGGCCCACAATTCGGTGGTGGACCCGGTCTCATCACCCGCACGCAGTACCTTGATGGAGCCACCCGCCTGCAGTGCCCCACCAATCACCTCATCGATTTCGATATCACCAGTGGCCAACAATTCGCAATTACGGACGGTGCCACGCACACAAATGCCGCCGGCCATCACCCGACGCACGGCGATACCACCAGCCTCCACGTCCTCGGCGGCAATGATGGTGGACTCACCGCTCTCGATCATGCCCGCGACCTGCAAGGAACCGGAGCAATGCACCTCGGCATCGGCCAAGTCGCCCATGATCACCACATCCGAGGCACTCTGGATCTGGGCTCCAGCCCCGACATTGCCGCGCACCACCACCAGATCGTCGGTCGCCACCGGCTGCGAATCGGCAGTCAGATCGCCACCGATCTCGACCGCGCGAACCACCCGGATCGCACCGGTTCGCTGCTGTTGGCACAAGCCAGAGCCGGTGGCGCGCAGCTCCAGTTGGCCATCGCTGGAACGGGCGATCTCAGTGCCCTCACCGGCAAAATCCTCTGGCTGCAGCTCCGGACACGGTGGCGGCTCGCGCCGATTGCCGTAGACGTCCATGCCAGACACCGCCTGCTGACCCTCCTGCCAAACCGCCAAAACATCACCGGCTCGAACCGAGGACAGATCCCGGGTCACCAGGTTGTCCATAGTGGTGTTCAACTGGTCGTTCAGCAGGTGGAAACCAGCTGGAATACCCGCGCGCACCGGCCGGCCACGCGCGACCACAATGCGACCGGCAGCATCGGGCGGACCATCGTACAGGCGCCTGGCAGCGGCGGGGTCGATCCCGAAACAAATGCCTTTCTGCAGAATCGCCAGCTTGGCTAGGTCCGACTGCACCAGCGAGCCGGGACGCATCAACGCATAGGCCAGCATGCCATCGTCCGATACCCGGAGCACGATCGCCACCTGCAGAGCCGGAATGGCCTCCCCCTGCACATCGCGCCCCGCCACACCCGGTGAAGCCTCATCGCCCTTGGCCAGGATCATGCGTCGTGGCTGCACCGCTGGCCGGGTGGCGGCGGTGATAGATGCGTCGTCGATGCCATACACCACCTCGGCTTCCCTCAGCAGCAGCTCCAGCATGCGGCGTGGAAAGCAGGCACCCGGAGCGAGATTGATCCACGCCGACAACTTGTCTTCGGCCAGATGGATTCGCTTGAGCAGACGTGCCAGATCCTTTTTCGAAAGCTTGAGCTCGGCCTCCACCGACGGCACGCATTCACTACGTCGACGAACCCGCTCGGTGGTCCCCCGCCGAGGCTCCGTCTCGGCGGTAACCTCGGGGGCGACGTCTTTCCGCTGCGCACTCGTGGTCAGACGACCATGTTTGCTGCTGGGTGGCCGTCGCTTGTTCTCCGGTTCCTGGGCCAAGCCAGGCGTCGGCGTCAGCAAGCGCGCATGGCTGCCCCGCTGGTCGAGGGCGTGCTGCACCTCCAAACCCTGCAACACACAGTCCAGATCCTCGCGCAATTGCCGCGGGTAGCGATAGCGCTCATCGCGATCCTTGGCCATGGCTTTGACCACAATCGCCACCGCCTCTTTGCTGAGCAGGTCATTGAACTGCCGTGGATCCGGCAAGGGGTCATTGAGCAGCCGCTGCAGGGTGGCGATGGGGGAATCGGCGTGGTAGGGCATCTGCCCAGTGAGCAGCTTGTACAAGCTGGCCCCGAGACCGTAGATATCCGCTCGGATATCCAGATCCGCCACGCCACGGGCCTGTTCGGGTGCCATGTAGGCTGGCGTCCCCATCACCGCGCCGGCCTGGGTCAGCATATCCTCACCCGAGACCAAGCGAGCCAGACCGAGATCGGCGATCTTGGCCTGGCCCTGCTGATCCAGAAAGAGATTCGCCGGTTTGATATCGCGATGCAGCATACCGGCATCGCAGATGGCCTGCAGCCCGTCGGCGCACTGCCGGATCCACAACAGCACCTTGGCCTCGTCCAGCGGCGCCTGTTCCGCCTGCCGTTCCAGATCACCGCCCAGGGCCAGTTCCAGAGCCATATAATAAAAACCCTGGTCCTCACCGGTATCATAACAGGTGATCACATGTGGATGCAGGATCTTGGCCGCCGCCTGCGCCTCGCGCAGGAAACGATCGCAGAAACCGGGCTGACTGGCCAAGCCCGGCGAGAGCACCTTCAGGGCCACCTGCCGGCCCAGGCCCATCTGCTCGGCACGAAACACCGTACCCATGGCGCCCTGTCCGAGTGGTGCGACGATACGAAATTTGGCGATCTGTTCAGGATGATCGGGCGCCATGATTAGATGACTATACACGCCATAGTCCGCTGACGCTCGTGCCCTTTTCGCAGGCTGCCTTGGCGTGCTTCTTCTGTCGACGGTCTCCAGCCCTCGGAACATGGTCGGCGGCCAGGAATCGGAACACGTTTCCAGTCTCGATGACGGTCGACACCCGCGAAAATCAGATTCGCGCTCACGCGACAGCGGGAGGAACGAGCAGGGCCACAGCGAGCGAATGCCACAAGCCAATGACAAACCCCAGCACCGCCATACAACCCTACCCATGTTGGCCATCCTGCGTCTGACCTGGTGGCATGGCCTACGGCAGCCGACCACACTGTTGGTGCTGGCGTTGGCAGCCGTGGCCCTGCTACTGAGCTGGCTGTTCGGCGCCTTCAATTTCGATGACAACGATCGCCTGCGACTACTGGCGACCTCGGGCGTGGCGGTCGCGCGACTGGCGGCGCTGTTCCTGGCGGTGATCCTCGCCTCGACCACCATCCACGACGAACTGCACTCGCGCACCGCGTTGACCCTGTTCGCCAAGCCACTGAGCCGTTCCGCTTATCTGTTTGGTCGCAGCCTGGGCATTTGGTTGCTCATCGGCACCGTCCTGCTGCTGCTGGCCGGACTGCACCTGGGTTGTTTCGTCTACACTGCCGAGTACGGCTTTCATGGCTCGGTGGGGAATAAACTCCGGGTCGACGAAGCCTGGATCCCCTGGTCCCGGCTGCTGGTCGCTCACGGCCTGGTCTGGGCTGAGGCTGCCACCCTGACGGCTTTGGCAACCGTACTGGCGCTGTTGGTGCCACTGACCGTCAATATTCTGCTCATGAGTAGCCTGTTCGTGACCCTGAATCTGTGTGGCGCAGCCGATTGGCACCTGCTCACGCCACTCCCGTCTCTGAGCATCTTCAGTATCGATGATGCCCTGCAGTTTGCACAACAAGAGCTGAACCCTGCTTACTTTGCCCTTTCCCTGACCTACGCTGGCCTCTATGCTTGCGGACTTCTGCTCCTGGGGGCTGCTTGGTTCCAGAACCAGGACATTCCCTAACGAAAACTGTAATCGATCGGAGCCCCCCTACGTGCGTTACGCTATTCTCGGAGACATCCACGCAAATTTCGATGCTCTCGAAACCGTGCTGAAAGCGGTGGATGCCGAGCCGGTCGACAAGATCTACTCCCTGGGCGATATTGTCGGCTACGGCGCAGAGCCCGTCCGCTGCCTAGAAATGGTCCGCGAGCGCAAGATCGAAACCATCGCTGGCAATCACGATTGGGCTGCGATTGAGCGCATCTCCATCGACTTCTTCAACGCTTATGCCAAGGCATCGGCGATGTGGACACGCGACCAGCTCAGCGATGAGCACAAGACCTGGCTGGCAGAGTTGCCGTTATATCGCAGCAACGAGCATTTTGCTTTGGCTCATGGCACCTTCCACCAACCAGAAGCCTTCAATTATATCCAAACCGTGTTCGACGCTCAATTGAGTTTCGAGGCCCTGAGCCGCATCGACAACAGCGTCGGCTTCCTGGGCCACAGCCATGTGCCCGTCGGCTTTTTCAATTCCGAACCCATCACTTATACCCTGGATCGGGAAATTCCCCTCGATCCGGAGTCCGCCACCATCATCAACGCCGGCTCGGTGGGCCAACCGCGGGACGAAAACAGCCTGACCGGCTACGCCCTGTACGACACCGAAGCACAGATGGTCACCATCAAGCGCCTGGAATACGACATCGACTCGGCGGCCGCTAAGATCCGCGAAGCCGGACTGCCCGAGGTACTGGCGCAACGGCTGTATCTCGGAAAATAGCGGACCGGTCGGAGAATCTGTTCAAAAACTCGGCGGCGGTAATCGCAACGATGTCCCAGGACCATTTCCGCCGCAAGCCCGTTGGGGTTGCGTAGTAAAGAAATGGGGTCATGGGAAAGGAATCTCCTCTGAAATCGAGATGAGAGACAGCGATGTGGGGAGGCATCTGCTCAGGTGCTGGCCCGCGTTGGTCGCCTGTGTAGGCGGCAGCGCTTGGCGGGGCTGTTGTCCAGGTGGCCTCAACCGTCGCCTGCAGGGGGGCGGCCTCTTCTTCGAGACGCAGGACATGGTCCTCGGCCAGCTGTACCAGGCCTGACCGTAGCTGTCGGCCCGCAGCCGCTCGTCGTGGTCCTGGCAATCCTGGTTCTGACTCTCCCAGCTGGCGACCGGGTCGGCCAGGGTGCCATCCTCGTAGCGGATGGTGGATATAGCTACCAATGCTTTCAGTTCGCCCAGGTCGGGAAAGGCGAGGATGCTGGCGTCGTGCCATTAGGGCGAGCCCTTCTCGGCTGCCGGCAGCCAGGCTGCGGCCAGGAGCGTGATCAGAGCTGGCACCAGGAGGCCTTTGTAGGCGCGAAGGGTGACAACCAGTGTACTGCTGCATATGGGGTGTCGTGGCTAGGTTGCATCTGATTCCTCGTCTTTGTTATAAGAACCGACTACTGATTGGCGCCTGGCGGCTGCGAGCGGACGGGGCGGAAGCCGCCAATATCTGTCGGAGGGGAAGACGGGCGAGCCGAGCATCGCACGGCGACATCGCTCACGTTGAAGGCACCACTGCGTATGACCCGTGTCGTGCCGGAATCCGGGCCCAGGGGGTCATGCTCGGGCGAGCTGGCGTAGTAATCGGCAGCGAACCAGTCGACACACCATTCATTTTGGTTGCCAGCTACATCATACAGGCCGTAACCGTTCGGAGGGTAGTAGCCGACCGGAGATTTACGACTGATTTCATACGGGGCCGCGCTCAAGTGGTAATTGGCGAGCGTACCGTCGAGCTCGTCACCCCAAGGATAGATCTTCTGCTCCAGACCCCCGCGAGCGGCGAACTCCCATTCGGCTTCCGTCGGCAAACGGTAACCATTGAGGGTGGTATCGATGGACCAGGTCTCCAGATCAACTGCCTGCTCAAGCTCTTCGCGTTGATTGAGAAAGGCACAGTAGGCGAGCGCGCCATACCAGGTCATCTGGCCGGTTGGATGGTCGTTGACATCGTCACGCTCTAGAAGCCAGCCCTCGCCGTCCGCTACCAGTTCGCTCCCATTCCAGCTGATCTGCATATTCCGCTCATCACCTTTTCCCTTCTGGTCCAGCACCAATAGGACGGTGCCGTCGTGTTCGACCGCGGTGCTGGTCACGCTCGCCAGTCCCTGGTCGATGGCCCAGTTCATGAGCGCGACGCATTGGGCGTTGGTGACCTCGTAGACGCTGATCGCGAACGGTGACAGGGTCACCGTATGCTCCGGGTCCTCATAGCCGAAATCGAACCAATCACCGACGTCGTCCTCGCCCATCAGAAAACTGCCTCCCGATAGGGCGCGCATGCTCAGTCCGCCATGCCCTGTGAGGTTGCTTCCGTCGGAGATCGGCACGACCTGACCCTGGACGCTGCCGGTGGCGCCATACTCATCGGTTACGGAGAGGGTGACCAGGTAGCTGCCACCTGCGGCATAGGTATGGCTTGCCGTGGGGGCATCCACGACCGTGCTCGTGCCATCACCCCAGTCCCAGGCAAACTGGACCAGCCGATCTCCTTCAG
>CAYONM010000020.1:0-28516 GCA_964405325.1 uncultured candidatus Brocadiaceae bacterium | reverse complement strand
CGTAGAGCACCATCTTCTGGTTCCACTGGTGGGCGCCGCAGCCATCACCGTGGTCGGCCAAGATGTCCTCTCCGTGCCTCCGCGCCTCAGTGAGAAGAATAATCGAACAACGCGATTCAGGTGTACGGCTAGGCGCCGCTTACCCTTAAGGTGCATCAGGATCGGATTGTCGGCCAAATCCAGGCGACAAGAATTGGCCATGAAAGACGACCGCCGCTTCATCGGGGATCACGTTTGTTCCCCGCCACCAGTGTGCCAGGCAGCGGTCTGTCGCGACCACCCTTTTCTGTCAGTGCCGCGAGCAGGTGTTCCAGATCGATTGCAGCGATGCCCGTTTCACGATCGCTCATCGCATAGGGCGTGATCAGGTTGGCTCCATGCAGCAGGGATCCACAGCTGTAGACCACATTGGGCACGTATCCCTCCCGCTCGTGCCCTTGCGGAGCGAGGAGCGGGGCGCGCAGCCTGCCGATGACCCGGGTCGGGTCATCAAGAGCGAGCAGCGCTGCGCCGATGCAATACGTGCGCATGGGTCCGACCCCATGGGTGATCACCAGCCAACCGGCATCGGTTTCGATTGGCGATCCGCAGTTGCCGATCTTCACCGATTCCCAGGGTTCTTGTGGGCGCAAGATCACCTGGGGATCCGCCCAGTAGTGGAGGTTGTCGGAGAACATGATGCAGATGTTCTCGTCGTCCTGCCGTGACAGCATTGCGTAACGGCCATCGACCTTGCGGGGGAACAAAGCCATGCCTTTGTTCTGCACCGCGCTGCCGTTGAGGGTCAGAATGCGGAAGGTCAGGAAATCTTCGGTCGCGATCAGTTGCGGCAGAATGGTATGACCGTTGTAGGCGGTATAGGTCGCGTAATAGATGGGTGCGGCATCATCGTCGATGAACTGAACGAAACGGGCGTCTTCGATGCCGTTGCTCTCGTTTACGGAGACCGGAAAAATAGCACGTTCGTTGATGGCAAGTTGGGGATCGAAACCGATCTCGTAATTCGAATCCGCCAGCCACAGGATGCAGGACAGGGTGTGCTGGAGTTCCGGGCCCGATGGTTGATCGCCATCGTCCAAGGATCGCAGCACTTCTCGCAATTGCTCCAGGGTGAAGCGTTCCGCGAGTGCATCGGTGACCCGTGTGGAGACGGCAAGATCGCAGTCCATCTCGCGCAGCTTGCAAATGAAGGGGATTTTATGGTAGGTGGGATTATGGGCCACCACCGGGGCGCTGACCAAGCTGGTGGGCGGCTGCAGTTCGATCGCGCCGGCAGCCGTCAACAACCCGGAGCGGAATTCGATCGACGAGACGTGGCCCTCGCCTGTGGCGCGCAGGCTCATGATGAACCGCAGGCTGCCCGGCGGTACATCGGTCTGATCAGGATGCGGCACCATGGACGGATTGAAGAGCGCTGCCGATTCGAGTGCGTACTCGCCAGAGAAATGCGCTCCGATCAGCAGTTTTCGGGCGCGCGTCAGCGCTCCATCGTCGGCGATGCCTGTACTGACCAGTTGGTAATGGGATAAGAGGATGTCTTCTAATTGGTGATGTCGTGTGGCGAAATCACCAAGCACACGCGCGAGCTTGTGCTCGATGACATCCTCGTCGGCATCGAGCACGCGAGCGATGATGCTTCTGACGAGGGCCGCACCGGGCACATAGGGTCGCAGCAGAACACGGGTGTGGTCGGGGCCGAGCTGGCAGGCGTATCGGCGGACGGCCACGGCAGCCATCAGATTGAACCCGCCGCCGTCTCCGCTATCAGACCCGCTTTGCTCAGATCGGCCAAGGCGAGATGGTAGGCCAAGGTTGATTCGGCGCCCTGATTAGCGTTGCTGCGATCGTGGTGCAGGCCGTCGCGGCAGCCGCCGCTTACGGGATCGTACAGTGCCTGCCCAAGATCGTTCTCCCCAATGAACCAGCCGAAGCAGCGCTGCGCCTCAATCAGCCAACGCGATTCGTCGGTGGCCCGATGGGCTGCCAGACAGGCGGCAACCATCGCTTGTGCTTCAACCGGTTGTTGGTCGAAATCGGCGCGGGCCCCGCCCTTGGGATAAAAACCGTTGCTGCCGATCGGTCGGAAATGACCGGCGGACGTACGCTGCAGGGACGCCATAAACCGATTGCAAGAGGCTGGAGCCCTTTTGCGTCATCACGACCAGGCGCTGCGAGTAGCAGATCAAGCCCTCCATGACCGCACGCTGATCGCTATCGGGTGCCGTGAGAATGGTGTGCAAGGTCGTGACCACCGGCATACGCACCTCGCGCAGGAGCGCCAGGACGTGGCTTCCGGCTGGACCACCAAAGATGCCAAACTCATGTTGGACATTCAGTAGATCGATATCCATATGATTGAAGATTTCTGCGGCACGACGGTAGCTGTTAACATCGTGCTGGGCGATCTCGATGCCGACTCGGGCCGGATAACAATAGGCCTTCTGCAGATCATTCATCGCCGCCACGGTGCAGGTGGCGGTGGGTTGGGCTTCAGCCACTGCTTCGCTGAGATCGTGGGTAAACGTCGCGATACCGCAGCGCCGAGGAGGATGACCACCCAGAAAGGCGATACGGTCGAAGGGGATTGGGGCTTCAGGCATAAGTAGTCTCGATGTTCGAAGGCTTCGAGTCGAGATGCGTTGAATGAGTCCGCGATCCGACCTACCGGATGCAGCATGCATCGCTGCCGATCTAGATGTACCGTAAGCCTCCACGCTCGAAGCCAGCATGAATTCTGAAAAATCCTCTGCCAAGTGGCCTCGACCAGAGACTGTTCTCCTCTAAGGGGAAATTTCCCGTAGCAAAAGCGCTGGGACGCCAATACATTCAGGCCGCACTCTCGAAAGGAGCCCAGCATGGCCAAGGGAAAAAATCGCGGGACACGTGAAGACAAGAAGAAACCCGCCTCAACCCCGAAAGAAAAACGAGCCCAAAAAGCGGCGGCCAAAAAGCCGATCAAACCGATTCCATAGTCATCGCATCATGTTGCTTGAGGGGGCCATTTGGTCCTGCCGCAGTCCCGGACCTTCTCTGACTACCCCAACGGGGTCGCGTCGGAGAAGGTCCGTTTAGCAGTCGCTCGGTGGTATCATGCCACGGTCACACCCGATGCATCTTGTATGGCACCTCCAGCACAGGTCGAATTCCAGCCAAGCGCGCGGCTACCCGGGTGGGCGCGCCCAGGCGTGAGGACGTGAGGAGAGGACCTGCGGTCCGCACCTCCGACCGAGGTTGGGGGCCGGAGACCGACTGGTGGGAGCGACGGACGTCGCGAGGTCCGCGCCGGACTGGCGGGGGAAGCCCCCTCTGAGGGACGCCTCATGAATGCCGAATTCGGCACGAATCCGATAAATCCGATAAGAGCCAGGCGAGCGCGTCCAAGCGCGAGACCGGCCGACCGAGGACCTGCGGTTCGCGCCAGGGGGCAACGCCTCCTCTGAGGGACGCCTCATGAATATGTCCTCAGGGCATTGTGCCAGTGTCCACAGCGCCTACATTGCGTGTTTATAACCGAAAGTAGGTGCCCAATCACTGATCTCATGACGCTGCCCCGTCCTCATGCGGAGCGGCCTACGGGCCAAGCTGATGCTCTCACGGCTACTACGGGCCAAGCTGATGCTCTCACGGCTACTGCGGGTCCGCATCTACTCCTGATTAATCCCCGCAATCCCCTGGTGAGCTTAGCGAACACCACGGAGAGTCGCTGGAATCGCTATCGGATCTGGAAGCCACTGGGCCTTATGGTTCTGGCTGGCCACTCGCCTCCCGAGTGGCGCGTGACCATTGTCGATGAAAATGTTTCTGGTGCTGAAATCGTCCTTGATCCGCCTCCAGACTTGGTGGGCATCACCGCATTCACCTCTCAGTCACCACGCGCCTATGAACTAGCCACCGAAATACGCGCCCAGGGAATCCCTGTGGTGATGGGCGGCATTCATGCTTCCGTTTGTCCTGAAGAGGTCGCCGGCTATGTCGACGCAGTCGTCACCGGTGAGGCAGAGTCCATTTGGCCACAAGTACTTGAAGATCTATTGGCCGGTTGTTTGAAGCCCCGCTATGAGGGCGGATTCGCTAATCTGAGTCAACCAGTTCCCTATCCGCGAGCATTGCTTCAAAACGACTATGCCTTTGGGTCTGTGCAGACGACTCGCGGCTGTCCCTTGGATTGTTCGTTCTGCAGCGTCTCCACTCTCAGCGGAAAGGCGTATAGAAATCGCGAGATTGCCGAGGTTGTTAACGATTTTCGGGTCTGTAGTGAAAAGTGGATTCTGATGGTCGACGACAATTTGATTGGCACCAGCAAAAAACATATTGCGCGGGCCAAGGAGTTATTTCGCGCCCTTATCGCTGCTGATCTCGGAAAACGCTGGATTTGCCAGGCAACCCTGAACATGGGAGATGACGAGGAACTCCTTTCTCTCGCCGCCGAAGCTGGTTGCAGGGGCGTATTTATCGGCTTTGAATCTGACGACCCCGAGAGCCTTAAGGAAATTGGCAAGTCATATAACGCCCACCGAGATCGCGACCCCAAGCGCATGGTGCGACGCATACATCATCATCGTATATTAGTCGTCGCCTCCTATATTATCGGCCTCGATAGTGATCGGCCAGGTGTTGGGAGAGACATAGTCAAGGCTGCCAGTCGTTACAATGTTGATGCTCTCAATGTGTTATTCCTTACCCCTTTGCCGGGAACGCGTCTGTGGAAAAAGATGGATGCCGATGGCCGCATTGCGGCCAATCATTTTCCTGCCGATTGGAGTTATTACACCTTGGGCTTCCCCACCGCCCGCTACCGATCATTTTCATGGGCAGAGATTATTGCTGAAATGAATATCTGTGATCACGGATTTTATAGTCACTGGCGTATTGCAGTACGGTTTCTGAAGAACATCATAACCTTCCGCCGGCCAGTGATGTCGCTGTTGTCGGGGCTTTCCTATCGGAGGAATGCCAAATTAACCCGCAAGGCGTATGGCGGGTTGGATTTGAGTCGCAGTGATCAAGCCTGAATGGTTTGCATCAGGAATTCGACAGGATTAGAGGCCGGCAGTCCAGGACGGCATGAGATCCACGTAGCGCCGATCGACGCAATGGACCCGGATGGGTTCTGGACCCGTCATCTTTGCGGAGAATGATTGAAGGTCTGATCATTCGTATGCGGTGAGGAGGTGCAAACCGGGCGCCGCCCGGAATCCACGGGTTCAATCGTATCGGTCGGCGCCCGATTTTCGGCTCTTAGGGTGCGGAAAGAAATAAACGTTACAGATCGCGCAGAGATTTTGTCGATCCTTCAAGGCGCGAAGAGTGAGCATATCGGGCATATGTGAGCGATAAGCAACGCAGAAGGGCGGCAAAAGATCAAGCGAAATGTAATGTTTATTTTTTGACGGGCCCTTAGGGCCCGTCAATAAAGAGGGGTCCCTCAGAGGTCGAATTCGGCACGAATCCGATAAGAGCCAGGCGAGCGCGTCCAAGCGCGAGGACCTGCGGTCCGCACCTCCGACCGAGGCCGTGGGGGTGTGCGACGGATGTCGCGAGGGGGCAACGCCTTCTCTGATGAAAGCCAATGTTGCTGAATGCGACAGCGTCTGGGGTTGCCGGCACTGGTGTCACCAGGCATGCTGCCGACGGAGGAATGGTAATGTGGCGTGTGCTCGTGATCGGTGCCCTGGTGTCGGGGTTGGCAGCGGCAGAGGCAGCGGAGGCGATCAGCCAGGCGGAATTGGCCACCAGTGTGTATCGGATTTTTGAGCGCTCCTGTGCCCAGTGCCATGACCGTGGTCGGGCAAAAAAGCCCAAGGCCTTTGGCGTGATTCTCGATTTGGACGCGCTCAGCGCCAATGACGACTATGTGGTTTCCGGCAAGCCCGACGACAGTGAGATAGTGCTCTGCCTGACGGGGGATGGCTGGGCTGATCAGATGCCGCCAGCAGACAGCGATGCGCCACCGGTCAGTACGGAAGAGCAGGTCTTGATCCGGGCGTGGGTGGCCGGTGGAGCCGGTTCAGCCGGCCTGAGTGCCGAGGAGATGGCGGCCTCGTCCCATGCGCATGCGGAGCCGCAATCGGCAGCTCAGGCCAAGCCCTTCAGTCTGTACCGCCTCGTCGGAAAAGTACATCCGGTGATGGTGCACTTTCCGGTGGCGTTGTTGCTGGTGGCCTTCCTGGCCGAGATCGGTGTACTGCTGGGTTGGACCTGGCTGGCACCGGTGGTGCGCGTCAACACCTGGATTGCGGCGCTGGGTGGCATTGCGGCTGTGGTCACCGGCCTGGTCGCCCAGGGCGTGCAGGGCCACAGCGATGACAGCGTGTGGTTGCACAAATGGCTGGGTATCAGCACCACGGCGTTGGCGCTGATAGCGCTGATCAGCGTCGAATTCGCCGAGCGGAAGTGTTGTTCCATTGCGCGGCTCGGGCTGCGTTTGGCGCTGTTGGCCGGGGCGCTGCTGGTGTCGGCTGCTGGCTATAGTGGCGGTGAACTGGTCTATGGTATCGGGCATCTGTGGTAGATGCGACCGATTCGCAGCATAGGCTACACCGTTGAGATGCGTACTACTGGCAAGGAGGAGGTCCCCATGGACAATCCGATTCCGCGGGCGGTGCTGATTGCTGCCTGGATCCTGTTCGCGATCGCGACCGTCGCCATAAGCGTCGATCTGCTGTTGCTGGAACGGCCGGTGTTGGCCGCGGGGGTGGGATCATGAGGCCCGCTTTTGCTGCGGTGGCCTTGTTGGTCAGTCTGGCGGTGATGTTGGGCGGTGCTCTGGGTGGCGATGGTGGCGACGACGTCTACATTCGGCATTATTCCATGCCGGCCAGTCAGGCCGGTGTCAGCGCTACGGCTACCGCTACTGCTGCGCCGGCAAACGATTGGCTGACCTGGGAGTTACCAGCAACTTGGCAGGAATTGGCTGCTGGCGACATGGCCTTTGCGCAATTTGCGGTCCAGAACGAGGCGGGTGAAGGGGTCTGCAAGCTGTTCCTGCTACCGCCCCAGGGCCGTCTGGCCAATATCAATCGATGGCGACGACAGCTGGATCTGCCGCCGATTACTGACACGGAATTACCGGATCAGGTGCAAACCGACCAAAATGGCTTCGGTTCGTTCATCTGGCTGGCGCTGGCGAATCCCGCCATTGACGATCGTGCGTTTCTGGCCGCCATGGTGGAGCGGGAGCAGCAGGTGCTGTTTGTGAAGCTCCAGCTGCCGCGAGCGGCGCTGCAACCAGCTCAGGACGGTTTTGTCGCTTTTTGTCGGAGTCTGCGGCCGTCGGAGGAGGCCGAATGAGTGCCAGTACCACCCGATTGGCGGTCAACGAACCCGGCTGGTTACGCATTTGTTCCAGCACCCATATCTTTCTGCTGTGTTGCGCCTGGTTGGTTGTCCTGACCGTCGTCGGCACCCTGGCGCAGCGGGATCTGGGGCTGTATCTGGCGCAGCATCGCTACTTTACGGCTTGGTTCATCATGGTCGGTGGGGTTCTGCCGCTGCCCGGTGGTACCCTGACCATGTCCGTGGTGTTTTTGAATCTGCTCGCCTTCCTGTTTACCCATCGTGGGGTGGGCAAGCCGGGGTTGTTTATCGTCCATAGTGGCGTGCTGCTGTTGATCGGCGGTGCGTTTATAGCCGGTTTCTTCCGTTTCGAGGGCAGCATGGCGCTGCGCTATGATGAGCCGGTGGACGAGATGCAGCTCTTTCATAAGCACGAATTGGTGGTGATGGAATTCACCGATGACGACACCCTGGTTACCATTTTCGGAGAGGGACTGTTGCAGCCTGGTGAGAAGCTGCAGCACGAGGCCTTGCCCTTTCCGTTGCAGGTGCAGGCCTATCTGGCCAATTGCCGGACTTCGTCCGATGGTAGCCTGGAGGCCTTGCCGGTGGAGACCGATTTCGAGGTCAACAATGCCGGAGTGATTCTGGACGTGGATGGTCAGGAGATCACCAGTCACCCGCGGCAAGCTGATTGGGCGCGTCTGCAGCGCGATGATCGCTCCTTCGCCATCGGTTTGCGTAAGGCTAGACGGCCGCTGCCGGTGGGTGTCGAGCTACTGGAATTCAAGCACGACAAACATCCCGGTACTGAGATGGCCAGTGCCTACGCATCCACCGTCATGCTGCACGAGGGGCCGGTCACGCGCCGGGTGCTGATTACCATGAACGAACCACTCCGGTATGGCGGTTGGACCTTCTATCAGCAGAGCTATTTCCCCATGCCGAATGATCCGCAGGGACGCGAAGGCAGCGTTTTGCAGGTGGTTCACGATCGGGTCGCGTGGTATCCCTACGTCGCCACCATCATCATGTGTATCGGACTGTTTCTGCATCTGGTCACGCAATTGCCACGACTGTTTGCCGAGCGGGAGGTGTCCGCATGAGCACGTTGCCGATCCTAGTGCTGCTGACCCTTGCTGGCGCGTTGTTTGCCGCCGAGCCGGAAGCCGAGTCGAGCGATGCCAAGCTGGAACAGATGGCCGAGTTGCTGGCGCCCATGCCGATTTTGCACGAAGGGCGCCTGAAACCCTTGGATACCGTGGCCCGGCATCATTTGATGCTGCTCACCGAAGGCCAACAGCGTCTGCCGAAAACCGAAGCCATGCCGGCGGGTCTGAGCGCGCGTGCCTGGTTTATCGAATCCCTGGTCGACCGTGAGAGCAGCAGTGCCCGGCCCAGTATCCGGGTGCGAAGTTTCGAGGTTACCGACTGGTTGGATCTGCCTCGGCGTACGCCAGGCGATGTGGC
Source organism: uncultured candidatus Brocadiaceae bacterium (assembly GCA_964405325.1). Taxonomy (GTDB): domain Bacteria; phylum Planctomycetota; class UBA11346; order UBA11346; family UBA11346; genus CAYONM01. Next base: position 19,771 of record CAYONM010000020.1, on the reverse strand, counting down.
GGAAAAAAATCTGGCCTGGCGCTATACGCCGGGAGAGATATTCCAGGCCCTGTCGGCACACAACGAGGAAATTGTGGAGATATCCCGGCGCGGTGCCAGTTCGCGAGTGGAAGCGCGTCTGCTGGAATTGGCTCACAGCGTCAACGGCTTTATCGATATGCTGGCCCAAGAGTTTCGGTTTGTGCCTGGTCCGGAATCTGAGCGCAGCGAATGGGTGCCCCCGGGGCATTTCATGCGGCAGCGCCCCGACGCTTTGCAGGATCGTATTCTGCGCCTCTGGCTCGGTGATCGTAGCGGTGAGGAGCCCGGCATGCTGGGACTGATCCAGCAGGGGGATGTCGATGGCGTGGCCGAGAAAGTTGCGAGCCTACGTGAAGCCTTCAGCGACCAGGTGAATTGGCAGCGCCTCGACCGTGAGGTCTGGTACAACGAGGCCAATTTCTTCGTGTGGAGCAATGTCTTTTATATCTTGTCCCTGGTCCTGGTTCTGCTTTCCCTGGCCGTGGCGCCGCGCGCGCTCGGCATTTCCGCGCTGTCGCTGCTGGGGCTGGGTTTGGTGCTGCAGACGGTCGGTATCGGTCTGCGTATCGATATCATGCAACGGGCACCGGTGGCGACGTTATATGAATCGGTGATCTTTGTCGGTTGGGTGACGGTGTTGACCTGCGTCCTGATCGAATGTTTCAGGCGGCGCAAAGGTTTGGCCACGTTTGTCGGTGCCAGCCTCGGCGTTATCCTGCACCTGGTGGCCATGGGCTACGCCGCGGATGGCGATACCATGGGCATGTTGCAGGCCGTGTTGAATTCGCAGTTCTGGTTGACCACGCACGTGCTGACCATTGCCATCGGGTATGGTCTCTGTCTGGTCACCGGCCTAGTGGCACACGTCCATTTGATCAAGGTGATCGCGCAGCCGGCCGATAGCGATGTCGGTAAGGAATTGGCGCGTCTGACCGTGGGCTTGGCACTGTTGAGCCTGTTTTTCACCCTGTTCGGCACGATTCTTGGCGGCATCTGGGCTGACCAGAGCTGGGGCCGTTTCTGGGGCTGGGACCCCAAGGAGAACGGTGCCCTGCTGATTGTGCTGTGGCTGTTGCTGTTCCTGCATAGTCGATTGGTGGGCTTGTGTCCCTTGGGATTCGCTGCTGCCATGGTGGTGTTGAATATCGTGGTCGCCCTGGCCTGGTTCGGTGTCAATCAACTGGGAATCGGCCTGCACAGCTATGGCTTCTCCGATGGTGAGACGCAGCGCTTGCTGATTTTTGGATCGGTGGAACTGCTGGCGGCGCTTGGTCTGTATATCGTCGCCAAGTCGCGACAGAATGCGGTGGGAGGCAGCTGCGAACTGGCGGCGTGATCTGGGCAGCGGCGGGGCAAGCCCTCTTTGAGGCAGGCGATGGCGAACATCGCTGCCGATAGCATTTTCAACCTACGCTTGCGTTGTCTCCTGAGGCCGGATCTCATGAATTGGTCTGGCAGAAGGAGCGCAGCATGGCCAAAAAAAAGCAACGCAAGCACAAGCCGGAGCAGGCTCCGCGCCTGATGCCTTCCGAGGAGGCGCTGCTGGCGCCCGAGGTGGATGCGCCACCGGAGGATGCGCGGATCCAGGTGCGGGTGTTGCAGAGCGAGGATTATCAGGCGGTGGCTGAACTGCAGCGCTTGGGCTTCAAAGGCATCTTCCAGCCGTGGACCAAGGCGCAGTTTCAGCGGCAGGTGACGACCTTCCCCGAGGGGCAGTTGGGTATCGAATTGGATGGGGAGCTGGTGGCGACCAGTAGCGCCATCTTACGCCGTCGTGATCATATCGCAGATCAGCACGATTTCGTAGACGCCTGTGCGGATGGTGATTTCTCCAATCATGAGCCGGATGGCGATACCCTGTATGGAATCGACATCGTGGTTGCACCCGATCAGCGTGGCCAACGTCTGGCCCGGCGGTTGTACGACTCGCGTAAGCAATTGGTCGCCGATCTCAATCTACGGTCGATGCTGATTGCGGGGCGTATGCCCGGCTATAGCAAGCACGCCAAGAAGCTGAGTCCGGATGACTATCTGGAGTCGGTGTTGTCGGCGCGACTGCGCGATCCGGTGATTCTCGCTCAGGTTGCCAATGGCTTCATCGTCCATCATGTGGTCCGGGATTATCTACCGGAGGATCGTGAGAGCTGTGGTCACGCGGTGCTCATGGAGTGGCTCAATCCTGATTACCTGCCGGTCCGGGATAGCCAGGAATCGACCCGGCGGATCATCGACGATGTGCGAGTGGCCTCGGTGCAGTATCAGATGCGAAGCATTGCGACTTTTGCCGAATTCGAACGCAATTGCGAGTTCTTCGTCGAGACCGCTTCGGATTATCGGAGCGATTTCATCTGTTTCCCGGAGTTGCTGACGACCCAGCTGCTTGGTTTGGAGAAGCCGATGGGGGCCATCGAGGACGCACGACGCCTTGGCCAGTACACCCAGCAATACTGCGACCTCTTTACGGGTTTGGCGATGCGGTATAATGTCAACATTGTTGGCGGGTCGCATCTGGAAATCGACGAACAGGATCGTCTGCTGAATGTTGCCTATCTGTTCCGTCGTGATGGCAGTGTGGGTCGGCAGGCGAAGCTGCATATCACGCCGGCGGAAGCGACCTGGTGGGGCGTGAGTGCCGGCAGCGCCATAGAGGTGTTCGATACCGATTGTGGCAAGATAGCGATTCTCATCTGCTACGATATCGAATTTCCGGAGCTGGCGCGCCTGGTGACCCAGGCCGGCGCTCGGTTGATATTCGTCCCCTTCAATACCGATATCCGGCCGGCCTACATGCGCGTGCGCAGCTGTGCCCAAGCCCGCTGTATCGAGAATAACGTCTATTGCGTGCTTTCTGGCGTATGCGGCAATCTACCTCAGGTTCAAGGGGTGGACATCCATTACGCTCAGAGCTGTATTCTGACCCCCTGCGACATTCCTTATGCCCGTGACGGAATCGGTGCTGAGGCCACGCCTAATGCGGAAACCCTGTTGGTCCACGAGTTGGATCTCAGTCTCCTGCGCTGGGGCCTGCAGGAGGGGGCGACGCGCAACTGGTTCGACCGCCGCACCGACCTCTATCGGATCGAGAGTGGTGGCCAGTCGGTGTGATCTGAATCCGGTAAAGAGCAGACTCGTTGCGGCAATTTTTGGTGCAGACGACCGATATGGTCTGATGGCGACATGGGCTTGCCTGTCAGGGCCATGTCGAGGTATGCTGATTGGTTGGCCGATAAGCAGACACGGACATTTTTGGCGGCGCTTCGCGCATTTTTCGCCAAAAATCGGCCCTCGGTTGGCCGGTCTCGCGCTTGGACGCGCTCAGCTGGCGGGCCCCGAAATCGGGTTTTTTCGACTTCTGAGGGACCCGTCATTGCTGGTCCTGTTCCAGCTGGCGCAGGTGGACGATGCCCTCGGCCTGGCCATGCTCCAGGACCAGCACCGTCCAACCGCTGGCGTCGGTTTCAAGGTGACCGCCCGGCTGGATGTCGGTATCGGTCATGCTCAGCCAGCTCACCGCATAGCGCGCGTTGGCCGCTAGCGGACCGATGCGCAGCAGCTGTCCGGCATAGGGACGAGCCTGTTGGTCGGTCTGATAATGCCAGGCATTGCCGACCAGATGCGGCCAGAGCAAGGCCTGATGGGGGCTCTGCCAGCCCAGCAGATGGACGCTGATGCCTGAACGCAGGCCGATGGGCAGGAGCTCCGGATCGTTCCAGTCCAGGTGTTCGGTGGCGGTCGCCAGGGGGGTGTATGCCGGCCAGAGCTCTTTGTCGTCGATGTAGACGTCCCACCACCAGTTCATGCCGCTGCCATACCCACCCAGCAGCAGTCCGGCCCAGGCCAGCTGTCGGAGCAGGACGCCTTCGCCATCCTGGGCGTGGCCGTCGTTTTCTTCGTTGCTGCCCTGGTAGCCGACCTCGGAAAAACAGAAGGGCCGCGGATCTGCCAGCAGCTGCGGCAAGCTGCCGGCCAGCAGACTGATGCCGTCCTTATCCTGGCTCTCGACCTGATCCATCGGCGGGACGTAGCGGTGGCTCTGGATCAGATCCAGGGCGGACGCGAACATCAGTTCCCGATCCTCGGGCCGTGCGCAGCTGCTGGTGATCAGGTGGCCGTAGCTGTCGTGGGCACGCAGGTGTGCGGCGGCGGCATCCTGCCAGATGGCGGCACGGATAACCCGCTCCTCGTGCGGCAAGGTATAGCCGTCCAGGCGCAGGCCCTCGTCCAGTTCGTTCATCAGCTCCCAGGCCAGGATGTGGTGCCAGGCGGCGTAGCGGGCGATCAGATAGTCCAGCCGTTGACGGTAGGCGGGGTGCAAGGGGGCGACCAGGAACTGATCCAGGCGTTCTTGCGGTGTTTCACCATAGGGTCCGGCCAAGCCGCGATGGAAGTCGTGGTGATTGTCCAGGACCAGGGTTACGTACAGCCCGAGTTCGTTGGCGTAGGCGAGGATGCGGTCGAGCAGGTCCGCTTGCTCGAAGCGAAAGCGGTCACAGTCCGCCTGGTCCGCAATCTGCCCCATCCAGGACGCGCACCAGAGGCGGAAATGGGTGCCACCGGCATCGGCCAAACGGTCGAGATAGCCGCGCATCTGCTTCAGTCGGTCGGGACCATTGGCCCAGGCGATATTGGGGCCGATGGTGATCAGGGCATTGCCATCGGTGGTCGCGAGTAGACGAGGATTATGCGGATGGATCCGCACCGGGCCGTGACGGCGTAACGTGGGGCTGGCGACAAAGCTGCCCGTCGCCACCACTTCGCTGGAATCCGGCGCCAGCGCACTCCAGCGATATAATCCAGTGCGGGGTGGACAGAAGCGCCAGGACAGCCAGGGGCCACCGACCACCGTGTGTGCATCATTTTGCCAGGCGTAGTCGTAGCTGACGAAACTGGCGAGGCTCCAGCGGTGACCATTTTCGTGCGCGATCACCACCTTGGGGGTGTGTTGGCAGTCATTGACCAGCCAATCGGACGCTGCGCCGTGCAGTTGCCATTCCAGGCGAGCGGAGACTGTCGCGGTGACGAATTGCCGCTGCACATCCAGGGCGTACAGGGCGATGCAGCTGCCGAGCAGCACCAGGAGTCGGATCATGGTGACACGATCGGCGACCTGCGATGGACCTCAATGCCGGGCTGCCGGCAGCGGGAGCAGCGCCCCCTCTGAGGGACCCGCCACCCTTGACGCCTCCCTCAGAGGTCGAATTCGGCACGAATCCGATAAGAGCCAGGCGAGCGCGTCCAAGCGCGAGGACCTGCGGTCCGCACCTCCGACCGAGCCGCGACGGAGGAGCGTGGGACCGGAGCCCGGCTGGCGAGTGTGACGGACCTCGCGAGGGGGCAACGCCGGCAACGCCCCCTTTAATGGTAACGTCAATGTTCGGTGATGCGGCGCAGTAGTGGTCCGAGACTCGACCAGATCTGTTCGTGCACGCTGTCGACACTGTCGCTTGCCTCCACCGTAACAAATTCTTTGGCCGCCGATTGCTGCTGATAGCCATCGTGGACCCGACGCAGGTAGTCGAGGCCGCGGGCTTCGATGCGGTCGCCGGTGCCGCTGCGTCGTTGCGCGGCCGCGGTCGGATCGATGCGCAGCCAGAAACACTTGTCGACGCGGACACCATCCAGGGCGACCTCAATCAGCGGTCGGATCTGTTGGAGATTCAGGCCCAGGGCATGTACCTGGTAGGCCAGGGTGGAATAATGGAAGCGGTCCAGCACTACCCACTCGCGGCGTCGCAGGGCAGGCTTGATTTTCTCCTGCACCAATTGGGCGCGAGCCATCTGGTAGCCGAAAACCTCGGTGATGGGGCAGGCTTCCGTACGCTGATCCAACAGGATGTCGCGCAGGCGTTCACCCAGCTCGGTGCCGCCTGGTTCGCGCCAGGTGGCGACGGGCAGGTTCAGATCCCGCAGACGACGAATCAGCCGCTGTTGCTGGGTGGTCTTGCCGCAGCCGTCGATGCCTTCAAATACCAGTAGCGGCATGGCCAAACTCCTTGATCAGACATACCACACCGATCAGGGCGCAGTAAATCGCGAACCACACCAGCCGGCGTCGGTTCACCACCCACTTCAGCAGCGCAATGGCGCCCAGGCCTGAGCCGAGGCTGGCAACGAAGGCCACCAGCAGAGGGCCGGTGCCGACCGCGGCGTGGAGAGCAAGAAAACCCGCTTCCGGATCGATGGCATCCTTGGCGGCTGCGGCAGCAATCAGCGGCAGGCCCACGATGAAGGCGAAGCCCACTGCCAGGGCCGGGGACAGGCCGGTGATCAGGCCGCCGGCGATGGTGGAGCCGGAACGGCTGACGCCGGGGAGTAGGGCGAGGATCTGGAACAGGCCTACGACCAGGGCCTCGCGCCAAGTGATTCGAGCCAGATCCATGGTGGGGACCTGATCGCTGCGGGAGAGCGCTTTGGATCGCTGTTCGCCAAAGATCAGCAGCCCAGCGGTATACAGATAGGCGATACCCATGGCCCACCAGCGCTCGCCGGCGGCTTCCACCAAAGGCCGGCCGGCGAGGCCGGCGAGGCCGGCGGGGATCACTGCGACGAGGATCACTAGCCAATGCCGCCAGTCGGCCCGGATGCTGAGTGTGATTTCGCGTTGGAAGGCGGCGACAATGGCCAGGAGTGTGGCGGCATGCAGCAGCACATCGAAGGCCAGTTCGAGGTCTTTCGGAATGGAGCCCAGGCCCAGGAGATGTGCCAGAGCCAGATGCCCTGAGGATGACACCGGCAAGAATTCGGTCAGGCCCTGAATCAGGCCATAGAGGATGGCTTCGCCATAGCCAAGGGCAGGTTGGACAAGCGCGATGTCGGCCATGGCAGCTCCAGGGGCGGGGTTATGGCGTTCGGTTGGCTGGGCGCAATCGATCGAGGCGCAGGCGAGCGCGTTCGTCCATCAGGCGATGGCTGCCCAGGCCGATACCCAGCAGCGTGCCGATGCCGACCGAACCGGCGATCAGGAATATGATCAGGATCTGGTAGCGGACGGCGGTATCGGGGTCGGCCCCGCCCAGAATCTGGCCGGTCATCATACCCGGCAGACTGACCAGCCCGGTGACGGCCATGGTATTGGTGATCGGCAACAGCGCGGTACGCAGACACTGCCGATGCAGCGGCCGCAGCGCCTCGCGCGCAGTCAGGCCCAGCAGGAGGCGTCCTTCGATGGCTCGGCGTCCTTCGACGGCGCCGCTGGTCAGCTGGTCCAGGCCCAGGGCGATGCCGTTCATCGCATTGCCGAGCAGCATGCCCAGCAGCGGGATGGCAACGCGCGGATGCCACCAGGGATCGGCTTGGACCACCAGCTGCAGAGCGGCAAAGCAGACCAACAGGCTGGAGCCGCCCAGGGCCATGGTGCCTATGGCGCGGCCGGACCAGCCGCGCAGACGATGATGCTGCCGGCGGTCGATCTCGATGCCGGCGGCAGCGACCATGACCAGTACCACCAGGGCCATGGTGCCAGGATGGACCGCAGCAAAGAGATGGGTCAGGACCAGGCCGATCAGGCTCAGCTGCAGCACCATGCGTAACGCGGCAAGCAACAGCTGGCGATGCAGGCCCAGAGAATAGCGGATTGAAACCGCTGCCACCAGCAGGATCAGGCAGGCGCTCAGGGCCAGGTCCAGGTGACTCAGTTCAGGGGTCGACATCGTGGATCCCGCTCTGATTCATCAGCAAGTGGCGGCTGGCGACCTGTTGTCGCAGGTTGGCATCGTGGCTGATCCACAGCACCGCGGCCGGCTGTTGCTCGGTATAATGGCGAATCTGCTGCGCCAGTCGCTGGCGCGCATCCGGGTCGCAGTGGGCGCCGAGTTCGTCCAAGAGCAGCACTCGCGGCTGACGCTGTAATTGTCGCAAGACCGCCAGGCGCTCGCGTTCGCCAGAGGAACAGTCCTCGGGGCTGGCTGTGAGGATATCCGGGCGCAGGGCCAAGTCTGCCAACTCGGTCGCATTCGGGAGCGTGACAAAATGGTCACCAACCGTGCGGTCCCACCACGCCGACTCCGCCGGGAGATAGGCGCAGCGCTGACGCCACCCGGGGCTGGAAAATGCTTCCCGTTTGCGGCCATCCAATTGGCAGTCGCCGTGACTGGGGTCCAACTCGACGATCGCCCGGCAGAGCGCGCTCTTGCCGCAACCGGAAGGACCGTGCAGGGCGGCAATGATGCCGGCGTGGAGCTGGAGAACGACCGTCGGCGTATATGGAGACGCGAAGGTATCCAGCTGCAGGCAGGCGGTCATGCTGGCTCAGTGTCGATTCGCTGCAGGTGCGTCAAACCCGAGCTTGGCAGCGTGTGCCGTCGCCGATAATTGAGCGCATGTCCTTGTCCGCCGATCTCGCCGCGCAATTGCCGCGCGCCACCATTGCCGATCCCTTCCAGATTCTTGGTCTGCACGAGATTGCCGGCCAGTGGTGGGTGCGCGTGTACCGCCCTGGAGCCCTGGGTGTGGTGGTGCACCCGGAGCAGGGGCGGCCTTTTCACTTGGCGCCGCGCGAGGTGGATGGTCTGTTCGAAGCAATGGTCGACGAGGGGCCGTTCCGCTACGAGTTGGAAATCCGCTTTCACGATCTGCAGGTCCAGCAGCGCGATCCCTATTCCTTCTGGTTGTTATGTGACGAATGGGATCTGGCGCGCTTCAACGAGGGCCGCCATCACAATATCGAGGATGTCCTCGGTGCTCAGCCCTGCCACGTTGATGGATGCGAGGGTGTGCGCTTTGCCGTCTGGGCGCCCAATGCACAACGGGTCTCGGTGGTTGGAGATTTCAATCTCTGGAATGGCTGCGTGTATGGTATGCGACCGCGCATGCCCTTCGGCATTTGGGAGATATTCATTCCCGATGTGCCGAGCGGTTCGGTCTATAAATATGAAGTCAAACAGGCCGATGGCACGGTGGTATTGAAGGCCGATCCCTTTGCTCGTCAGGCGGAGGTGCCGCCGGCCACCGCCAGTGTGGTGCCGGCCCAGGAGCCCTACCAGTGGGGTGATCACCGTTGGCTGGAGACCCGTGCCAGCCATGGCGGCGACTGGAGCCGGCGACCGATGGCGATCTACGAATGCCACCTCGGTTCCTGGAAGCGTGGTGCCGATGACCAGTTGCTGGGTTACCGGGAGATTGCCACGGAACTGGCGGAATATGTCCAGCGCCTGGGTTACACCCATGTTGAATTCATGCCGGTTGCCAGCCATCCCTTTCCCGGAAGTTGGGGATACCAGATTCTCGGGCAGTTTGCCGCCAGCGCCTTTTACGGCACGCCGGATGACCTGCGCTATCTCGTTGATATCCTGCATCAGCATGACATTGGCGTGATCATCGATTTCGTACCGGCGCATTTTCCCAAGGATATCTGGGGATTGGCTCAATATGATGGCACCCCCTGTTTCGAGTATAATGATCCGCGCGAAGGTGAGCATCGTGATTGGGACACGCTTATTTACAATTACCGTCGTCCCGAGGTGCGCAATTTCCTACTGGGTGCCGCCTTGTTCTGGCTGCGGCATTATCACATCGACGGTATCCGAGTTGATGCGGTCAGCTCCATGCTGTATCGGAATTATTCCCGCGAGGAAGGCGAGTGGATTCCCAATGCCGCCGGTGGCAATGCCAACGAGGAGGCGGTCTCCTTCTTGCAGGAGCTCAATGCCCTGACCCATATGCTGTTTCCCGGCGTGCTGTCCATTGCCGAGGAGAGTACCGCCTGGCAGGGGGTGACCGCGCCAACCGACTGGGAGGGACTGGGCTTCGACCTGAAATGGAACATGGGCTGGATGCACGATACCTTGCGCTTCCTGTCGCAGGACCCGGTGATGCGCCCGGGCAGCCACGAATGGATCACCTTCCATCAGTGGTATGCCTATGATGAGCGATGGGTGTTACCGCTGTCGCACGACGAGATGGTGCACGGCAAGGGCAGCCTACTGGACAAGATGTTCGGCGATTACGGTCAGCGGCTGGCGCAATTGCGGATGCTGCTCGGCTATCAGATCGCCATTCCGGGACGCCCTCTCTTGTTCCAGGGTGGTGAGTTTGGTCAGGGATCGGAGTGGAATTATCTCGAGAGCCTGAATTGGGACGAAGCCGAGCAGGCGCAGCGTCAGGGGGTACAGGCCTTTCTGGCTGCGGCCTTGCAATGCTATCGCAACGAAGCCGCTTTGCATGAATTGGACGACCAGCGTCAGGGTTTCTGCTGGGTCGATGTGGAGAATCGGGCGGAGAGCATCCTCGCTTTCCGCCGCAGTGCGCATGAGGCGCCCGATGTCTTGGTCGCCTGTAATTTCACGCCAATCGATCGACACGATTATCCGTTGTGCGTCCCGCAGGAGGGCGAGTGGGAATTGATTCTCGATTCCACTTACCTCGGCGGCGATCAAGCGGCGGCAGAGCGTTACAACACCGCCATCAAACAACCCGATGGACGAGCCATGTTGCGCGTCGGCTTGCCCGGCTTCGGTATCCGCTTCTGGCGTGCGCCGCAGTAGCCCGACAGGGGGATCCCGTCTTGGCCGGTCAGCTGCCGGCGCGACCACGACGCCACTGGCCAGGCGTGCAGCCATGGTGTCGTTTGAATAGGCTGATGAAGTGGCTTTCATCCTTATAGCCGCAGGCCTTGGCAACTTGGTTGACGAGATGATGTGGATCGCGCAGCAGTTCCCGGGCTCGTTCCAGGCGCAGGTTGGTGAGCAGCTGCAGGAAGCTGCAGCTCCAGAATTGTCTAACCAGACGCGAGAGGTGTCCGGGATGCACGCCGATGGCTCGGGCGACACGGGCCCGGTCCATGGGATACTGCAGGTGATCGCGCAGATAGCGCAGCAGGTCGGCGTCGCGGCCGCCGCGCAGCTTGCTCGGTTCCCCCTGGCTGCGCAGGCGATCCCAGGCCTCGGTCAGCAGAGCGTTGGCGTACAGGGCCGCACGCAGATCCGGCTGTTTGCGCAGGTCGCTCTGCAGGCGATGGACGATATCCTCCACCAGGGGTCCGGGGAGCCCCGGCAACGGCAGGCCGCACAGGCTTTGGCGCTTGGGGTGAAAGTCGTTGTGGGCTGCCAGGCAATGGTCCTCGTCCCAGGTGAAGCGCAGCCAGCTCCCGGCGTGGGTCTCGCTGCGGTCGACGCCGGTACCGGGCAGGTAGAGGACTGCTTCTCGTGCGTGCAGGAGGATCGCTTCGCCGAAATGGTGGATCTGATGATGTCCCTGCTCGATGACCACCAGATAGGGGACGTGCGTCAGATGGGGACAGGCATCCGGTGGACTGGACTGCGCGTCCAGGACCCAGCAGCGGGTGATGCCGCCCGCGCCCAGAAAGGCCTGCAGGCCTTCGATCAAAGCATCGCCCTGGGCAGGCTTCATCTCTGGCAGGGGCATCAGGGCCATGGCTGGACTAGTCCTCCATGGGGCCAGGGTCATGGCCGACGAGCGCAAGCAGATGGCGCTGTTGCTGCCACATCTCGGCTTGGTCAGCGGGATCGACGTCGTCATAGCCCAGCAGATGCAAGAGGCCATGCAGGAGATAGAGCAGCAGTTCCTCGCCGATGGTGGTGCCGCGCAGACGGGCCTGGCGTTCGGCGACATCGACGCAAATCGCCAAATCACCCAATTGCATGCGACCAGTATCCGGATCAGTGGCGCCATCGGGAAAGCTCATGACGTCGGTGGTGGTGGGATCGTCGAAATGCTCGCCGTGCAAGGCAGCGGATTCCTGGTCATCCATGAAGGCCACCGACAGCAGGCAGGGCCGGTCGACTTCGCCAGCCAGGGCGGCGTCCACCACGACTTGTGCAGCGGTCTGGTCGAAGTCGGGCAGCGCATCATGGCTGCTACTATACAACAATAGGCATGGAGTCATGGCTCGCTGACGCCTCCCGCAAAAGTTGAATTCGCTTCGAACTCGAGTTGGACCAGGCAAGCGTGTCCAGGCGCAAAGACCAGTGGCCCGCACCTCCGACCGGGGCACAAGGGGGTGTGCGACGGATGTAGCGAGGGGGCGAGGCTCCCTTTGTGGGGATCGGTCATGGCAGCACCTCGTGGCGACAGAGTTGATGCAATCGGCTCAGGCAGCGGCTGTATTTGGCGGCGAAGGCCCAGTTCCGGTAATCGGGTAGGAACAAATCATCCATGGCGATGGCCGTACGGACATGCAGCTGGACCTGATAATCATACAGTCGATCTACCAGATGCACCAGGCGGAGGGCCGCGAATTGGTTCTGGCAGGGGGTCAGATCAAGGATGGTGAGGGCCGTGAGTTGGTGTGCCAGCCGCCGCAGGTTGATAACGGGGATCGCTAGCAACAGGCGGTCCAGTTCCAGCGCACTCAGGACCAGATGATGCTCTTGTGCCGCCGGTGCCTCGATTCGTGGTCCCCAGCGGAGCTCGGCCGTCGTCGGTGGTTGCCGTTTTCGGTAATCCTGACCGGGTACCGTGATCGTGTGGAAATGATTGGCGATGCGTTGCAGCTGTCGACGAAAAACGTCAGAAGCGAAGCGCCCCTGGCCAAGGCGGGCAGGTGCCGTATTGCTGGTGACAATGACGCGGGCGCCGTTTTGAATCAGCTCGTGCAAGAGCAGATCGATCAGCCGGGTATTGGAGGGGTCGTCCAGCTCGAATTCATCCAGGCAGATCAGATCGGCCTGCAGAAGTTGCTGGGCCCGGCGTGGTCCGAGCACATGCATCAGGCTGATGGCTTCGGCAAAGCTCAGGTAGCGCTTGTCACCCTGGGCGGCATGCCAGCTGGCGGCTAGCAGGTGCGTTTTGCCAACGCCGAAGGCGCCATCGAGGTAGCAGCCGGAGCGCAGGCGTTTGGCGAGCGGCCAGAATCGCCTGGTTTTCCGGCGGCTGAAGGTCTGGAGCTGGACCACCGCTTTCGCCTGACCGGACTGGTCGGGATCAATGTGATACGTGTCGAATCGACAGTGGGCGAAGCGTGGTGGTGGCTGCAGATCCACTGGGCTCTGCGGCAAGTCCAGATGATGGCGGAGCTGGTCCAGGGTGGCGGTGGTCATGACGGGTCCATCAGAGTGCCCGTTCAAGCCGCGTACGCGGCGGGAGGGTAAGGTGCGGAAAGATCGAGCCCGGGCATGGGGCGTGAACCCCTCTGATGGGAGAGTAAGTCATGCAAGCCGAGAGGGTAGGCGTGACGTTCGTGCCAAAAGCTGGACTTCCTGGTTGTTCGAAACGGCAAGCGGCACGGTATTTGCTTTTATTTCAAGGTGGTGCGGCATCAAGTCGCCGCACATCCGACCGATACTATCGGTGGCCAGAGAGGGGTTGATCATGGACGAATCGACCGTGCCCCAGCCTTTTCAGTATTTCTGTCGTTATGATCTGGACGAACTGTGCCAGCTCGCGTATCGAAAATTCGTCGACCATATTCCGACGGTGCAATTGATGCAGCAAGCCCACGATCGCCATGCGCGCGAGGAGGTGGGGATCATCGCGCTGCTGGATGTGGACGATGACACGGTGGTCCAGATGATGCCGGGGCTGACGGCCGATGAACGCTGTTCCGTGCTCAGTTACCGGCAGATGCTCCGTCGTCAGCTGCAGCTCTGGGCGGCGAAGTGTTCGGCGTAAAGGGGGTCGTCTGGCGGTTCGGCTGAAACGGGCGTATACTGCATCATGCCGTACACGGTGCAGCAGCGCGATCATATTACGATCATCCGCTGGACGGGCCGGTTTGATCTGGAGGGGGCTAAGCAGGTCATTCAATTGGCTTGGGCCAATGACCAGTTTCATAATCCCTATCTGCTGCTGGATCTCCGTGACGGCGCAAATGGCATGCGACCGGGCGACATGCAGCTGGCAGCTGATTTCGTGAAGCGTTTCATGCGGCGCCGTGCCTATGGCCGAATCGCCTACGTGGTTCAGTCGCGCCATGTTGCCATGGTGGAATGGTTTGTGCTGGCTCTGCGCGAAGCGCCTTACGAGTTGCGGGCCTTCACCCAGGAGCAGCCAGCTATGGAGTGGCTGGAAGTCATGCTCGGTTGAGGGCTTGGGCGACCAGCCGGTCCTTGCGTCTGGGCTTCGCATCCATACACCCCCGGCCTTCTTGGTGAACCTCGACGAGCTGGTGCGCAGCCGGGTTGTGGAGGGGTGGCGAGCAGGGCCTTGGACCCGAATAAAAGCTATTGACTCCCCCTTTACGGCCCCTAAACACTGCGTCCCCATTTTGAAGGGGTGAGCGTGCTTCCGGGCCTTCCGAGCCCTCTTAGCTCAGTTGGTAGAGCAGCTGTTTTGTAAACAGCAGGTCGGCAGTTCGAGTCTGTCAGGGGGCACCAAGCGTTCTTTTACTTTATGATTTCTGGGTAGGTACCGAAGTGGCCAAACGGGGCGGACTGTAAATCCGCTGTCTCAGACTTCGGAGGTTCGAATCCTCCCCTGCCCACCAGAAACCAGCCGGCGTAGCATAGTGGTAATGCAACAGCCTTCCAAGCTGAAGATGAGGGTTCGATTCCCTTCGCCGGCTCCAGCGCGATGGGTGGCTGTGTAGTCATCTGTCGTTTATTCGCTGCCGTAGCTCAGTGGTAGAGCACCTGCTTGGTAAGTAGGAGGTCCTGAGTTCGAATCTCAGCGGCAGCACCAGAACCCCACAGACCGTGCCGCCGACGTGCGGTAACGTTCCTGTAAGCCCATCTTCTTTCGTTGAAAGGCCGACCTCATGGCTAAGGAAAAGTTCGTCCGCAACAAGCCGCACGTCAACATCGGCACCATTGGCCACGTTGACCACGGCAAGACCACCCTCACCGCTGCCATCTGCATGTATCTGTCCAGTGTTGGCGGCGCCGAGGTTCGGAAGTACGAAGATATCGATAACGCTCCTGAAGAGAAGGCGCGTGGTATCACCATCGCCACTTCGCACCAGGAATACCAGACCGAGCAGCGTCACTATGCGCACGTCGACTGCCCAGGTCACGCTGACTATGTCAAGAATATGATCACCGGTGCGGCGCAGATGGACGGCGCCATCCTGGTGGTGAGTGCTGCCGACGGTGCCATGCCCCAGACCAAGGAGCACATCCTGCTCGCTCGTCAGGTGGGCGTGCCGGCTATGGTCGTGTTTCTGAACAAGGTCGATCAGGTCGACGATGAAGAGCTGCTCGAACTGGTCGAGATGGAACTGCGCGAGCTGCTGAGCGAGTACGACTTCCCCGGTGACGATATTCCCTTCATCAAGGGCTCCGCGCTGCAGGCCACCGACGCCTTCGAGGCCGGCAAGGGTGGTGACGATCCAGCTTTCGCTCCCATCAAGGAGCTGATGGATGCGGTTGACAGCTATATTCCCGAGCCCGAGCGCGATGACACCAAACCCTTCCTGATGCCGGTCGAGGACGTGTTCTCGATCCAGGGTCGCGGCACCGTGGTCACTGGTCGTGTCGAGCGTGGTGTCCTGAAGCTGAACGAAGAAATCGAGATCGTCGGTTTCGTCGATGCGCCCATGAAGACCACGGTTACCGGCATCGAAATGTTCCGCAAGGAAATGGACGAGACCCAGCCCGGCGACAACTGCGGTCTGCTGCTGCGTGGTATCAAAAAGGACGAGGTCGAGCGTGGCATGGTCTGCTGCAAGCCTGGTTCGGTGAATCCGCACACCACGTTCGAGGCCGAAGTCTACATCTTGGGCAAGGACGAGGGTGGTCGTAAGACGCCGTTCTTCTCCAACTATCGTCCGCAGTTCTACTTCCGTACTACCGACGTGACTGGCTCCATTCAGCTGCCTGCTGACGTCGAGATGGTCATGCCTGGTGACAACATCAAGTTCACCGTCGAACTGATCTCCAAGGTGGCCATGGAAGAAGGTCTGCGCTTTGCTATCCGCGAAGGTGGCCGTACGGTTGGTTCCGGCGTGGTGACCAAGATCATCGAGTAAGGTCCAGCATGGCAGGCGGGCTACTCCCTGATGTGGGGTGGCCCGCTTCTGCGATGGTGAAAGGTTGTCGAAATGGCAAAAGATAAGCGTGAAAACATCATGTTGGTGTGCACCGAGACCGGTGACATCAACTATTACACCAGTCGCTCCAAGTTGGGGCAAAAGCTGGAGCTGAAAAAATATAATCCGCGCCTGCGTCGTCGTACCGTGCACAAGGAAAAGCGGCGTAAGTAGTCGGTTCGTCTTCATACGAGCGTAGCTCAGCTGGTAGAGCAGCTGATTCCAAATCAGCAGGTCGCGGGTTCGATCCCTGCCGCTCGTGCCACATTCAACGCCGCCGGCAGCCGGATGGTTGCCGGTGTCGCCTATCCGGGAAAGGCCATCGACGCAATGTACAAATGGCCACAAGGTAAAGTCATCCGCATGGCGCTGCTGATCATAGCTGTGATCGCAGCGGTGGACTGCGGCCTGCAATGCTGGGGTACCACGATTGCCTATCTGGAAAACCCGGAGGCAGCGACGTGGCAGCAGATTCCCGTCGCCGCCATCATGGGAGTGCTGGCGCTCGGGTTTCTGATTGGCGGCATCGTTGCTGTCGGCTTCCTTCCCAAGACCGTGCAGTGGTTGATCGAGGTCGAGCAGGAAATGCTCAAGGTGACGTGGCCGGCGCAGAACGAGGTGGTGCGTTCCACCATCATCATTGCGATCATGACCCTGATCCTGGCGGCAGTGATCTTTTTGGTGGACTGGCTCAATATCCAGGTCGTGGTCAACTTGATCCTGAGACGGAGCTGATCCCATGGCGATGCGTTGGTATGTCATCAAGGCCATCAATGGCCGCGAAAATCGCGCCCGCGACAACATCGTCTCGGCGCTGAAGCAGGCCAAGCAGGACGAGTATGTCAACGAACTGCTCATTCCCGTGGAGCGTGCCACGGAGCTGAAGCGTGGGCGGAAGGTGGTCACCGAGCACAAGATCTATCCTGGCTATATCTATGCTGAGATGGAAGCGCGCCCGGACGTCTGCGACACCATTCGCAATTGCGACAGTGTGACTGGTTTTCTGGGTGCTGATGCCAATACGCCCTTCGCGTTGACGAACGAGGAGGCTGAGCAGATCCAGCGAGTTGCCAAGGCCGAGTCGGTCGAGGATCAGCGCGCGGCCATGATCAATATTCCCTACGTGGTGGGGGATCGGGTAAAGGTGCGCGAGGGCACGTTTGCCGGCATGGAAGGCGATATCGAGGAGATCAACGAGCAGAAGGGCATTCTGCGAGTGTTGATCGCCGTTTTCGGTCGGCAGACCCCGGTCGAATTGGAAGTGTGGCAGGTCGAGGAAATCGCCTGAGTTTTTCGCACGGAGGTCGCGCTTACCAAGCGCGGTGCTGAAGCAGGGAAGGGCCATCCTCCGGTCCGTTCACCCAGCTGAAAGGATAGTCCTATGGCCAAGGCCAAGGAAATCATTGGTCAGATCAAGCTGCAGATCCCGGCAGCTGCGGCAACGCCTGCACCTCCAGTGGGTCCGGCACTCGGTGCCCGTGGCGTCAACATCGGCATGTTCGTCAAGCAGTTCAATGATGCCACCGCCAAGATGCGCGGTGATATTGTGCCGGTGGTGATCAATGTCTATAAGGACAAGAGCTTTGATTTCGTGCTCAAGGAGCCGCCGGTCGCGTCTTTGCTGAAGAAGGCTGCGGGTTTGGAGAAGGGGGCGCCTGATTCTGGTCCGCGAACCAGTATCGCCAGCCTGTCTCAGGCTCAAGTTCGCGAGATCGCCGAGCGCAAGTTCAAGGAGCTCACCGCCCATTCGTTGGACGCCGCCGTGTTGACCGTCGCTGGTCAGGCTCGCTCCATGGGCATTACGGTGACCGACTGAGTTCTCATTGTCAGCTCGTGACCCCGGTCGCGAGCTGACCCGCGTCGTGTCGTTCCGACGACGTCGTGGAAAATCCCTGTCTGGTATCGGTCGATTGGCCGAGGACACGGGTGGGCACCAGTCGCGCGACCAGTGCCTTTCGCATGTGGAAGATGCTCATCAGAGCATCCATGACCACAGGAGGAGCGTATGCGGAAACGAAGCAAGCGTTACCGCGAGTCCCTGGCCAAGCAGGATCTGGTCATCGCCAAGCCGGCGGTGGAGGCAGCATCGCTGGTCAAGGAATTGGCGAGCGCCAAGTTCACCGAAAGCGTGGACCTGGCGATCAAGCTGAGCATTGATACGCGCAAGGCCGATCAGCAGGTGCGTGGCAGTTTCAGTCTGCCGCACGGTACTGGTCGCGATGTGCGCGTGATCGTGTTCTCGGATGATGCAGACAAGATTCAGATCAGTCTTGAGGCCGGTGCTCTCAAGGCAGGCGGTGAGGATCTGGTCAAGGAGATCCAGGGCGGCTTTATGGACTTCGACGTGGCTATTGCCTCGCCGAAAATGATGCGGCTGGTGGGTCGACTGGGTCGTGTACTCGGCCCACGCGGACTGATGCCGGCCCCTAAGGCAGGTACCGTGACCGAAGATGTCGTCACCGCGGTCAAGGAATTCAAAGCTGGTAAGATCGAGTATCGTGCCGATAGCGCCGGCAATGTGCATGTTCGCATCGGTACCATCGAATTCGAACCGGAGCAGCTCGCCGGTAACATCGAGGCGATGTGCAAGCATATCGTCGATTCCCGACCCTCGGCCGTGAAGGGCGACTTTGTCACAGGTGTGACGGTGTCGTCGACCATGGGCCCGGGTGTCCGGGTAGCGATATAAGGGGGGGTCTGAACATGCCGAGCGTCATCAATCAGATGTTGTTGCAGGAAGTCCAGATCCAGGTCGATGGCAGCAGTTCCATACTGCTGATCGATCCCGTGGGACTGAAGGCAGATGAGAGCCTGAAGCTGCGTCAAGACCTGCGTCAGGTCGGTGCCCAGATGAAGGTCTGCAAGGCCAATCTGGTCAAGCAGGCCTTGCCTGAGGGCAGTACCGACGCCCTGGCAGGCAAGGGGTCTTTGGGTGTGGTGACCGGTGAGGATATCGGTGCTGCAGCCAAGATCGTTTGCGATCTCGCCAAAGCCGAGCGGCTGGCGGTTCGTGGTGCGGTCATGGAAGGCCAAGCGCTGGATTCTGCTCAAGCCACGGCTCTGGCGGATCTGCCGAGCAAGGAGCAGCTACATGGTATGCTGGTCAACGTCCTGGCAGCGCCGCTGAGCGGCTTTGTCCGGGTGCTGAACGAGGTTCCTGCTTCCTTGGCTCGTGTTGTCAATGCCATCAAGGAGAAGCAGGGCGACTGAGCCTGGTGGCACGTGCCGGTGCTGGTCAGCATCGGTCATTTCTATCAACAAAACGGTCGCCCCGAGAGTGCGTGCGGCCGCTACTCCTGAGAGGATTTCGTCATGAGCGACGAGAAACAGTTGAGTGAGAACCTGAAGAACATCATCGAGACCGTGAAGGGTCTCAGTGTGATGGAGCTGGCCGATCTGGTCCATGCTCTGGAAGATGAATTTGGCGTCAGCGCCCAGGCCGCAGCCGTGGCCGTGGCTCCTGCTGCTGGTGGTGGTGGCGAGGCCGCTGCTGAAGAGCCCACTGAATTCAATGTCATCCTGGCTGACGTTGGCGACAAGAAGATCCAGGTGATCAAGGTTGTCCGCGGCATCACTGGTCAGGGCCTGGCTGAGGCGAAGAAATTCGTTGAAAGTGCACCTCAGACCGTCAAGGAAAGTGCTTCCAAGGAGGAAGCCGACGAGCTCAAGAAACAGCTGGAGGAAGTTGGCGCCAAGATCGAAATCAAGGCGGCTGATTAGAAGCTGAGGCTGCGAGAACTTCGTAAAGAAAAAGTTGTTCTCGCAGCCTCAGCTTCGGGGTCCGAGGGGCTTGCCCCTCGATGTAAGGGCCCGTCAAAAAATAAACATTAC
>CAYONM010000019.1:0-30299 GCA_964405325.1 uncultured candidatus Brocadiaceae bacterium | reverse complement strand
CCGCCCTTCTGCGTTGCTTATCGCTTACATATGCCCGATATGCTCGCTCTTCGCGCCTTGAGGGATCGACAAAATCTCTGCGCGATCTGTAACGTTTATTTCTTTCCGCACCCTAAAGCCGAGGACCATACATGAACAGCAAAAAGAAAATCATTCTCGCTACGTATGGTATCGGATTCCTGTTTTTTATGGTCATGGCAATGGCGCATTGCTATCGGCTCATAGCCACATCCCAAGGTCCTACCGGAAAATACATTATTGGATATGTTATCGGCAGTGCGGTCATGCCAACCATCCTGCTTGTGATCATCATACGTCTTTATCATAACTGGAAGAAAAAAACCCAGAAAGAATCCGCATGAACATCGTCCTCCTCGACGCCAATCTCGCCGATCAAGGCGGTCAGCAAACCTGGCCCGGCCTGAAAAAACTCGGCAGCATCTCCCGTTACGACCGCTCCACCCCCACCGAGGCGATCGAACGCCTGCAGGGCTGCGAGGTCGTCATCACCAATAAAGTGATCTTCAGCAAAGACCTGTTGGCCGCCTGCCCGAGCCTGCAACACATCGCGGTTACCGCCACCGGCATCAACACCATCGATCTGGACGCCTGCCGCAGCCGCGGCATCGCGGTGAGCAACGTACCAGCCTACAGCACCGACTCGGTCGCACAGCAGGTGTTCGCGCATATCCTGGAGGACGCCAGCGCCGTCGCCGAACACGCCGGCCGTGTCCAGGCGGGCGACTGGGTTGCTTGCCCGGATTTCTGCTTTGTGGTCCGCCCCACTTGGGAATTGGCCGGCAAACGCTTGGCCCTGATCGGGCACGGCGCCATCGGCCAGACGGTGCAGCGCATCGCCGAAGGATTTGGCATGCTGGTTGACATTGTGCAACTGCCCTGGCGGCCGGCGGTAGCCGGTCGCGTACCGCTGGACCAAGCCTTGGCGCGCGCCGATGTCATCAGCCTGCACTGTCCCCTGACCGACGAGACCGCCGGCCTGGTTGGCGCCGATTTCCTGGCAAAATGCCAGGAGCATCTGCTGTTGATCAACACCGGCCGCGGACCCCTGATCGACGAGGCCGCCCTGGCCGAGTGGCTGCACGCCCACCCCCTGGCCCGCGCCAGCGTCGACGTGCTCGGGGCGGAACCGCCCCGTGCCGACAATCCGCTGTTAGGTCATCCGCAAGTGCGCATCACTCCGCACAGCGCCTGGGCCACCAACGAGGCCTTGGCCCGCTTGCGACGCATCGTGGTCGACAATATCCGCAGCTGGCGCTCGGGCGAGCAGCTGAACCGGGTCGATTGATTCCGACCAGACGCGATCGCCAACCCGGCTTCACCCGGCGTCGTCGTCCATCAGAATATATCCGGCCCCGCGCCGGGTTCGGATCAGGTTCGGTTCGCCACCTCGATCGAGCAAGGACACGACGGAACCATCGCGGTTCAATCCAATCCCTTGGCGCCCCGGTAATCGGAATAGGTGCCACGCCAGTCAGTAATGCCTGTATCGCTCATGATAACGACGCGGGTGGCCAGCTGATCGACGAATTCGCGGTCGTGGCTGACAAACAGCAGGGTGCCCTGGTATTCGCCCAGGGATTCCTGCAGAGCTTCGATGGATTCCAGATCCAGGTGGTTGGTGGGCTCGTCCAGGAACATGACGTTGGCTTCCTGCAGCATCACCATCGACAGCAGGCAGCGGACCCGTTCACCGCCAGAAAGCACATTGACCGGCTTTTTGACATCGTCACCGGAGAACAGCATGCGGCCCAGCATGGCGCGCATCATGTTGATATCCTGGTTCTCGGTGAACTGCGACAGCCATTCGACAATATTTTTGTCGGTCTCGAACAGTTCGTGCGAATCCTGTGGGAAGTAACTTTTGGCAATGGTATTGCCTCGTTTGACGGTGCCCTGCTGCGGCTCCAGCTCGCCCAACAGCAGGCGCAGCAACGTGGTTTTACCAATGCCGTTGCGGCCGACGATGGCAATGCGGTCGCCGCGTTCGACCCGCATGCTGAAGTCGCTGGCGATGGGGGTGTCGTCATCCCAGGCGAAGCTGAGGTCTTCGGCCTCCAGTACGTCCTGGCCCGAGGGCTTGGTCTGCCTGAACACCAGACGCGGCGACACGCGCGTAGATGGAATGACGCGCTGCGAGCCCAAGGCATCGATCTGCTTCACACGGCTGGTGGCCTGCTTGGAGCGGGAGGCGTTGGCTTTGAAGCGCTGCACGAAGGACTTGAGCCGTTCGCGAGTGGCGTCGACCCGCGCCTGCTCCTTGCTGCGCTGTGCCCGGGCCAACTGCTCGGCTGCCTGATACACGTCCCAGTTGCCGACGAAGGTACGGATGGTGCGATAATCGACATCGCAGATGTGGCTACAAACCCGGTTCAGGAAGTGACGGTCGTGGCTGACCACGCAGATACAGCCGTCATAATCGGCCAGGAATTTTTCCAACCAGGCGATGGTCTCTATGTCCAGGTTGTTGGTTGGCTCGTCCAACAGCAGCACTTCCGGCCGTGAGAATATGGCCTGTGCCAAGAGCACTCGCACCTTGTTGGCGGCATCCAATTCGCGCATCAGCAAATCGTGCTGAGCCGGTTTAATGCCCAGATTGGTCAGCACCTCAGCGGCGTTCGACTCCTGAGAGTAGCCATCCAGTTCCTCGAATTGCTCCTGCAGCTTGGCCACCAACTCACCGTCGGCATCGGAGAAGTCCTCCTTGGCGTACAGCTCGTCCATGCGCTGCTGCAGACCCCACACCACGGTGTGGCCCTGCAGTACCACATCCAACACCCGCTCGTCTTCATGCGCGAACTGGTTCTGACGCAGTGCCCCCAGGCGACAACCGGGATCCAGGCTGACGGTACCGGTGTTGGGTTCCAGATCGCCGGAGATCACATTAAGAAAGGTCGACTTGCCGGCACCATTGGCACCGATGAAGCCGTAGCAGTTGCCGGCGGTCAACCGAAAGCTGACGTTGTCGAACAGAGGATGTTCGCCGAACTGGACGGTGACTTCGGATACGGTGAGCATAACGGGCTCCTTGACTGCCAGGGGGCTCGGCATGCTAGGAATGAGGTCGACGGTACAAGGCCTGCGGGACTCGGGCCCGCCATGAGAGACGGGGAAGCACCGGCTCGACTACCCGGTCGTTCGCGACCACGCCGCGGCCAGCCCGGCACAGGCCACTGGTGCCGCAGCCAGCAGACCCTGATGACGCGCGCACAGCTGCTGCGCCTGGGCGACACGGTGGTTCTCGCGCAGGGCGTCCACCGCAACCGCCAGAGCGCTGGCTTGGCCGCGATCGTCCAAGCCGGCGTGGGCCGGTGGCTGCAGGCCGGGTTCGTCGTGCAGCCGCAGACCATGCGCTCCCAGCCGCACCAAGGTGGCTTCCAGCGCCTTGGCGCGCAACTCCGGCTCGCCAGCGCGAGCCAACCAAGCCAGATCCAGGGTGGGGCTGGCGGAGTCGAACAGCTCACCCAAACGCGGACGCAATTGCTCGGCAATACCGGCGTAGCTACCGCCAACCAGGTCCATGGCCCAGACCAGCATGGCCTGCACGTGCGGCAGCACCCGTACATCGCGCCACGGTGCCGGACGCTCGCGACGGGCCATCAGCAACCGAGCGCACAGCTCCGGCAAACGGCGTTGTGCATCCGCACCCACAGCAGCGTGCACCGCCGGCACCAAGCGATGTCCCGGGATAAATTCTGCCGGGAAGAAGCGTTTGGCGACAATGGCACCACCTTCAGCGCCGAGAATGTCATCCAATTGATGCCTGGCCCACTGATAATGATTGCCCGGAGCAAGACGACCCTTGCCATCGTCACCAACGGTATGCCGGCCGACGGCAAACCAACCGTCTGGCAGACGCAACTCTTCCAGGCAGCAATCCAGACAACGGGCAGCGATGTCACGATAGAGGGTTTCGCCCAGCCGGGTGGAAGCCTCCTGCAGAACCACCGCCAGCGCCGCCTGGTCGACAGCACGCTTGTCGTATTCTGCTTCCAACCAGTCGCCATCCATACTGGCACGAAAAAATCCGCCACCGATATGATCGTGCACGCCGCCGGCAATCAGAGCGTGCAGGCTGCGCCGGAGATGTTCGCGCCAATCACTCCTGGCTCCGGCGCGGCACCCCTCGCCGCCCGTGTCCACTTGGCCCAGCCGGGTCAGCAGATAATCCAACAACACCGGTTGCGGATATTTGGGACTGCCGCCAAAACCACCCAGAACCGGGTCGCCGTAACCGATCACCATCGCATCGACCGCTGCCAGACTGGCCGGAGCCGCCGGCACACGACCAACCACGTCGCACTGCTCGGTCAGGGCCCGGGCATCAGCACGGACGTCATCGGGCTGCTGCCGCCAGGCTTCGGCCACCTGCAGCAAAAAATGCACCAGCCCCACCTGGCCATTGCGATCACGCACGGGCCGCCACGGCACCGCGCCGAACAAGTCGCCATCAGGGGTGGCAAAGGCGATCACCGGGAAGCCGGTGGCCTCGGCCCGGAGTTGCAGCACCTCCTGCAACCTGGCGGCCAAGGCTGGCCGCGCGTCTATCTCGACCAGTACCGGCTGGAAACAGGAGCGGATCAGTTCCTGCGCCTCGGCATCGGCGCGAATTTCACTCAGCAACTGCCAGGTCCACCGGTCGGTGCCGGTGCCAGCCAGAACCAGGCGCGGCAACTCGCTGGACCGAGACCAATCCGACCAGTCCAGGCCGGATTCTGCCGCGAGTTCGGTCAATTGCATGCGACGGCAGCTTCTTGCAGCACGTCCAAACGCGCGCAGCGCACCCGGTGCGGCAAACAGGCATCGGCCAAGCTGCTGGGAACCTCGTGCATGGTGATGGTGGCGCCCTCGAAGGCGGCGCGGTATTCCGGAAAACGCATGATGAAGCGCTCGCGCGAGGACGGCTGCATGGGACTGGGGGCATCACCGGAGAGACGGATGCGATCGCGGGCAATGCCGGGTGCATCGGGTGGCACGGCTGCCAACAGCGCCTGGGTGTAGGGATGCAAGGGATGCCGGAAGACATCGGCCACCGTGCCTTCCTCGACGATTTCGCCCAGATACATCACAGCCACCGCATCACAGATGTGTGCGACCACGCCCAAGTCGTGGGCAATAAACAGATAGGCGACCTGCTGCTGCTCCTGGATGTCCATCAACAGATTCAGGACCTGGGCCTGGACGCTAACATCCAGGGCGCTGACCGCCTCGTCGCATACGATCAGCCGCGGTTGCACCGCCAGGGCACGGGCAATGCCGATACGCTGGCGCTGGCCGCCGGAGAATTGATGCGGAAAACGCCGCAGATCATCGGCCTGCAGGCCCACCGCCTGCAGCAACTCGCGGGCGCGATCACCAGCCTCACCGCGGGTGGTAGCCAGGCCGTGCACCAGCATCGGCTCGACCAGGGTCTCCTGCACACTCAGACGGGGATTGAGCGAACCGTACGGATCCTGGAAGATCATCTGCAGATGCCGGCGCTGTCGGCGCATGGCCTCACTGCCCAATTCGGTCAGCTCTTGGCCGTCGAAGCGCACCGAACCGCTGCTGGGTGCGATCAAGCGGAGCAAGCAACGCGCAGCGGTGGTCTTGCCACTGCCCGATTCCCCCACCAGGCCCAGGGTGTGGCCGCGCTCCAGCCGGCAGGAGAAATCCTCCACAGCATGCACATGACCGACGGCTTTTCCAAACACGCCCCGGCGGATGGGGAAGCGCTTATGCAGATGGCTGACCTCAAGCAGGCTCATGGCGCCGCAGCCTAGGCAGGGTTACGCGGAGTGAAGGCCGAGCTGCTG
The DNA here is from genome assembly GCA_964405325.1 of uncultured candidatus Brocadiaceae bacterium. GTDB lineage: Bacteria > Planctomycetota > UBA11346 > UBA11346 > UBA11346 > CAYONM01. The sequence goes on along the minus strand of CAYONM010000019.1, from coordinate 24,486 downwards.
CAATCGACCACAGCATGAGCGCCTCCGGCACGACTGCGAGGCGCAGCAGGAAGATCATTTTCAAGGGGACCCTCGCCTACTAAGCTGCCGAGCACGAGGTGGATGCATGCGCTACACGCGACTTGGCCGGACCAATTGCGAAGTCTCCCGTATCGGTATCGGTACCGCCCAGTTCAGCGGTGAGTGGGGCCGGACCTTCGGCCCCGACGAGGTGCGGGTCATCCTGCACGCCGCTCGCGACTGCGGCATCAACCTGATCGACACCGCCGAATGCTACGGCTACCACCTGTCCGAGGCCCTGATCGGCGATGTCTTGGCCGAGGACCGGGCGTACTGGTTTGTCGCAACCAAATTTGGTCACCGTTTCGTCGAACCGTTCAAGCGTGAAGCACCGCTGATCACGCCGGAGCAGCTCGAACGCCAGCTGCGCGAAAGCCTGGATGCGCTGCAGACCGATTACATCGATCTGTACCAGTTCCATTCCCTGCCTGACGATGACTTCGACACCCCCGGCACCTGGCAGTATCTGCGCGAACAGCTGGACACCGGACGTATCCGCCACCTGGGCATTTCCCTCAACCATCCAGACAACGCCTATCAGGCCGGCCGGGCACTGGAACTGGGTGCCGAAGTGATCCAGGTCGTGTACAACCGGCTCGAACGCACCGCCGAGGACGAAGTCTTCGATATCTGCCTGCGCAACGATCTTGGCGTGTTGGCGCGGGTGCCATTGGCCAGCGGTTTTCTGAGTGGCGATTATCCGGTCGGCACGCGTTTTCCCGCCAACGATATTCGTGGCCGCTGGATGGATCCGAAGCTGATCGACCAGCAACTGGAATTGGTGGAACGCATCCGCGAACGAGAGCTACCCGACGGGGTTTCCCTGGTCGACTGGGCCCTGACCTGGTGCCTTCGGCACGAAGCGGTCAGCGCCGTGATCCCCGGCTGCAAGAACCCGGATCAGGTCCGTGCCAATGCCGCGGCAATCGAATTGTTGTAATAACCGTTTCTCTCTAGCCAATGGCCGGACCATCGACCGCCATCCTCTTTTGTGGTGATGTCATCCCGCGAGACCTGATCCATTACGATAAACCTACAAACCGGGCGCCGCCCGGCCACATGGCTATAAGGGCTCGATCGTATCGGTCGGCGCCCGGTTTTGACTTTTACATCGAAGGGCAAAACCCTCGGACCCCAGACACACAAAAAAGGACCGGCTGACGCCGGTCCTTTTTTGTGTGTCTGATGATTTCTGATTGCTCAGCCGCGAGGCTTGATGTCCTTGGAGTTGATCCACTTCATCATCTTGCGCAGCTTGCGGCCAGTCTGCTCGATGGGCAGATCGTATTCGTTCTTGCGAGTCTCGTTCATGTTTGGCTTGCCGGCCAGACATTCGGCACGGAAGGCCTTGGCGAAGGTGCCGTTTTGGATGTCCTTCAGAGCCTTGACCATCTTCTTCTTCACCGCCGGGGTGATGATCTTCGGACCGGTGTGGTAGTCGCCGAACTCAGCCGTGTTGCTGATGGAGTAGCGCATATAGCTCAAGCCGCCCTGCACCATCAGGTCTACGATCAGCTTCACCTCATGCAGGCACTCGAAGTAGGCCATCTCGGGCTCGTAGCCGGCTTCCACCAGGGTATCGAAGCCGTTCTTGATCAGCTCGCTCAGGCCGCCGCACAGCACCACCTGCTCACCGAAGAGATCGGTCTCGGTCTCTTCTTTGAAGGTGGTCTCAATGATACCGGCGCGGGCACCACCCAGACCGGCACCGTAGGCGAGGGTCAACTTCATGGCCTTGCCGGTGGCATCCTGATGAATGGCGACCAACTGTGGCACACCGCCGCCAGCCTCGAATTGGCTCCGCACGGTGTGACCGGGACCCTTGGGCGCGATCATGGTGACATCGACATTCTTCGGCGGATTGATGAAGCCGAAGTGGATATTGAAGCCATGCGCAAACATCAGCATGTTGCCGGCCTGCAGGCCGGGCTCGATGGATTCCTTGTAGATCTCGGGCATGAACTCGTCAGGCACCAACACCATGATCACGTCGGCCTGGGCACTGGCCTCGGCAACGGTCAGAACCTGAAAGCCGTCCTTCTTAGCCTGCTTGCCCGTGGGGCTGGTCTTGGAGCGAAGGCCGATGACGACCTCGATGCCGCTGTCGCGCAGGTTCTGCGCATGCGCGTGGCCCTGACTGCCGTAGCCGATAATGGCGACAGTCTTCTTTTTCAGGGCAGTGATTTTCGCGGTCTTGGCGTAGTGCACGGTGACAGCCATGGTCATTCCTCGCGGTATAACGCTGTGATGGGGAAAGCGCGCAACGCTATATGGCCCTGACAACATGCCAGTGAAAACACAGCCTTTCCACGGTTTTGCCCGGCATACAGGCCCGCATACCGCAGCCTATGGCTGTCATTCGGCAAACAGACGGCTCCAGGTGCCGTAGGACTGATAGAGCGTTGAACGTTATGAACGTTTTCTCCGGTCTTCCCCTCTATCGCCTGGCCACGCATGTTGCCGTTGCTGCTCATCCATACTGCGGCAGTGACCGGCATTGTGCTGGGTGCACCGCTGTGGATCTGGGGCCTGGCGCTGGGGACTATACCTGGTGCGCATGGTCGGCGTGACTGCTGGCTATCATCGGTATTTCAGCCATCGCACCTTTCGGACCTCGCGCTTGGGGTCCGAGGGGCCTGCCCCTCGATGTAAGAGCCGAAAACCGGGCGCCGACCGCTATGATCGAACCCATGGGTTTCAGGCGGCGCCCGGTTTGTGTTCATATGCAAAGAATAACCAGGTTATTTACTTGGGTACACTTTTGTGTCGATTACCCGCGCTCAATGCGCGTAAAATATGAACTCCTCGTGATTTATGGCCTGCTTTTGCGCCTGGCGACCCGGCAAGTTCGGATTAACAAGACATCGGACGTGGGCCGATCGGCCCGACAGCGTCAGGGGCATAGCAGCCCGCGCCAAGGTTTGCTATGCCGCCGCGCATCATGAGGTGAAGCGGATGCGTTGCTGGTTCGCCTGGAAACACCTGGTCGCGTCTCCCGGGTTTTTGGTTTCTGTGCTCACCCGATGCGACGAGCGATACCACCAGACCAGGATGCCTGCCATCGCCAGGACCGCCAGCACCAGCCAGCAAGCGCTGGCTGCGCGTTTGGCTGTAAGACTGGCGGCAACCGCTTGCGAACCTGCGACACGACCGTCCGCCCGGTCCGGGTCGGTCTGCGCATTCATCGGCTGTCGGGCCGCCTGCAAGGCTTCTGCCGAGTACCGGCTCAGCCGATACGCCGCCAGCGGGTTGTCTTTCAGCTGCAAGGCATCCTGGACCAAGGTCGCGATGGCCGGATCATCGTGCACCAGCAGCGGTTCCAACAGCTCGGCCACCAGACCAGGATGGTGCTCCATCTGCAACAAGCGATGCACCGCGGCGCTAACCGTCCGGACATCCCTGCTCTCCAGGTCGCGAAGCAGAGTGGGCAAGGCTTTTTCCAGCGCCAACTCCCGTTTGGCGACCCAATCATGCCAGGCGTCGCGATCCCTCCCCAGACTGGCTCCGGTCACGGTCTGCAAGCCGCGTTCGGCAGCCGCGACCACCGTCTGGTCACTATCTTTCAGCGCCATGATCAGTGGATCGATGGCGCGATAATCCTTGAGACTGGCCAAGGTGCTCAACGCACTGGCGCGGATCTCCGGATCCCTGGAGCTGGCCAGATAGGCAATGCGAGCATGCAGCGGCACCGCCTGTGGTTTGGCAGCCATGGCATTGAGCATCCGGCTCATGGTTGCAGGCCCGGCGTGGTCGCGGGCCAGGTCCATGGCCAGCTGCAGGGATTGCTGGTTCGGGCCGGCTGCCAGCTGCAGCAGCAATCGGCCCTGTTCATCGGCATCCGCATGGCGGATCTGCTGCCGGATTTCAGGCTCGTGCCGCAGATACTGCCCGAAGGTCTCGGTCAATGGCAATTCGGTTGCCAAGCAGGTCAATGGTGCCAAACAGAGAGCGAGCAGCAGGGAGTGGGTCGTCATCAGGGAGCTCCATAGCCGAGCTGGGTGGTTCGCCAGGCACCGATCACCATGGTCGGAATCTGGCTGTCGTTGAAGGTGGGGAATTTGTCGGCATCGGCCAAGGCCTCATCGTAATGGAAGTAGAAACTGCCAACGATTTGATCGCTGTTGAAGGACCCGGCGATCAGCGATCCGAACACGTCGGCAGTCCCGGTCAGATGGAACTGCGCTTCCGGTGCATAGATTACCCCTGCAATCGTGGAGTTGCCCGAGAATCTGATCGCGCCGTCATGCGCCGTATACAACTGGAACCGCGACGGGTCGACCGTGGCACTGGCAATCTTGCCACCCTGCTTGCCCAGACTGTCGAAGGGACCGAGCACGGTGTTGCCTGCCACGAAACTGTCGGCTCCGGTGACACCCTCGCCATCGTAATCGCTCTGGAAAATCACCAGATTGGAATCGGCGGTCTGATAATTGATCGACGCCTTGTGCAGATTGATCGGTCCATCGACAAACAGGACCACTTCGCCATTCACGTTCAGAGTCGAATTGCTGCCTGGTGAAAGCTCGGACACCTCGTACACACCGCTGTTGAGAGTTTCGCTGCTGGTGATCGCACTGCGCGAGGTGGGCAGGTAGTCGGCGGCAAAGCTGTCGTAATCGAAAGTCGGCAGCTGCAGGTTCTGATTCGAATGGGCTGTGCCAAGGACATTCGCTATTTTCTGTACCGTCACATTCCCTTCCGAAACCAAATCCCCCTTGTTACCAGGATTGCTGTTCTGGTAGCCGCCGTGGTCGCTATGCCAACTATCGGTGTGGGCATTGCCGCCGAAACCGAAGCCGGTCAGGCAGGCCAGCGCCGTGGCGAACATGCTGGTCGGGTTGCTCGACTGGTTCAGCACCGGATAGGTGGTGATCTCCACCCGTTGCCGCTGATATAGCTCCGGCTGACTGGGCGAGCCATGCGTGGCAGTGCTGCGGATCAGGAACACGCTGTTGCTCGCATTCGTGCCGCCCGCAGTCAGTTTTTCGACCTCGACAGTCATGGCGATACCGTTCAGCCGCACTTCGCTGCCCGAAATGTTGACATTGCTGGCATCAAGATGGGCGAACCCTGCCAGGAAGGTGTCCAACGGCACATCCATCTGGGTCCCCTGGGCTACGCCATCATAATAATTGGCGAAGGTCGCCCAGTTGGTCTGAATATAATTCAGGCCCAGATTGGCGCCGCTTTAATAGACATAGTCGACGTCCGCACCGCGCAGTTTCTGCGACAAATGATGGATCGCGGCATTGGAGTTGTTGGTGAGCTCCGCCTGCTGGCTGACGGCCTCCACCAGCATGGATCCGGAGATCATGCTCTGGGTCACGCCAGTCAGCATCACCGCCAGAATCAAGGTGGCGATGATGACTTCGAGCATGGTGTAGGCGGCGTTGGTCATGATGATCTCCTTGCACGACCCATGGTTTCTGGAGGTAGCTTCAGCCGCCACCACGATTGGCCTGAAGAAAGACGAGTCGTTCTGATTGGGTTCCAATCTGGGAAAGCCACTCGGCATCGAGCACCACCTGGTACAGACCACCACCGAGATCCTCGACCTGAACGGCGATCTGGTCGGTACTGCCAGCCTGGGCCCGACCGTAGACATCGAACACCGTGTTGTCGTAGCTCACGATCTCGCTCAGCGGCTTGGCTTGGATCTCTTCCATCAGGTTCTCGATCGTCGCCAAGGCGCGGGTCTGGGCCCGAGTATCGGCGGAAATCCGACTGGAGGTGCCCATACCAGCGAACGGGGCGAAGGTACCGATACTCAGGACCACAATCGCAATCATGATCTCCAAAAGGCTGAAACCGCTGTTTGTTTGAGGTCGCATAAGTCTACTCCCACTCAGCATTCAGTACGAGTGATGCCAAAGGAAAACGATTTCCAACGGCGTTTAGAAAAATTTGCACAAAGGTTTTCGGGCGATGGCGCCCACAATTACGGCCTTCGGGTCAATCGGCCCGGTACCACCAGAGCAGACCACGCCCAGCCTGGGCCGATTTGCCCGGCTGGCGTTTTCGTGGTAAGAGTTAAGCCAAGAAGCCATGAAGGACATTTGCATCCGAGAGAGCGCACACCTTCGGGCCGGGGCAGCAAGCTGCCATGCTACGGACCCGGTGGCTCCGCCCCCTCCGAACCTCCCCGGCTTCGCGCCGCATTCGCGGCTTGAACAGGACTCCTGGTAGCATCCGGCATGAAGGAATTGTGCAAAAGACGGGGCGCACGCCCCTTCCAAACCTCCCGGCGCCAGTCCGGCTCGACCGCCTGCCAGGCTCTGGCTTCGCACCGCATTCGCGACTTGTAATAGGATTTTTGAGGACCGTCATGAATATCCTGCTCGTCGACGATCACCTGGAAGTGGCCAAAAGCCTGGCCACCCTGCTGAGTGAACTCGGGCATCAGACCACCTGTGCTGATTCCGGCTCCCAGGCCCTGGCGGTGCTGGCCCGGCAATCGGTGGAGCTGGTGCTGACCGATCTGCGCATGCCGGAAATGAACGGCGCCAGCCTGCTGGACCACATCCATCGCGCCTGGCCACAGCTGCCGGTAGCCGTGATGACCGCCTACGGAGAGCACTACACCGCCCTGGATCTGATCCGGCGCGGAGCGGTGGATTACTTCCACAAGCCGATCGATGTGCGCGAAGTGCTGGCCCTGATCGACCGCCTCGCCACCGACCCCAAGGAAGAGGTCGATGATCTGGTCGGCCAGGAGCTGGCCGACGGCCTGGTGGTCCACTCCAGCGAAATGGCCGCCCTGATCCGGCGCTGCGATCGCATGCATCAGATGCCCGAAACCCCGGTGCTGGTGCAGGGTGCCACTGGCACCGGCAAGGAACTGATCGCCCGGCGTGTCCACCACGGCGGCGAGCCGGATGCTGACAACGGCCCATTTGTAGCGCTGAACTGTGCCGCCATCAGCGCCAGTTTATTCGAGTCGGAATTGTTCGGCTATGAATCCGGCGCCTTCACCGGTGCCCGTACCGGCGGTCAGGCCGGTAAACTGGCGCTGGCTGCTGGCGGCACGGTATTTTTGGACGAGGTCGGCGATCTCCCAGCGGATCAGCAGGCTAAATTATTGCGTGTCATTGAAACCAGACGCTGGTATCCGGTGGGCGGCACTCGCGAACAGGCCCTGCATGCGCGCATCGTCTGCGCCACCAATCTGAACCTGGAACAAGCGATACAGGAGGGCGACTTCCGCGAAGACCTGTACTACCGCCTGAAGGTCGTGCGCCTGCGCTTGCCGTCGCTGAACGATACCCCCAGCGCCATCGCCCGGTTGGTACCGCTGCTGTTGGCCCGCATCCGCAAGCGCATGACCTCGGCCTTCACCAGTATCAGCCACGCCGCCCTGGCCACTTTGGAAACCAGGCCCTGGCCGGGCAATATCCGCGAACTGGGGCATTTCCTGGAAGCCGCCTGCATCGAAGCCGACGGCGGCGAATTGGATGAAAAAGCACTCAGGCAACATCTGGAACTCAGTGGTCGGCATGGCCTGATCGCAGACCCCGCGACCCAGTCGTGTTCACCCGCGGCGCAGCGTGATGGTCTGAGCGTGCTGCTGCGTGACCCGGGCCCGAACGATTTGCCCGATGAGCGTTTCGACCTGGACCACTGGCATGGCGCCGTCATCAAAGCCGCGCTGGAAAAATGCGACCAGTCACCAGTGCGGACCGCCAAATATCTGGGCATATCCCGCAAGGTGCTCTACACCCTGCGCAAGCGCTATGGCTTGATGGCCGATGCCTAAGGACGTCGTCACGCCAGCAGACCACGGCCAGCATGGCGAAGGGCCGTGGCTGCGCTGGTTGGCCACGCTGCTGTGCCTTCTGCCGATCATCGGCCTGCTGGCGCAGCTGACCCAGGGACTGGTAAACGAGACCGGTACGTTACCAGGCATCTCCCTGTGGATCGGGAGCCTCGGCCCCGTGGTGGTGCTGTGGTGGATCTGGCAGCACCGCGAGTCGGTGATCATCCGGCCGACCAGCGACGCCAAAGTCCGGGAAGCCGTGGTCGATCGAGCCGCGGTGCTGGCGGCTGGCATGGCGCACGAACTGGGACAACCCCTGTCGGTGGCCCGGGTGTCCATCGAAGGCCTGCACATGCTGCGGCAACTCGGACGCGACCCCAGTCCCGAGTACCTGGACAAAGTGATGCGCGATCTGGGCCACAGCGTGCTGGCCATGAGCGCCATCGTCGACCACCTGCAGAGCCTGGCCCTGCACCAGCGGCCGGCCGAACGAAAACCGGTGGATCTGATCACCTTCATCGATCACCTGCTTGAAGAACGCCGATTGTGGCTGTGGCATACCGAGATCCCCATCGTCTGGGATCCAGTGGATCCACCGCCCAATATCGCGCTGGTCGAAGAGGCCGGACTGCGCCTGATCCTGGTCAACCTGATCAAAAATGCCGTGGAAGCCGTCCACCGTCTGCCGACGAGTCAACGTCAGGTGCAGCTCACCAGTCTTGGCAATGGCACCCTGAGCGTCCGCAATCGCGGCTTGGCCATTCCAGCCGAACGCCTGGAAGTGATCTTCGACCCCTTCGTATCGAGCAAAAGCGATGGCCGGCCGCGGGTTCGTGGCGTCGGCCTGTACCTGGCTCGATTGACCGCCCAACGCATGGGTGCCAACCTGGGGGTGTATAGTCGGCCGGAAGAAGGCACCGTCTTCACCCTGGCGGCCGAGGCGGCAAGTACGCCATGAACAGCTCCCTGCAGACTCGCATCGTCGCTCTCAGCGTCCTGATCGCACTGCTGGTCACCGTGGTCTGCGTGATCGCCCTGGGTTGGAACAGCGTCATCGCGCTGCGGCGGATCCAGGTGGAACAGGCCGAGTGGCAGGTGGAGCTGGTCGACCGGGCGCTGCACCGCCTGGGCAGCCGCGTCGAGTACCAGACGCAGCTGCTGCAGCACGCCGAATTTGGCGAACAGCTGGAAGACGTGCCGTTACTCGCCTCAGCGCTGCAGCAGGGCGGTGTCCTGGACGCGGTGTTGCTGGGCGAATCGGGTCGCGTGGGCCTACGGTATACCCCGCATGGTCGGCAAAACCGCGCCAGCGATTCCGATCCGGCCAGCAACACCGCCTGCGCCAGCCTGGTGTTGACCCGCCAAGCCCGGATCGGCCTGGCCCTGTTGGGCGGCCACCCGGCCCTGTTCGTCTGTCATCCACGTCCCGATGGCCAGATCATGGTCGGCCTGTGCTATCTGCGCCGCTTCCGCCTGGAATCCCTGACCACCCCCGACTGGCACATTGTCGTCAACGGCAGTTTCGAGGAGGTGGGCCAGCCCGCCGGACAGCAACTACCCGGGCAAAGCGCGGTGATCACCGACAACGGCCATCGGGTCGAACTGCGTTATACCGCCATCGATGGCGGCCTGCTCCTACGCCTCCAGGCCACCAGCCAACGCAATCAACAGATGCAACGCAGCTTGTTGCTGTCAGTCAGCCTCACCGGCCTGCTCTGCGCCGTGTTGGCCTCGGTGATTGGAGCCTCGGTCGGTCTGCGCTGGTTGCGCCCCATCTGGGAGCTGGTGGAGCGCTGCCGACACCAGCGTCTGGACACCCTGGGCTGGACCCGCCACAGCACCGTACGCGAGGTGCGCGTGCTGGAAGATGCCATCGGCCTGCTGGTGGAACGGCTGCAACGCAGTCGTCAGGAACTGGAGCATTCCCTACGGGAACAGGAACAACTGGAAGACCTGCACAGCGGCTTCGTCCGACGCATCCTGGCCGAACTCGGCCAACCCCTGCAATTGGTGCTGCAGGCCTTCGCCGCCATGCGCCGCGAAGACTTCGACCGCGACGGACTACTGCCCCAGGCCGACCACGCGGCGCAGGAACTGAACGACCGCCTGATCCTGCTGCGTGGCCTGGACCGTCAGCGCACCGCCGATGGCAGCAGCGTCCTGTACCACCACCTCCACCTGCCTTCGTTCTGCAATCGCATCCTGAGACTAGTCAGCGATATTGCCAAACGCTGCAATGTCACCCTAGAGCTGCAGCTGGACCCCTCCCTGCAACACCGCCGGATCGACATCGACAAACTGACCCAATGTCTGATCAGCCTGCTGACCAATGCCATCCAGGCGCCCGGTTGCCGACAGGTGCACCTGGCGGTCCGCGCCGAAGGCGCGGGCATGCGCTTCCGGATCAGCGACAACGGCACCGGCATGCCCGATGCCATCGCCAAGGCGCTGCGCCAGGCCAGCAACGAGGGCGACCTCCCCGCCGCCCACACCGGCTTCGGCCTGGGCCTGCCTTTGGCCCTGGCGCAGCTGGCGCAGATCCACGGTCAACTGGAATTAGAAGGTTCCGACCAGCAGGGCACGGTGATCAGTATCGTGGTGTAGGAACCTGGTCAGCCCAACACCCGCAAAACCGGTGCCCCGGCCTTGCGCAGCAAGCGGCGACAGGCCGTATCGTCCAGATCGTCACTGACCCCACCCGTGGACAACACCGCCCAGCGACGCGGCTGCACCGAGCGGCAGAGGCAGGCCAGGTCCTGCCAGCGGTAGACCCGCCGAAAACCGTCCAGCACCCCCACCAGCCAGGGCCCGTCCGGCACCCAGTCGGCCACCTCCTGCTGCAATTTCTGCAGCATGATGGCGGCCAAATCATCGTGCAGCCGGGTCAGGTCCACTGGTTTTCGGCAATGCGGACAACGCCCCCAGGCCACCGTCGGGTCCAGCAGGACCCGCCAGTCGCGCTGGTACCAGTTGCTGGGATCAGCGCGATCCAGCGGCACCCAACCGAAGCCGGAACAGAGCGGGCAATCACAGTCAGTCACCATAAAAATCCGCTTCCTGCCGCTGCATCCAGCGCTCCAGATACCGCGTCAGCCAGCGATCCTGCTGCCGCGGGCTGAAGCCAGCCGGGGCCTGCATCGGCCGGCCAAACCGTATGTGTACTCCTCCTGCCGGGCGCGGCAGACCAGCACGCGGCCAGATAAACTCGCTGCGGTAGAGATACACCGGCACCACTGGCACCTTGCCCCGCCGCGCAAACATCGCCGGGCCTTCTTGTAACCGCTGTAAGCGACCGGTCTTTGTGCGGGTGCCTTCAGGAAACAACAACAAGCTGCGACCCGTGCGCAGTTCCTGCACCGCCGCCGCCATGCTGGTCAGGGACGGGCGACCACGATTGACCGGAATACCGCCGACCAACCACAGCACTTGCCCGACCAAGGGTACTTTCCACAGGTTTTCCCGGGCAAAATAGGCGTTGGCATACCGCGTGCACATGCCAACCAGTGGCGGGTCGGCAAAACTGCGATGGTTCACCGCCAGCACACAGACCTGATCGCGATAGGCCGGATGTTTCCGGATACGGACCCGCGAGGTGAACAAGCCCACCCGACGCAAGCAGGTGGAGGTGACAAAATGGACCAGGGCCGGCCACGAGAAACGCTCGCGGCCCACAGGGACGATGACATCAACGGACATGGGGTTTCCGGTACTGATCGACAAGGATACGCTCGTATTCGCTGCTGTTGTAGCGGCTGGCGCCACCGATCAGACAGGCGAATGAGAACTGCTCGTCGGCACTACCCGGCACCCGCACAAAGGGGACCTGGTATTTTCTGGCCGCCGAGGCATCGCGCGGGCTATCGCCAATGAAAAAACAGGCCGCTGAGGCCAGGCCGAAGGCCATGATCACCCGATCCAGACGCTTATGCGGCACACCGTCGGGATCCAGGTCACAGCCGTCCTCCTGGCTGTAGACGGCATCGAAATGCCGATCCAGGCCGGCTTGGCGCAAAGCCGCCATCACCGTGGTCCGCGGACCATCGGATAACACCGCCAACTGCCGGCGTCCCACCCGCAAATGGTTCAGCAGGCGACGCACGCCTCTGCGGCTGCTATACTGACGCGCCTGCATCTGCACCAGGGTGTCGAAACAATCGAAGATCACCAACTGCGCAGCGTCGGAAATGAATGTATCAGAACCAAACTGGCCACCATTCATCGCAGGGAGCCCTGGCTTCCTGCCCAGGCTCCCTGCGCTCCCTCCGAACCACTCTGGCTTCGCGCCACACAGGCGGTTTGAACGAACCAGACACTCGCGCCCACCATCGGGAAGGTCTCCATGCTGTCGCCAAACATCATCGTGCGATACTGGCGGTCGTGCTACGTTGCCCCGCCTGTCTGCCAACCTACGCTTGGCCAGCCATGAGTAGCGGCAGTGGCGAATCTTCAAAGCGCCTGGGGTATTGCAAATCCCAGCTGTTGGCCGTCCTCGTGGGTATCACTGCCGGCATGCCGGCAGCCGAAGCGGGATTCGTCACCAGCCCCTGGCCCATCCAACAGGAAGCCGACCAGCTGCTGCGCGATCTACAGCGCCAAGCCACCGATCCCGAGGCCCTGCTGGAACGTCTGCAGGTGTTCCTCAGCGAGCACGCCGAAGACACCATCGCCAGCACGGACGGGCGTCACCTGCCGGCCCATCGTATTCTAGCACAGGCCATCGACACCTACGGACTCGCCGAGCTCTTTGCACGGCGCTTCACCGGACAAGCCGCCGAAGAACTGCAGCACAGCTGGCCCTTCGATCGCACTCGGTTGCTGCAACTGGCAACCAGCTATCCGCATACTCCAGCGGCGCAACAGGCCTGGCTGCAATTGGCCAATCTCGCCTGGGATCAAGGCCGCTTGGGGGATTTTCGGCATTATGCCGATTTCGCACCCAAGCAAACGGGGCTGGCCCAGCGCCTGAGCGCCCTGGAGCAACTGCATCAGCCCAACCAGCCAGCGGTGGCGATCGGCCCCCTACCGGAGCTGGGAGTGGTCTGGCGCCTGCCACTGGAGACCAGTGTCGGCAGCCGGAACCGTCACGGGCAATATGTCCCGCAAGCAGCCGGCGGCGGTCTGACCATCACCTCCCTGGACGGGCGCACCGCCGCCGCCGCCAATGGCCGCTACGCACTGGTGTTCAATCCCATCACCGGCAAACGCATTGGCGGTCTGCATCGCATCGGCACCGATTCCCTGGACCCGGCCCAGGCCCGACCGGCCACCGACGGCCGGGTGGTGGTGGTGCTGGGGCGCTCGGGCGTGTTCCACACCCTGGATTGCTTGGATGCCGGCGGTCGACGACTGTGGCGCGGCAATGCCGATCACCTGGCACACCAAAGCGCCTGCTCCGGGCCAGTGCTGGTGGATGGCCTGTGCGTGGTCTGCACCATCGGCCTGGACGACGACGGCATCAGCGTCCGCGCCAACGGCTTCGACCTGCACTCGGGCGAAGTCCGCTGGTCGACCCAGATCGCCCGCATCCCCGGACGCCTGCGGGATCACGATACCCGCAGCCCCTTGGCGACGGTGGTCGATGGCCGCATCCTGGTGGTGGCTCAACAGGGTCTGGTCGCCACCCTGAGTCCCAGCGGCCGCCTGCTGCAGGTCCAGTCCTACCAACGGCAAAGCGAGCACCAGCTGCGCGTGCTGTTGCCACGCGATCGACGCATCAGCCCACGACCATCGCGCTTGGTCCAAGACAAAACCCAGGTGGTCATCGCGCCAGCGGATTATCAGCACCTGCTGCGCTATGACCGCCAAAGCCAAGAACTGCAACCCTACACCGGCGAAGGCAGCACCGAACCAATCCTGGATCTGATCCAGGGCCGCCTGCTGCTGGGCGGCCCCTTCCTGCGCCTGGTCGACCTGGAAACCGGCAGCTTGCGCTGGGCCACCGCCGCCCCCGACGGCGACACTCTCCACTGGGCCCAAGTCCAGGGCGACCACATCCTGGCCGCCACCGATACCAATCTATTCACGGTCGGCACCCGTGATGGCAGCATCCGCGAACAGAGCAGCAACTGGCCCGGTGGCCAGGTGCTGGGCCTGGCCGGCAGCCTGGTCCTGGGTGATCGGCCCGGCCTGCTGTACGCCTACGGTGGCCTGACCGATCTGCTGACCAGGCTGCAGCAGCGGATCATCGACGCTCCCAATGATCCCGAACCCCGGCTCTCCCTGGCCGCCCTGCAGGCAGCCCGTGGCCAGGTGCTCCCAGCCGTCAGACGCTATCGCCAAGCCCTGGAACGAGGGGCCGAATCCGACGCCATCGACCGAGCTCTGGACCTGTTGCGCGAACACCTGCTGCTGCAAGCCGGCAGCAATACCGCGCCACCCCTGTTGCAGCAACTCCAGGGCCTGGTGCCCTACCGACCGCGCATCGGTTTCGAACTGGCCTGGTGGCAGGGCATGCACGCCTGGCGTCAGCAACAGACCGCCGCAGCCCTGACCGCCTGGCAGACCATCCCCGACGAGCTCGACTATCAGATCCGTCGCGATGGCAGCGAGGTGAGTCTGGGCTACGCGGCCCAGGCCCTGCGCCGTCGCCTGCAGCAACAGCCCTCCTTGCTGGTCGGCACCCATACCGATGCGCCAGTACCAGGAGTCAGCCCGGGCTGGCGCAGCGAATTGAACGGCCACGGCCGTCTGCTCTACCAGGACGGCCTGTGGTACTGGCATTGCCAGGGCCTCCTGCAGGGAATCGCGGCCCGTGATGGTCGGGTGGTCTGGCAGCATCGCGGCCACCCCGGCAACCATCCCATGCTGGGTATGATCCTGCACCGACCACGACAGGATGCTGGTGGCGTACCGATCACCGTCATCCCCGGCTCCAGCGCCTACCTGGCCGGCCTGCGGACCGATGATGTGGTTCTGACCCTGAATGACGATCCCGTCCACAGCGGCCGCGATGTGGTCGCCCGGGTACGCGATCTGCGCATTGGCGACCGCTTCCACATCCGCATCCGCCGTGGCGAGGAAACCCTCGACCGCAGCGGCATCCTCGGCTCCTGGCCTGAGGAGCCCTGCACGGCCAATCAGCGCTTTTTGGTCACTCGCAATCTGCACGTGCAGCTGAGCCACAGCGGTGATGTGAACACCAGCCTGGACACCAACAACCAACCCACCATCCGAGTCTATCGCCGCGACGGCGGCACCCTGGCGTGGCAACGAGCCATCGCCACCAAGCAGCAGGCCTATCTGCCACACCTGACCAGCGACGACCTGCTGCTGATCTCCGACAACAATAGCCTGCAGGCCTGGGACCTGCGTCAGCAACCACCCCGCCGGCGCTGGGAGCAAGCCGGCCAGGGCTTCGAACTGCGGGATTCGCAACTGCTGAACGACCGTTATCTGTTGATCCGCGACGAGGATCACGAGCGCTTGCTGATCCGGCGACTGAGCGATGGCAAAGCCGTTCTGGCTACCCCCTACCACCCCGGTTATCAGCCACTACTGGCAGGCGAGGATGGTTTCCTGGTGGACCCAAGCGGTCATCTGCGCTGTCTCGATTTGGCCACCGGCGCCACCCGCTGGCAGGCCGGGCAAACGGGCCTGCGGGTAATCGCCGCCGGGGCGCAACTGTGCTTTACCCTGGATCGCGAGCAGCAATTGGCCAGCTGGTACCGCCACAACGGCCGCAGCCATCGCCGTTACGGCAGTTGGCAACGGATCATCGACAGCCGTGTCGCCGACGACTGCCTGCATCTCTATGCCACCACGGATCAGGGCCGAGACTGCTGGGTTGGCCTGGACCTGGCCAACGGCAACCTGCTGTGGCAGCACCCGATGCCACAGGCAGTGGAACTGCAAAGCAGTCTCCAAGCCGATGGCAAGCGGGTGACCGGCCTCCTGCGCAGCGAGCAGAGCCAGCGCATGGCCCTCAGCTGCGACGCCAGCGGCGAAATCGTCAGCATCAACCCCCTGGAGGAGGAGGAGCGACTGCTGCTGGGTGGCGGGCAACGCTTTGCCGTCGATCAGGACACCCTGCGCCACCTGCCCTGGCTGGCAGCCAAGCCACCAACGCCGATACCGGCCCTGATCCGGCCCATCGACATCGGTAGCTGGGCGACCACCGCCGAGCAGCTGCTGAGCCACCTGCCCTGGCAGAGCCGTCCCTGGGGTCGCTTCGCCCTGATCACCGATAGCGATTTCGTACTGGTGGCCATCGACAGCAGCCACGAACAGGCCCTGGAGCTACGCCTGGAACGCGCCATCGGTCCCTTGGCCAGCGGCAACGGCGTCATCCTGATCCCACCCGGCGAAGCAGCCGGCCTGCGCGACGGCGACGGCGACGGCAGCCTGACTCTGTTGGCAGAACAGCGCAGCAGCAGCCAACCAGGCGTCCGCTTCCTGCTGCTGCGCGCCCTGCCCCTGGAGCAGCGGCACGCCCCCTGGTCGGTCTACCTGGCGCCCAAGCAGGACGACCAACCGGTCTGGTGGCTGCGTGCCAACTGGCTGCGCCTGGAACCCAGTAGCGGTTGATGCCCTTGACAGCCCTCGGCCGTGACAACCGTCGCCGCCATGAACCGTGATCTGCTCGCCCTACGACCCTACCCCATGGCCGAACTGCAAGCCCGCAAAGCCGCACTGCGCGAGGCTGGCGTCGCGTTATTCGATTTCGGCACCGGCGATCCCACCGAGCCGACCCCACCAGCCATCGCCCAGGCGCTGCGCGATGCGGTCCCGGCCATCAGCCAGTATCCCACGGTCGCCGGCACCCCGGCCCTCCGCCAGGCCGCTGCAGATTATCTGCAACGCCGCTTCGGCGTCAGCTGTGATCCCGCCACGCATATTCTTCCCTCTGCCGGTAGCAAGGAGGCCATTTTCCACCTGGCCATGGCGCTGTTGGATCCCACCAGCGACAAGAACACGGTGCTGTATGGCAGTCCCGGTTATCCGGTATACCAAAGTGGCGCTTTGTTCGCCGGCTGTCGTGCCGAAGCGGTGGTGCTGCGTGCAGAAGATGGCTTCCGTCTGGACCTGGCCAAGCTGCCACAAGAAACCCTACAGCGCTGCGGCTTGGTGTGGCTGAATTATCCGCACAATCCCACCGGCGCCTGCGTCGATCTGGATTATTACGACAAGCAAGCTGCCATCTGCCGCGAATACGACATCGTTCTGGCGTCGGACGAATGCTACAGCGACCTGTGGTTTCACGACCAGACCCCGCCGCCACCCAGCGCGCTGCAGGCGGGTCTGGAGCACATCCTGGTGTTCCAGAGCTGCTCCAAACGTAGCGGCATGACCGGCTACCGCTCCGGTTTCATCGCCGGCGATCCGGCACTGATCGCCAGCTACCGCCGCTGGCGCGCCTGCATGGGCGTCGGTTCGCCGAGCTTTGTCGAAGCCGCAGCGACCGAGGCCTGGAACGACGATGCGCATGTGGCCGTACGCCGCCAGGCCTTTGCCGCCAAGCGCGAGCTGCTGGTGACCGGTCTGGAAACGCGCGGCCTGCGCGTCCAGCCGGCCGATGCCGGCCTGTACCTCTGGGCCCGTCTGCCGGCCGGCGAGGATGCCGACGCGTACGCCACCCGCTGCCTGGAAGCCGGTATCGTGATCAGCCCCGGCGGCTTCTTCGGTGACGGCGGTGACGGCTTCATCCGCCTGGCCCTGGTCCCCAGCCTGAGCGAATGCCAGCAAGCCCTGGCCCGCTGGCCGTGACCAGCGAACGAGCAATCCGACGGCAGCCGCCTCAACTCCGCCCGCGCGTCTGGACCGTACTCAGCAGCTGCGCCACGATCTGGCGATACAGCTCCTCACCCAGAACCTGATCCTCGACTCCGGCGTCGATGCTGGGGTTGTCGTTCACTTCAATCACCAGCACATGCCCATCCACCTCCTTGAGGTCGACACGGCGATCACCCAGGCGCACACGATATTCGGCCAGACCCTGCCGTCGCAACTCGGCGTGCTCCTGGCGCAGCAAGGGGCGGAGCAGGCGATAGTCCGCATTCACCGGCAAGGGGTGAGTAACATCCACACCGTTGCGATTGAGATCCACCCCCGCCTGATCACATCGCCGGTCCCAGGCAAAGCCCCAAGGACAAAGCTGATGCACCAGCAACAGGGCCTGTCCTGCCGGCGCTTGCCAGCCGCTTCTCGCCATGGCCAGCAGCAGGTCCACCTGGATGGCACAGCCGACCGGGGTTTCCACCCCGTGCACGCCGGAGAGCAGGACCAGCACCGAATCGGCAGCGGTATCGCCCAACCACAACGCGCGGCGGCACAACTCCTCGCCGGCTGGCCCTCAGTCCGGTATCGGAAACGATCGACACGCCAGTGCCAACTCCAACCACCGCGCATCGGCAGTAACCAGGGTATCAGGAAAATCAGACACCCATGAAACCATGGGGAAGCAGATGCGACACGGATCAAAACCGCCAGACGCGACATTGCGACTGGCAGTATCTTCATACCCGGTGCACAGCAAGCAGGCGCAGCGGCCCTACTCTGCCAGACGCCGCATCCGGTAGGCGACGATGTTTTCCGCAAAGATCAGGTCGGCCAGGCGGAAGCGGGCCTCGACCAGGGAGAGGTTGGCCTCCGTGATGCGGGTCAGGGTGACGCGGCCGGCGCGGTAGAGCTCGACCGTGTCGGTGTAGTTCTGCTCGGCCAGACGGACGGCTTCGGTCTGTTCGGTGATGCGGGCGGCAAAGCTTTCGCGGCTGGTCTGCAACTTTTCGAATTCGGTGCGGATCCGGTCCAGACTCAGTTGGCGACGCTCAGCAAAGGCCGCCATCTGACTGCGCGCCTGAGCGCGCTGGTTGATCCGACCGCCACCGTCGAAGGTCCACACGGCTTCCAGGCCGACGCCCCAACCGCTGGTCTGTTCGTCGATGTCGTCCAGCTCGCCGGTCGTCAGGTTGTAGTCGCCAGCGACAAAGAACTGCGGCAGATCGGCCGCCGACAACGCCCGGATCACGCCCTCCTGAGACAGGATGACCGAGTCGACCACAGCGGTTTCGGTATTCCCCTGTTCGACGGCTTCGGCGATGGCCGCTTCCAGCTCGGCGAAATCTGGCACCCGCTGCAATTCACCGCTGACGGTGAAGGCATCCGGCGGCAAATTCAACAACAAGGCCAAGTCGTCTGTGACCGTGGCCAGGTTGACCCGCTCGACCGACAGGCCATCGGCAGCCTGGATGCGGGAGACTTCGGCCTGACGCACATCGATGGAGGCGATGCGACCAGCCTGGTACAGCTGACTCGCATCCTGGTGTTCTTTGGTCCGCAGTTCCAGACGCGCCCTGGCGATGGCGACCCGCTGGCGGGCATGCCAAACACTGCCGACCGCGAAGCGAGTCTGGTAGGCCAGTTCGCGATCGGTCAGCTGCTTGTTGGCGTCCGCCTGGGCGATGTCACCCCGGCCCCGCTGCTTAGCCGCCGAGCGGCTGCCAAAGCCGTACAGAAACTGCCGCACGCCAACCGCTCCCCGGTACAGCTCATTCTTCTCGTCCGGCGCGTACAGCTTGGCCAGCTGATTCCTATTGTCCTTGACGAAATAGACCGAAGCCAGCGCCTCGGCCTGGGGTCGGGCGAAGGCCAGACGGCTGGCTGCCTGGCTGCGTGCTGCTTCCAGTTCGTGTTCGGCAGCGACCGCTTCGCGGGCATGGGCCAAAGCCCACGCCACCGCCTGTTCGCGGTCGAACTGCTGCTCGCCATCGGCTTCACCTGTGGTCGGATCCAGGGCTTCGGTAGCCAGCAGGCGCGCCTGAATAGGTGGCGGCTCGGCCGGGCCAGCGGCAGCGGCTTCATCATCAGCGGCGACGCCGGGAGCAGTCGCTTCCTCGGGCATGGCCGTGGCCGCAGGATCCAACGCGCTCTGCTCGGCTGGCGTGGCTTCCTCAGCCGGCTCGGCATTGACTGGTGCAGCGGCATCCTCTGCCGCGAGCATGGTGGCAAGCAGGCAGAGGCTGGTGCTGGCGATGGTTCGGACGGTCATAGCGCTTCCTTGGTGCTGGCTTATGGTGAGACGGGCAGGCGGGCAAGGCGGAGTCTGTTTTTTTTCGGCCAAAGGTTCAGGCATCCGCCTCGGCCGGCTCCTCGTACGATCGCGAACGACGCGGCCATGTGGCGGATTCGTCGTGGTAGACATGCACGCCGAACAAATGCAGAAAATGCTTGGCGTACAACTCGAACAACACGGGCACCACCAAAAGAGTCATGGCGGTACTCATGAACAGGCCCGAAACGAAACAGGTCGCAAAGGGCGTCCAAGTGATGCTGAAACGCGGCAGGCCGACAGCCATCGGCAGCAGACCGGCGATGGTGGTGATGGTGGTCATGAAGATCGGCCGCATGCGCTGATGTCCGGCCATCAGCAGTGCCTGCCGTAACGGCAGGCCATCGCGCAGACGCTGGTTGATGAAATCGATCAACACGATGGCGTCATTCACTACCAGACCGGTCAATCCGATAATGGCAATGAAGCTGTCGACAGTGAACCAAGTCCGTTCTGGCTGCACCCAGCCTTCGGGGATGAGCATCAACAGGGCACCAGTCCCACCCATCACCAAGATCACACCGGTGAAACTGAACACGATATTGGACATGATCAGCAACGGCTGCCCGTATGAATTGAACTGGGTCGCCAGGATCAGATAAATCAGGAACACCGCCAAGAACATGGCCAGATACAAAGAGGTATAGCTCTTGCTGGTCGATTCGGCCTCGCCGCCGAAAGCGATGGTCGCACCGGGATAACGCTCCAGATGTTCGGCGTACCACTTCCTGACAATGTCAACCACGTTTCCTGCCGCCAGAGTAGCCTCCTCTGCAAGATCACCGGTAATGGTAACCGTGCGCTGGAAATCCCGCCGCACCAGCGCCGCCGGCTCGGTGTGGGTACTGATGCCACCGACATCGGCAAAACGGATCACTCGACCGGCGGCGTCATCGACAATCGGCAGATTCAAGATACGGACCGGATCGCGGGTGATCGCTGCAGGAAAGGTCAAGCGGACCGGAATATCCTTGTCGCTGCGACGATAATCACCGACATAGGCGCCGTCGAAGGCGCCGGCCAGATAATCGAAGACTCTCAGCTCGCCGATGCCCATCTGCGCCAACTCGTCCTGGTCCGGCCGGAAGGCTACCACGTGTTTGATCTGGTCCTGATCGTGTTTCAGAGTGGTGACCCCAGCCAGGCGCCCGGCCACCACCTGAATGCCAGCGATGGCCTGCTCACCGTATTGCAGGGCCATGATCTGATGATGCGCCAGGTTCTGCAGCTGCTGCGGATCGTCTGGATCCTGATACGCGCGATAGGCTTCCGGCACTGGTTTCCCCGCCGGGATGGTCGCTTGATAGCGGGCTTCCTGCTGCATCCATGCCAACAGGTCGTCGGCCAGCTGCCGGACCACCGTTTCCTCAACGCCGGTGATGCGGACATTCACCGGCAAACCCGAGGGCGGCCCACCCTGCTGCGCTTCCACCTCGATCAGAGCGCCAGAATCAGCGAAGTCCTCAGCAAAGTCGTTGCGTAACTGGCTGATCAGGGCGCCAGCACCAGCAAAAGTGCGCTGACCGGCCGACGCCACCTGCGCCACCAGAACGCCACTCTGGTTGCCAAATTCCGGTTCGTAATCGGTATTCACCGTCATCCCGGCAAAGGACGAGACCGTGGTCACCACCCCCGGACCGCGCTGCATCAGATTGGCGGCAATGGCCCGGACCAGCCGGTCGGTCTCCGGCAAAGGTGTCCCGGATGGCATGTTGACCCGAATCGCCAGCTGGGTGGTGTCGTCGGGAAAAAATTTGAATCGCAGTAGCGGCGTCTGCCCATGCAGCGGGGCCACGCTGCTTTGCACCAGCACGCCAATCGCACCACAGAACAGCACAAACACGAACAAGACCGTCAGGAAGGGATGGCTGAGGTTCCACTTCAGCAGACGGTCATACAGCCGGTGCAGACGGCCGATAAATCCAGGACGTCCCGTAAAAGCCCGTTCGTCCAACATGGCGGTGGTCGCCGTCTGGTTTTTGAGCTTTGCTGGCCCGATGACTCTTTCCAAATCGACCACGTGCCCCGGCAACATGATCAGACATTCGATCAGCGAAAAAGCCAACGCCGTGGTGACCGCAATCGGAATCAGCGCAAAAAAATCACCAACCGCACCGGTCATCAACAACAGCGGCAGAAAGCTGGCGCAACTGGTCAGAGTGGCCGAAAAGACCGGCCAGAACACCTCGCTGGTCGCCTCCACCACCGCTGGCACCAGAGCCTCGCCCTGCTCCCGATGCCGTTGAATATTCTCCAAGACGATGATCGCATCATCAACGATAATGCCAACCACCAGCACAAAACCCAACAGCGACACCTCGTTCAAGGAAATACCAGTCAACTGGAACCAGGCCAGCGAGCCGATAAAGGCAAAAGTAACGCCCCAGACGGTCACCACGCCGGCACGGAAATTCAAAAAGATCAGCAGCGTCGAGCCCACCAGCACGCCACCAAAAAGCAGGCTGACCATCAGCACACCGATGGAATCGTCGATCTGGATGGTGGAATCGGTGGAATAGACCACCGCCACGCCATCATCGGCGTGGGCTTTCATGAACGAAGCGACCTCCTCTTCTACCGCCGCCTTGATTCGACGTGAGTCCGCCGAGGCAACCTTGATCACCTTGCAGCTGACCGCGTCCTGGCCGTCCACATGCGAGATCACGGAATCCTTGACGTCGCGCACGCCGGTGGCGACGTGATCGAGCAAATCGCCGACGGTCAGGAAATTGCCATCGCCATCGCGTTTCACCACCACCTGCAGCAGGTCGTCACGGCTGCGATAGCGGGTATCGAGCCGGATCAGCCGCTCGCCGTTGTCGGTGGCCAGGGTCCCGGCCGGCAGGCTGTTACCGCTGTCGCGCAGCGCCTGCGCCACCTCGGCAAAGGTCACGCCGTGCCGTTGCAGGAGATCGGGATCGATGGCGACGGAAAACTGTTGCGAACGGTCACCCAGGAGCGGCACTTTCTTGATACCGTCGATGGTCTCCAGACGGGTCTGCATTTCCTTGGCCAACAGCGTCAGGGCCCGGATATCCAAGGGATGAGCGGGATCAGCACCGATCAGGTTGACCTGGATCACCGGCAGCCATTCATCGACATCGATCTCGGTCACCGTCGGCGCCAGAATCTTGCCGTCCAGGGTCGGCAGGCGGTTCTGCACGCTGGCGACCCGCACTTTGACCTCGCGGATCAGGGTGTCGTAGTCGGTATCGTCGACCAGCTTGACCTTGACGATACTCAATCCACCCCGCGAAGTGGAACGCACGTAGTCAACATCGGCCATACCCCGCAGGGAGTCCTCGATCTCCTGAGTCACGAGTTTTTCCACATCCTCGGCGCTGGCACCGGGATAAGCGGTATTGATCACCACCTCGCCGAACTGGATATTCGGATAGCGGTCCACCGGCATCCGATAGAACAAAGCCCACAAGCCGTAAACGACAACGCCGATAAAGACGATATTGAGAAAGACCGTCTTGCCGAGCGCGAATTTTATCAGGCCACGCATGAAAGACACTCCAGCTGCGATAAACGTATCGCGTACAGTAGTCCGGATTCGCTACTGAGTACCATCCGGCAAGAGAACGGAGACTCCGGCCGGAATGCTGTCCGGGCTGACCACGACGAATTCCGCTTCGTTGCGGATCACGGTGACGGCACGGCGTTGTTGGTCGTCGCACTCGACAAAAAGCTGCTCGCCCACCACTGCCACGGCCGCGCGCGGAATCCGCAGGCCGCCAGCGGGATCGGGCACTTCTATTGTCAGCTGGACCTCCAGGCCACCGCTGGCCTCAGGCGCGTCGGCTCCGACCAACTCCAATTCCACCTGCCGTTTCCGACTACGCTCATCGAAGGTGACCGCCACCCGCGCCACCCGCGCCGCGGCTGCCGGTGCATGGTGCTGGGGGAAGGACAGGAGAACCGGCGCCTGCTGCCGTAGAGCCCGCAACTCGCGGTCGCTCAGGGCTACCGGCACCACCAGGATGCGAGTATCAGCCAACTGCAGGATCGGCTGCCCGGGCGACACTAGGCTGCCGGGTTGCTGCAGCCGTTGCACGACCGTCCAACCGGCCGGGGCATGCAGCACATGCCGGCGCAGCACCTCCTCAGCCTGGGTCAGAGCGACCTCCGCCTGGGTCACGGCGACCTGCGCCGCAGCCAGGCGCGCCTGGACTTCGGTCAACAACAAGCCGGCTCGATCCTCCTGGAACACCGCCTGATCCAATTCCTGCTCAGGTGCCCGACCTTGCCTAGCCAAACCCTGAATACGTCGTCGCTCCGATAGACGATAAGCCTGTTCACGCGCGGCCAGATCGATGCCGGCCTGGACCTGCTGCAGGGCAAGGCGACTGCTGGCCAGGGCTGCGGTGGCGCTATCCCGCTGCAGGCGCGCCATGGTGGCATCCAACTGGACGACGGCGGTATCGGCCGGAATGGCATCGCCATCATCCACGCTCAGCGACTCGATCCGTGCCTGATATTCCGCCGCCAGGTCCATCAGATACCGCGGCCGGGTAAACGAGGTCACCACCCGCGACAAGGCGGCAGGATGCTGCTGCGGATCCCAGGTTTCTGCTGCCGGCAGCAGCGCGATGGTCAGCAACACGGCGACGCATCGGAACCGAGG
>CAYONM010000018.1:0-30747 GCA_964405325.1 uncultured candidatus Brocadiaceae bacterium | reverse complement strand
GGTATGTTAATTTTGCATTAATCGACATACTGACTCATGCTCCACATGCATTAACCCCCTGAACGGATACGGGCCACCGATCATTATTTCCACCAAGTTCTGACGCATCCCGATGCCGATGCCTACGATGCGGCTTCCAAGCGTCTGAAGGTGATCAACGGCAGTTATACCATGTATCGAAATCTGGTCTTGGCCGACGGTAACGGCGATATCATCGCCTGTTCGCGCATGGAGGTCCGCAACGAATTGCGCAAGCTCAATGTCTCCGATCACGAGTGGTTCCAACTCGGCATGCGGACCATGCGGAGCACCGACTACGCGGTGCAGGATGTCTGCCTTTCCCCGATCGAGCGGCAGAAGGAGACCAGCCTGATCTATGTCGGCGGGGTACGTTCCGGTGGAGCGCGGGAAGGTGAATCCATTGGTGTCTTGGGCATCTGTTTCGATTGGGATACCGAGGCACGCACGATCCTGAGCACTTGTCTGCCGCGCAACCGTTTCGGCCAGCACATCGAAGGCAGCGCCGCCATCTATACCAATCGCGAGGGACAGATTATCGAAAGTTCCGACCCGGAACGTTTCGCCATCGGGAGTGCTCCACCGCTGTCGGAGGCCCATATTGCCCTCGAGGACGGCAACAGTTGTGCCGGCCTGCTGGTTGTCGATGGCATTCGCTATCTGGTCGGTTCGGCTCGGACCAGCGGCTACCGTGAATATCGCGGCCTCGGCTGGAGCGCGCACATTCTTCGGCCCCTGGATTGAGCGAGGATCGAATATCATGCTGGATCCCGAACTGACCTTTCTGCTCGAACGCCACGCCAGCACCGGCTGCCACTATGCGGCTGGTGAGACTGTCTTCCGGCGCGGCGAGCCAGGCCGTTGTCTGTATCTGCTCCGTGCCGGGCGGATTCGACTGGAACGCGATGGTGAGAGCCTGGAGGAACTCAGCGTCGGTGGTTTCTTTGGTGAAATGGCCCTGATCGAGGACGAGGCCCGCAGCGCCGACGCAGTGGTACTCGACGATGCCGAAGTGGTGGCGGTGGATCCGCGGCAATTCCGCTTCCTGGTGCATGCCAGCCCCAATTTCTGT
Source organism: uncultured candidatus Brocadiaceae bacterium (assembly GCA_964405325.1). Lineage (GTDB taxonomy): Bacteria > Planctomycetota > UBA11346 > UBA11346 > UBA11346 > CAYONM01. The sequence continues at coordinate 29,657 of CAYONM010000018.1, read as the reverse complement.
TTGGAATTGATGCGGGTGATGGCGCGTCGCCTTCGCTGCATGAACGATCGACTTCGGACGGATGCGTGACATGTGTCCTTATTTTGCCTGCCCGCCGGCGTCGTTTCGGGATCCACAACGTGCTTCACGTCGTTGGCACGAGTGCTTTGATCACCTGCGTACCGACCAGAGTTTGCTTCCTCTCGTCGAGGACTGGCGGCATCGTCTGCTGCACAGTGATCAGCCGGATATCCTGCTCGACCATTTCATGCTCTTGGCATCTCCGGATCCGGAATTCCGGACCACCTTGTTGCATACAGTGGTTTCGCGCTCGGAATTGCTTGAATTGATCGGGACCATGGCCGAGTGGAGCCGGTATCTGTGTGAGCTGGCGCACCGTCGGCCACGGGCCTTCTTGGCTGCTCTGCAGCGGCTGCAGGAACCGCTACCGGTGCTGCGTCGAGCAGAGGTTCTGCAGCAGGGCCGCCAGCAGGCGGCGGATGATCGACTTGCCTATTTTCGGGCCACGGAATTGTTGCTCATCGGTCTGCACGACTTGCGTGGCAGCGAGCTGCTACCCTTGTATCGCAGTCTCACCACGTTGGCGGAATGTCTGTTTGCCGTGGCCTATGAGCAGAGCACGGCGGAATTAGACGACCGTTGGGGACGCCCCTGCCTGGATTCGGGATCACCATCGCGTTTCGCCGTGCTTGGTTGCGGAAAATTGGGTAGTGGCGAATTGAGTTATGGCAGTGATCTGGATATCATTTTCATTTGCGAGGGACACGGTCGTTGTCCCAATGGGCGCGATGGGGAATCCTACTGGACCAAGGCGGCCCAGGGCATGATCACGCGCCTGATGGAGCCCGGTTTCTTCGAAGTGGATGCGCGCTTGCGGCCCTGGGGCGAACAGGGTGATCTGGTACCGAGCATCAGCGGCCTACGGCGCTATTGGGCGCAGTCACGCGAATTATGGGAGCGTATGGCCATGACGCGGATTGCACCGGTGGCCGGTGATCCGGAATTTGGCGCCGAGTGTGTGGCTTTGCTGCGTCACGCGGTGCTGACTGAAGCCCTGCCACCGGATGCGCCGGAACAGGTGCGGCATATGCGGGCCATGCTGCAAGCGACGGCGGAAGGCAAGGATTCCATCAAGCGCGGTGTGGGTGGGACGGTGGACATCGAATTCATCGCGCATTTTCTTAGTCTTGGCTGTGATCCCCAGGTTCTCCCCGCCGGTGCGGCGGTGGAATATACCTTGCTTGCTTTGGCCATGGCCGGACGCCTGGACCAGGACGATGCTGTCGTCCTGATGCGAGCCTTGCGTCTGCTCCGTCGTATTGAAGCCCGCCTGCGATTCGCCTGTGGTCGCGCCACCAGTAGTCTGCCGGCTGATCCAGCTGAACGAACTCGTCTGGCCACTCGCTGCGGCTTTGCCGATCTGTCGGAATTTGAACAGGCGGTTTGCGAAGCGCGCGACCAGGCTCGTTGTTTATTCATCAAATATATTTGACGCATCTTAAGGGCACGTCGATAAATAAAGGCAGCGTCTCACTTGATCTTTTGCCGCCCTTCTGCGTTGTTTATCGCTTACATATACTCGATATGCTCGCTCTTCGCGCCTTGAAGGATCGACAAAATTTCTGCGCGATCTGCTACCTTTATTTCTTTCCGCACCCTAACCAATGAGGACTTCGGCTCCTCTGATGGAAACATCTCTAATGCTGAGTCCGCCAGTTACGGGTATTGCAGCCGGTGGCCTGCTTGAAACGCCGGGTGAAGTGCAGGCTGCTGGCGAAGCCGCACAATGGCGATCCACCTGCAGGCCGGAGAGAATTGCTGGCGGGAAAACCGCCGTGGCGATGGTCAGCGGCATCGGCATGCCAACGATCATACAAACCGGGCGCCGTCCGGAACCCACGGGTTCAATCGTATCGGTCGGCGCCCGGTTTTTGCTCTTACGGGTACCTCTAAAAACTCAGGCACTTCGCCAGACTTGCGCTTTCCGGCCCTGCCTGCGTTGCTGGAACCTCGAAATAGCCCTGCTATTCCTTCGGCACCAGCGCCTTGGCAGGACCAAAAATCGTCTGCGCCTGGCTCGACCTGAGTTTATAGAGGTGCCCTTACATCGAGGGGCAAGCCCCTCGGACTCCGAAGCTGAGGCTGCGAGAACAACTTTTTCTTTACAGAGTTTTCGCAGCCTCAGCTTATAATGTGCCTGGATGCCGATGGCCATCCGGATTATGCCGATCCGGAGTGGTGTCCGCGACTGTGGCCGGTGTGAGGGCCGTTACCCTTCAAAACTGTGCCATCGCCCCAAGGAAAGGACCGATCAAAGCATTTTCCGGAATGGCGCCATCCAGGTCCAATTCGTAGCTCAGCACGCGTAGGCCGCCGATCACGCCGATGTGCGCGGTGGGATACCAGCTGGCATGGGCTTCCAGATCGGTCAGGGCGGTATCGCCGTAGCTGGTCAGATGCAGGCGAGCTTGGACATCGAAGCGGTCCAGGGGTTTAAACCAGGCCCGACCGGCCAGCGCGGCGATCCACTCGTCATCATCCGCTTCCGCGCCACTGATATCGATCCGCACCGAGGTGTTATGCGCAGCCAGGCCAACACCGACACCTGCCAGCGGACCAAGGTCGAAGCCCCAGATGGCTTCCAGCCAGAAATCGGCGGTCTCCAATTCGGTATCGGCATCACCTTCGGTCTGCCAGGTGGTGAAGCCAAGCGCGACATCGGGTACCAGCGGTAGCAGGGGCGCCCGCAGGCCCGCTTCCACCATGGGAGCGATTTCACTGTTTTCGAGACCGAAGTCGTCCAGATCGACATCGCCGGCATTGTCCTGGGTGATCTTGGCGCCATTGCTGGAGGCGTACCAGAGCGAGGCCTTCAGGCGCACCATGTAATCGCCAGATTTACTGTCAGCACCGTGTAAGGCGGTGCCGCAGGCGATCAGACCGATCAGCAGGCTGGAGCGGATGGGCATGGGAATCTCCTTGTTGGGCAGAGGGGAGATTCTGCGGACGCTGATGACGAACCAATCGCTAATCGCTCGGTATCGAATGGAACGTATGCATCAGAAAGGAGATCCAAACTTGATGTTTTCATCAGAGGGGGCGCTGCCCCCTCGCGACGTCCGTCGCACCCGCCAGCCGGGCTCCGGTCCCACGCTCCTTCGTCGCGACTTGCCCGCTTCGCGGGCATTTTTCGGCGCGCTTCGCGCATGATCGCCGAAAAACCGCCGCTCGGTCGGACGGCTTCGCGCTTGGACGCGCTCGCCAGATCCGCCTTTCCGAGGGTGCGGTGCCGGTGGTGCAGGAAAACGGCATCCGCTGCCATTCTCAGAGCCTGCATCCCACCAGTCTGATGGATATTCCGTGACAAAGCCCAGAGTCTGATCAATTCCTTCATCGATCAACAAGCGCCGGAGCTGGTCGGCCGTTGATGTCGTTTCGGATCGCATTGATGATCAGCAAGTTTCTCTTGGCGGGCTGTGGCGGCCCGCCAGCGGCCGTGACACAGGCTTGGCAAGCGGCGCAGGGCATGTATCGGGTGCGCCACTTGCCACGGTCAGACCGGTCGCGGTGATGGTCCCAGCGCTGTGGGCATCGACCCGCGGGATTTCAGCAGCAGCTGCAGCAGGCCATTCGCCAGGGCGTTGCCGGCACCGCCATGGCTGGGCATTCGGATATCGATGGCAGCGACCTGGACGATCTGGTGTTGTCTCTACGCACCCTCGAGCAGTGAGCTGCTTCACCCGCGCAGCACCGCCAAAGCGGCTCGGAGTCGGGCCTCGGCTTCGGTGATATCAGGCTCGATCTGGACCAGGGCGTGTTCTGCTTCACGGTTGCCAAAGCCCAGGGCGATCAGGCCGCGAAAGGCGATGTCCTCGCTGGCTGGAGCGTCGGCTTGGCCGCTGACGCTGAAGCGCGCCGGAATCCGATCGATCTTGTCGGCCAGCTCCAAGACCAGCCGTTCGGCGCTTTTTTTGCCAACGCCCTTCACTTGCTGCAGGCCCTTGCTGTTCTTCTCCGCCAAAACCTGGCGTAGCTCATCGGGGCTGTAGGCCGACAGCATTTCCATGGCAATCGCCGGGCCGACGCCCTGCACCGAGGTCAGCAGGTCGAAGGCGGCGCGTTCGGCGACATCGGCGAAGCCGAATAATTGCAGGTCGTCTTCTTTGACCTGCAGCCGTGCATGCAGCACGGTTTCGCTGCCGTCCAGTGGAATCGCCTGCCGGGTCTGTTCGCTGATGCGCAGCCGATAGCCGATACCGTTCACCTCGAAGCTGCAGTTGCCGCTGGCATCGATGGCCACCACCCGGCCGCGGAAGAAGTCATACATGGGGTGTTTCCAGGGCCTCGTTGATGACCAAATCCAGATCTTTCAGCGGGAAGTCATCGTAATCGCCAAAATTCAGGCAGCCCTTGCCATGTCTGGTTTCTGAATGGCGATCAAGGAAGTTCTGGATGTGCGCGATGGAGTGGGTGTAGACGGAAATATACTGTTGCTGGTTGGCCACGCTCAGCCAGTTGCCGGCCCGTTCCACCGTTGGCATGTTGTACTTCATATTGCAGATGGTGTCGGGAAAGCTGGCTCGGGCACGATGGATGATTGCCAGCAGCCGATCGCGACGCAGGGCTGGCAGGGCGCGTAAATAGGCGGCGACCGGCGCGGGCAGCTCGTTTCCTGACATGCGGCACACCCTGCCAAGCGATCGCGCTGCGGAAAGCAGCGGTTCACCCCTCATCCAGCAACTGCAGGCCTTCCTTCAGCACCGCCGCGAAGCCGTCGATGCGATCGGCGATGCGTGCGATCACCACCGGGTCGTCGAAGCAGGCCAGGTGCAGCACGCCGTCGCCCTCGTTGACCAGGGGCAGGTTCTGACGGCCGATGACGATGCCGGCGGCGGGCGCGATGATGGGTTCCTCGTCCTCACCCATGGGGCCGGTGACCACGCCCAGTCGGTCGCCTTCGGCGACATTCTGGCCCAGACGGGCGCGCAGCCGCATCAGGCCCGAGCGCGGTGCCCGCAGCCACAGGCTGGAACGGGCGATGGCTGGTCGCGGTATGCGCCGGGGTGGTGCTGCCAGCACCCCCAGGTGGATCAGCACCTGCAACACACCCTGGACCCCCGCCCGGATCGCGTGTTCGTCCAGGCGCAAGGCCTCGCCGCCTTCGTAGAGGACGATGGGTATGTCGCGCTCGCGCACGGCGGCACGCAGGCTGCCATCACGTAGATCCGAGGCCAGCACCACCGGCACGCCAAAGGCTTCGGCCATGGCTCGGCTGGGCGGATGATCGATGGCAGCGCGGATTTGCGGTAAATTTTCCCGGTGGATGGCGCCGGTGTGCAGGTCGATGCCGTGGCTGCAGTGCTGGACCACTTCATGCATGAAGACATGCGCCAGGCGCGCGGCCATGCTGCCGCGGGCCGAGCCGGGGAAGCAACGGTTCAGGTCGCGGCGGTCAGGCAGGTAGCGGCTCTGGTCCATGAAGCCGAACACGTTCACCACCGGCACCGCCACCAGCGTGCCGCGCAGGCGCTTGCGTCGGACTCGCTGCAGCACGCGGCGGATGATCTCCACCCCCATGATCTCGTCGCCGTGCACCGCCGCCGAGAGGAAGACCCGCGGGCCCGGCCGGCGGCCATGGCAGACCACCACCTGCATGCTCAGGTCCTGGTTGCCGTAGGCGCCCGGCACCGGCACGCCCACCACCCGCCGGGTGCCGGCCGGAACCGATTCGTTGGCGATGGGGAAGGGTGTGTTGTCGGTGGAGGTCTCGTCCATGGAGCTGTTATCAGGTGCTGTCGAGGCGATTCAACGACCGTGATTGTTTGATCCGTTTACCTGTGGATTCTGACGGCATGCCAGAATTGCCGGAAGTCGAAACCGTCCGACGCGGCTTGCTTCGCCTGCTCGGTAGCGATGCCGCTATCGTTCGGGTCCAGGCCCGGCGGGCGGACCTCCGTTGGATCTTGCCGGATTTTTCCGTCTGCGCCGGGCTGCCGATTCGGTCCATCCAGCGGCGGGGTAAATACCTGCTGTGGCATTTGGGGGATGTGGTATTGCTGAATCATCTGGGCATGAGCGGCTCCTGGCGGGAGCTGATTGGCGCGGCGCAGACGCATGATCATGTCCTGCTGCAGCTGCGCGATGGTCGGGTGCTGGCCTACCGGGATCCGCGTCGATTTGGTATGCTGGATGTCGTTTCGGTTGATGCCATCGATCGGCATCCGCGTCTGGTGGGCCTGGGGCCCGATCCGTTGGACCCCGCTTGGACCGCTGCGGATTTGCAGCGTGGGCTGCGTGGTCGGCGATCGGCGATCAAGGCGTTGCTGCTGGATCAGCGGCAGGTGGCTGGCATCGGCAATATTTATGCGGTCGAAGCCTGCTTTCGCGCCGGCATCCGCCCGCGTCGGGCGGCCGGACGATTGCGCCAGGCGGAAATCGTGGCGCTGCATGCAGCGATCCAGGCGATTCTCCAGGAAGCGATCAGCGCCGGCGGCTCGACCACCCGCGACTTTGTCCAGGCCGGTGGCTCGAGTGGATATTTCCAACATGCCTTCCAGGTCTACGGTCGTGCCAGGCTGAACTGCTTGCGCTGCGGCAGCCAGTTGCGCGATACCCCGGTTGCTGGCCGGCAGACTGTTTGGTGTCCTGGTTGTCAAAAGTAGGATGCGCGATGGAGACGATCAGGTCTGAACGGCTCTGTGATGAGGCCAGCTGGCGCACCTGAGCCTTGCTATTCGATTTCCAACAGCGCCTGCTTGAACGCCTCGTAGTTCGTCACCACCGGGAATTGCGGAAATTCGTCGATCACGTTCTGTGGCGGTTTGAACAGAATGCCGTGGTCGGCCTGCTTGAGCATGGTGACGTCGTTATAGCTGTCGCCGGCGGCGATCACCGAAAAGTCTAATTGTTGGAAGGCCTGGACGCATTTCGGTTTCGGGTCCTGCTGGCGCAGATGGTAGTTCACCACCATGTCGCGTTCGTCAACAGAGAGTTTATGACAGAGCAACGGCGGGTAGCCGAATTGCGCGGTCAGCGGCAGGCCGAATTCATAGAAGGTGTCGGAGATGATCATCGGCTGGAAATGTTGTCGGGCCCAATTCAAGAAGTCGACCGCGCCAGGCAGAGGTCGCATGGCGCCGATCACTTCCTGGATCTGGGCCAGGGTCAGACCGTTCTGCGCCAGGATTTGCAGGCGTTGCCGCATCAGCACGTCGTAGTCGGGGATGTCGCGCGTGGTGGCGCGCAGCTCGGGTATGCCGGTCTTCTCGGCAAAAGCGATCCACACTTCGGGGACCAGAACCCCTTCAAAATCAAGGCACAAAATTCGCATGCCACCCTCCGGAGCGTCATGGTGGCCTGGTGTCCGGCACGGCAAGCGGGGGCCGCTCTCGGCTAGCGCAGGCCCAACACCCGTACCTTGTAGCGGATTTGCCGGAAGCTCATGCCCAGTAACTTGGCGGATTCGGTCAGGTTGTGGTCGGTGCGCTCCAGGGCGGCGGATAGCAACTCGCGTTCGAAATTCATGCATTCCGCCTGTAGGTCGATGTGCTGGCCGTCCTCGATGCGTCGGCAGAGGCTGGTCTGGGCGGTCTGATTGGGCTCCAGTGCCGATTGGGTTTCTGATCCGGAGAGGAATTTCCCTTCCCGTCGGCCAATGGCGCGCCACATGGCGGTTTGGGTGGGGCCCAGGTCACCGAACAGATTGTCCAAGTCGATGTTCTCGTTTTGCGCCAGGGCGATGGCCCGTTGTATGCGGTTGTCCAATTCACGGATATTGCCTGGCCAGGTATAGTCGCATAGCGCCTGCAGCGCGGCTTCGGTGAAGCCGTCCATGTGTCGGCGTAGCCGCCGGGCGTTGCGTGCCAGCAGATGGCCGGCCAGCATCGGGATGTCGTCCTGGCGTTGCCGCAGCGGTGGTATTTCCACGGCGATGATCGCCATGCGATAATACAGGTCTTCGCGGAAGGTACCGGCCTGGACCATTTCTTTCAGGTCACGATTGGTGGCGGCGATCAGACGAACGTCGCAAGTGCGGGTTTCGGTGCTGCCCACCGGGAGGTATTCGCCGTTTTCCAAGACACGCAGCAGTTTGACTTGGGTTTCCATGGCCAGCTCGCCGACCTCGTCCAGAAACAAGCTGCCGCCGTGCGCCAGGGCGAACAGGCCGGGGCGGTTTTCCACCGCGCCGGTGAAGGCGCCCTTCACGTGTCCGAACAGTTCACTCTCCAACAAGGTGGGCGTGAGGGCGCCGGAATTGACCCGCACAAAGGGGCCATCGGCACGCAGCGAGCCATAGTGCACGCTATTGGCCACCAGTTCCTTGCCAGTGCCGCTCTCACCGGTGATCAGCACCGTGGCATCGGTACTGCTGACCTGATCGATCAGGCCTTGAATGCGTTGGATGCCGTCGGAATTGCCGACCAGGTTGACCACCGGTGAGCGCTCGCCACAGGCGGCGGCGGCGACGTGGTGCTCGTGTGCGTCCGCCGCTCGGCGGACCAGGGAGCGTAGGTGATGATTGTCGAAGGGCTTGGTGATGAAGTTGTAGGCGCCCAGGCGCATGGCCTCGACCGCGGTGTCCCAGGCGGCGTAGGCGGTCATCACCAGCACGCTCAGGTTTGGATGGTGTTTTCGACAATGCGCCAGCAGTTCCATGCCGTTCATGCCGGCCATGCGGATGTCGGTCAGGACCACGTCCCACTCGCGGCCATCCTCCAGCACGCGCACGGCGTCATCGGCGCTGGTGACGGTTTCCACCTGGTGCTCGTCTCGCGCGAGCACCACCCGGAGGGTTTCACAGAGATTGACTTCATCGTCGACGACCAGCACGCGTCCCATTGGTGTATTCAAACGTCAGTGGGGCGACCCGCAATGCCAGGGCCGCGCAAAGCTCGCTCCTGGGAGCGCTGGGCACCAGCTTGGTCCTGCTCGCAATGCGTGGTCGCTGCTGGACGCACCCCGGTCAGGGCCAGCATGCCCTCCATGCTCCCGACTCTGCAGGATTTGCTCCAGAAGAGTACCGCCTACCTTCGCGAACGCGGTATCGACAACGCCCGCCGCGAAAGCGAGTGGATGTTCTGTCAGTTTCTGGGCTTGGAGCGGCTGGAGCTCTATACTCGCTACGACATGCCGCTGGACGAGCAGCAAGTCGCCACGCTGCGGCAGCAGGTGATGCGCCGTGGCAAGCGCGAGCCCCTGGCCTACGTACTGGGTACCCAGCCTTTCCGCGAGCTGGAGCTACAGGTGTCGCCAGCGGTGTTGGTGCCCCGGCCCGAGACCGAAGATCTGGTGGAACAAATACTGCAGGACCAGGCCCTGGCGGCCGAACAGGCGCTGCGGGTCGCCGATATCGGTACCGGTTCCGGGGCCATCGCCCTCAGCCTGGCCCAGTCCCGTCCCAGCTGGGAGTTGCACGCCTGCGAGTTGTCTGAAGCAGCCCTGGCCGTGGCCAAGAGCAATGGTGAGCGTTTGGGTCTGAGTGTGCACTGGCATCAAGGACACCTGGCCCAGGGCCTGGACGGATCCTGGGATCTGCTGGTGGCCAACTTGCCCTATATTAGTGATGCCGAGCGTAACCTGTGTTGCCCGGAGACCGCTTTCGAGCCGCAGGTCGCCCTGTTTGCCGACGATGATGGTTTGGCGCTGATCCTGGAGCTCTTGGACTGGGCGGTCGATCACCTGGCCGCCACGGGCTTGTTGTGGTTGGAGCACGGTTTTCGCCAAGCCGACCGCTTGGCCGATGCCTGTCAGCAGCGTGGCTTGCACCGCCGTTGTCAGCGCGATTTCAACGAAATGGACCGTTACACGCGGGTCTGGCGATGAGCCGCTTGCCGCGCTGGCCGCTGCTTGGCCTGCTGGTCCTGCTGCTGATCCGCGGTTGGTGGCAGCGCACCGATACCCGACCGGTACCGGCACCGCAGCCGTTGGAGCAGGTGGAAATCTGGATGCTCCAGGCGCTGCCGGGGATCGGCCCGGCCACTGCCGCCGACTGCGCCGAGGCCTTGCGGAACGGCCGCTTGGAGCAACTGCCGCAATCGGTTCAGGCTCTGGCACAGGAGCTGTTTAGCGTTCATGCTGTGGTCATCTCCCCAGGCCAGCCTAACAGCCAGGCGGTGGCCCGGCGTGCGACCCCCTGAAGCGGAGGGACCTCATGCGCCTTTTGGTGGTCGAAGACTATCTGCCGATACGGCAGGCCGTCGCCCAGGCCCTGCGCGAGGAGGGCTACGCCGTCGACGAGACCGGCGATGGCGACGAGGGATTGTGGTATGCCAAGGGGAGCGCCTACGATGGCGCGGTGCTGGACATCATGCTACCGGGCAGCGATGGCTTGGCGATTTTACGCGCCCTGCGTGAAGCCGGCGGCGATACCGCCGTATTGCTGCTCAGCGCCAAGGATACGGTTGAAGATCGCATCGCCGGCCTGGATGCCGGGGCTGACGATTACCTGATCAAACCCTTTGCCCTGGCGGAGTTGCTGGCGCGCATGCGCAGCCTGTTGCGTCGTCGCTACGGCCGTCGCGAGGCCTGCATCGAACTGGCCGATTTGCGCCTGGACCCGGCCAGTCGGCAAGTGACCCGGTGTGGCCAGGAGCTGGATCTGGGCCCGCGGGAATACGCCATCCTGCACTACCTGCTGCTGCGTGCCAACAGCGTGGTCAGCCGCGAGGAGCTCTGGGAGCATGTCTACGATTTCAATTCTGAAGCCAGTAGCAACGTAGTTGACGTTCTCATTGGCCGCCTACGCAAGAAAATAGGCCCGCCATCGCTGATCCACACCAAACGCGGTCACGGTTACGTGCTGGCGGAGCCGACGTGATGGGCTGGTTATGAGAAGCCTGCGGCAGCGCGTTTTCATCGGTATGGTTGGTGGCACCACGGTGGTGGTCACCCTGGCGGCCTTGCTGGTCTTCCTCAGTTATCGCAGTTTGGCGATGCGAGCTTTGGATCAGGAAATGCAGCGGGAATGGCCGCAGGTGGCCTTTGCGCTGCTGCGGGAATATCGGCATGCCAACCTGCCGCCGGGGCGGCAAGGCCGGCCGTCGCCGCGTCTGCCGGCGGACGTCCATGCTGCCTTGCTCGATAAGCAGGGTCGGCTGGTGGTCGCGTTGACTGAAGACGAGCCGCCCGATTGGCAGCAGATGCACCAGCGGCTGCACGAGCGTCCCAGTCGTCTGCTCGGGTTTCGCGGTTTGCAGATGCCCTTGCAGCTGCGTGACCGTTGGCGTGAGCGTGGTTGGCGGCGGGGTCGGCCGCGGCCGGAACAGATGCACAGCACGCCGGAGGAGGCTGACCATTATCTGCTTTTTCTGGTCGATTTGGACCGTTTGCAGGCGGAATTCCGGCGGGTGCGTTTTGGTCTGCTGATGCTGGTGCTGCTAGCGGTGGGGCTGGCCATGCTCGGCGCTTGGGGCACCACCGCCCTGGTGCTGACGCCGCTGCGTCGTCTGGCAACCACCATTGGCGAGCTCAACCAGGATCGCGGCCGTTTATTGCCCGCAGCACTGCCGCCGGATTTGCGGCTGTTGCCGGAACGACTGAACGAACTGCTTGATCGCATCGAAAGCGTGCGCAGCCGCGAGCGGCAATTCACCGCGGGTGCGGCTCATGAATTACGTACGCCCCTGGCCGGTTTGCGGGTGCAGTTGGAGCTGGTCTTATTGCGCGAGCGCGATGGTGCTGCCTATCGTGACGCCATTGCAAACGGCTTGCGTTCGGTAGATGACATGGCTCGTCTGGTCGACGGTCTGCTGCAATTGGCGCGTTTGGATGCCGGCCATGTGGTCAGCCAGCGGCAGGCGGTGGCTATTCGGGAGCGCTTGCAGGCCGCGTTGCAGGGGCGGTTGGTCGAGTGGGATTGGCAGGGCCCGGAGTCGGTACTGGCCGATCCGCAACACCTGGACCGGATTATAGACAACGTAATGGTCAATATCCGTTCGCATGCTCATGGCGACGGACCGATTCGTATCCAGGCCCGCTGGCATGGCGATGCGCTCCAGGTCCGGATCAGCAATCCGGCCGTCGATCCCGACTGGACCGATGCCGAGCAGGCCTTCGCTGCTTTCTGGCGCGGCGATGCCAGCCGCCGCTCAGACCGGGGCCATGCCGGCCTCGGCCTGGCCCTGATTCGCGGCCTGCAGCGTTTGGGCGGTGGCGAGGCCAACGCCAGCTGGGCCGATGGCCGATTTGTGCTGGAATTAACCTGGCCTGTTCATGAAGACGTCATGCGGGCTGGCTAGCATAGCCGTAGACAAGCACAGCAAGGAGTTTGCCATGTTCACTCGTCTCGTCTCCACCAGCCTCACCTTGATCGCTGGCATTGGTCTGGCCACCGCCCAGGAGCAGCCACCACCGGATGCCGTGCCGCGTGGCCTGCCGATCAGCGACATCGTCGCCGGTGACAGCAATGGCGATGGCCGCATCGATCGCGAGGAAATGCGCACCATCATGCAGGCCCATCGTCCACCACGCGGGTTACAGCAAGGGCGACCCGGCATGCCTCTCAACGTTCTAGAAGCCGCCGATGCGGATGGTGATGGCCGCCTGAGTTTCGCGGAAATGCGTAGTGTCCGGCAACAGGTCGCCGGCCCAGGTCGACGTGGCGGTTCTGGTCCGCACGGCCCTGGTCCTGGCCCCTGGGGCGAGGAGGGCCTCTCGGTGACCGAGATGATTGCCATGGATGCGGATGCTGATGGCCGGCTGACCCGCAAGGAATTCCATGCCGGCATGCAGGCCAAGTGTCCGATGCCGCCGGCGGACTCGGACCGTGCGGACGGTCGTGGTCCCGGCAAGGGACGCGGACGCGGACGCGGACGCGGTCGCGGTCATGGTAAAGGCCACGGCCAGGGGCCCGGTATGCGCGGTGCCCTGGCCGACGGTGTCGCCTTGGACGAGCTGCGCGCTGCCGACAGCAACGGCGACGGCGCCATCAGTCGCGAGGAATTCCGTGCCCTGTGCCAGCAGAAAATGCAGGCGGATCAATAAAGACGTTTCCCTCAAAGGGGGCAGCGCCCCCTCTGATGGAAACATCAAATGCAGATTGGTGAATGTCGGGACTGTTGACTGTCGATTGCACGCCGCGCGCTCTCAGGTCAACAGCTCCCGAAACACATGCCACGCCGGTCGTCGTCGGCCATCGCGGTTGTCGATCAGGCCATAACCCGTGGCCAATAATTGCCACCAGTACAGGCGCTGCACCACACCGCTGTTGCGGGCGATCTGGACATACCGGCGTAGGTAGTCGGCATACCGTGCTGCGTCCACCTGATACTCTGGACTGGCCGGAGCGTAGCCACCGGTATCAGCGAGCGGCCAATTGCTTTCGGTGATCCAGACTCGTGGGGCGCAGCGGCGGCTGCAGCTGGCGATGCTGGCCAAGAAGCGGATTTTTCGCGCCAGATCGAAATGGCCATATTGTCGGCCTTCCGGCGGCCCCCGGCGGTCGACATACAGCCCGAAGCTGGCGGCATGCCAGCGCACCCGGCGAGCATGTACCAGGCTGCGCAGCTGCGCTAGCGGTTCAAAATCCAGGGTGCTGGGTGCGATGGTCTGCAATTTCGGAAAACGCGGCCGTAACAGCGCTTCGGCGCGCTCGGCCAGGTCGAGGCCCTGGCCAACATGAGCGCAGCCCCATTTCAGGCGGTTGATTGCTTGGCCAAATTGAAAACAGCGACTCCAGGGCCAGAGCGCCGGCACCAGCTGCAACAGGGCGCGCTCCCAGGCACCGGGACAAGCGAGACTGCTGCGATCCTGCATCACGCCGATCACCACCTGGATCCCGGGGAGGGCTCGCAGTAGGGCCTGGAATTCCGGCAGGCGATTCAGCTGCCAGACGCCGACGCGTACGAGAATATGACGAACGTCAATGGCCTGCAGTTCCTCGGCATGCCGCTGCCAGGGCACCCGATCCAGGCCAACGGCCAGGCCGAGGAAATCCCGCATTGGCGGCACCGGCCGTCGGCATGGTCCGCCTGCGAGATAGCGTAGGGTGCTTAGGGGTCCGGCCCAAGCGCTCGTCCCCGCCTGGGCCAAAATTTCCGGCAAGAGATGCTGGCGCAGGCTGGCCTTCATCGTCTTATCCGGCCGATGCGGCTGGTCGGAATCGTGATCCCATGCAATGCTTGCGGCGGGATGCTTACTGGCCACGGGTTTGCCTCATGGCTGAGCAGGGTGGCCGTCCGCGGGGCAAGGCAATGGCCCTGGCCACGCTTCGCTCGATGGTCCTGGGCATTTCGCTCCGCCCCCTCCAAACCTCGCGGTGCCAGTCCGGTTTGGCGGTGTGCGACGGACGTCGCGAGGTTCGAACCGGATTGGCGAAGGAAGCCCTCTCTGCCGTAAGCCTCAGCTGGATTCGGTCTGCTCCAGTTCCTGCAGCAGCGCGTCGCCATCGGCCAGGCTCGACAGACAGTGGCTGTCAACCGCGGTGGCCAGAGCCTGATACAGCGGATCGGAGCTAATCAGGTGATCGATCCGGGCCAGGACCGCTGGCAGCAGCCCCAGATGGGGCGGTTCGCGGACGATGATCAGTTCCCGGTGGCCGCCGCCGAGTTGTTTCGCGAAGTGCCGACACCAGGCACGATCCGTCTCAAGTATCAGGAACTGGTCGCAGTGGCTGGCGCGGAACAGGGCCATGGCCTGCTGAGGAGTCAGCCGGGTATCAGGCACCAGGACCAGGATGTGGCCATTCAGCGGTCGGAGCCAATCATCGGCGCGGGCGGCCTGTGCTTCGGTTACGTCGAGCAGGGCGGGAGTGGTGCACTCGGCACGCAACTGTGCCAGATCGCCCTTGGCTGCCAGTTCGGTGACCTCGGCCTGGGGCAGCCACTGGTGCAGCCAGGGATGGACATGCCGCCGTTGGGCGCCGAACCAGATCACTTCATCAATGCTCAGACGTGCGAGCTCCTGGCCGACACGGGTCCAGGTGGTGCCGTGCAGCCAGGCCGACAGGCCCTGCCAGCGCCGGTCGGGATACGGCAGGCGGTGCACCGCGCGCACAAAACGCTGGCCACTGGAGACCAGCAGCGGATGGCCTTTGGGGCGGCAGATCAGGTGTAGTTCACTGATGGCGGCGATCTCGCGCAGCAGTCCGATATCGCGCAACAACTCCGGCAGGGGGGCGAGATGGATCGCCAGCCGCCGCTGTTTGCTTCCAGGCAAGGCGGTATGCGAGGAGCTGTCCATGCGGGCAGTATTGCTGCAACAGTGATGGAGTCACGTCTCTTATGGGTTTTGCTCGGATTGGGGACAGGGCCGCTGCAGGGTCTGGTACCTGCTGGTCACACAGTCGCCGCTTTGACAACCTGATACACAAAGCAAAGCAGGCGGGAGGTGATCTGGCGTAGTGCATATATCATATAGGATCGCCCAGCATGCCCTTGCGACTTCCCGTCTTGGTTCTCTGGCCGCTGCGTCTGCTGGCGGCGGCGATGCTGGTGATGCTGCTGCTGTTGACCTGCGCTTGGCTGGTGCGTGGCGATGTGCAGGAGGCGCCGCCGCCGCCAGCTCCGGCAGCGGTGGCCGAGGTCCAGCAGCTGCGCGCGGTCAGCATCGATTCCGAGCAGCCCTTGGTGCTGCGGCAGGCAGTCGACTACAGCCAGGGTCAGGCGGCGGCCTGGTGGCCGACGGGGCAGGCGCCGGTTCTGGATGATGTGGTCGCCCAGGGCCTGCTGCCGGCGGTGGCGCAGCGGGTTGGGCCGGAGCCCATTGTGCTGGCTGGTGTCGATGGCATCGGCCGTCATGGCGGCTCCTGGTATCGCATCGCCAACGGCACCAACGATCTGGGGGTGATGCGCTGGCGGATGTCCGGGGCCACGTTGATGGCCTGGTCGCCGCAAGGCTACCCCATTGTGCCGCACATGGCCAAGAGCCTGGAGTCCAACGACGACGCCAGCGTCTGGACCATGCGGCTGCGCCGGGGGCATCGCTGGTCTGATGGCGAGCCATTCGATGCCGACGATATCATGTTCTGGTATGAGGAGGAAGTGCTGCGGCACGATCAGCAGCCCATCGCCCTGAGCACACCCGGTGGTCGCGGTCGTATTGAGCGGGTGGACGCGCAGACCCTGCGTTTCGTGTTTCCGGAGCCCAACGGTCTGTTTCCCGAGGCCCTGACTCGGGAATGGGAAATGGCCCTGCCCGAGCACTATCTGCGGCCCTACCATCCCGACCTGGGCGATCCGGCGCTGATCGAAAAGCGCTGCCAGGAATGGTCCCTCAGCAGTCCGCATGCGCTGTACGCCCGGCTACGGCATTATCTCAATCCCGAGCATCCGCGCCTGTGGCCGTGGATTCCCCGCACCTATCGCACCACGCCGCCGTACACCTTCGTGCGCAATCCGTATTACTGCATGGTCGATACCGCCGGCAATCAGCTGCCCTATATCGATCGCTTGGTGTTTGCGGTCAAAGAAGCGAAGATGATTCCCATCGCCGCTGCCAGTGGCGCGGTCAGCTTCCAGCAGCGCAATATCTTCTACCGCGACCACACCCTGCTGATGGGTAATAGGGAGCGTGGCGGCTACGAGGTGTACCATTGGTATCCGGGTACTCGCAGCGAGTGGACAATCTTTCCGAATGTCAACCGACGTGTCGATCCGGCACGGCCGCAAACAGCGCACAAGGCGCGCCTGCTGGCCGACAAGCGATTCCGGCAGGCGCTCAGTCTGGCCATCGATCGTGCCGCGATCATCCAGGCGGAATACAATAACCAAACCAAGCCGGCGCAGTTGGACCCCGGCCCGGATTCGCTCTTCCATTCGCCCGAGCTGTACCGCAGCTATACCGCGCACAATCCCACTCGCGCCGCCCAGTTACTGGACGAACTGGGCCTGACCCACCGCGATGTGGACGGTATGCGTATGGCTGCCGACGGCATCCGCTTGTCCTTCGATTTGAATGTGTGCGAATTCACTGGCCCCGGCCCAGCGCAATTCGTGATCGACGATTGGGCGGCAGTGGGCATCCGCTGCGTGTTGCGTGATCGGGCTCGGCCGCTGTTTTACGCCAGCAAGGCCGGCTTCGAACATGACTTTACGGTCTGGACCGGCGAGAGCGATTTCACGCCCTTCGGCATGATCCGGAATTTCGTGCCGACCTATGCCGAAAGCTATTACGCGCCGCGCTATGGTATCTGGTACGAGCAGGGTGGCATGCACGGCAGTGAGGCCGCGGCGCGTACCCCTGGCGCCTTGGCACCGCCGGCGGGCAGCCCACTGCGGCGTTGCATGACCTTATGGAACGCCATCCGGCGCAGCGCCAACCGGGCCGAGCAGCGCCGTCTGTTTGCCGAGATCCAAGCGATCATGGCCGAAGAGGTGCACAGCATCAGTATCTGCACGCCACCGCCGGCCCTGGTGGTGGTGGATCGCGAGTTGCGCGGCGTGCCGAAAGTCGCCCTGGTCGGTGCCGCCTATATGACTCCGGCCAATGCGGGCATGGAGGGTTTCTATTTTTCCGAGCCGGAAATGGACCCGCAGAGTGTTGCCGAAGTCGAACGACAGATGGTCGAGATTGTCAATGAGGTTGGCGACACCACCAGCGTCAACGGTGGTTTCACCGAGGCCGCTGCCAGTGGCGGTTGGTTGGCGACCATGCTGCGCACGCTGGTCATCGGCGGTGGGTTGTTGGGGCTGGGGCTGGTGGCGCTGCGGCATCCCTTTGTGTTGCGGCGCTTGCTCCTGATGGTGCCGACCTTGCTGATCGTGTCGGTGGTGGTGTTCACCATTATCCAGCTGCCCCCGGGTGATTTCCTGACCACCCGCATGACCGAGTTGCGCATGCGCGGTGACGAAGCGGCCTTGCAGGAATTGGAAGATAAAAAAGACATCTATCGCTACGAGGATCCGGTGCTCAGCAAATATCTGCGTTGGGTCGGCTTGACCTGGTTTACCAGTTTCGATGCCGTCGATGCTGGGCTGCTGCAGGGGCACCTGGGCTACAGCATGGAGACCGATCGCGCGGTCAACGACATCGTTGGCGATCGCATCCTGCTGACCGTCTGCATCACCTTGGGGACGGTGCTGTTCACCTGGGCGGTGGCGTTGAGTGTCGGCATCTATTCCGCGGTGCGGCAGTATACTTTCGGCGATTACCTCGCCACCTTCCTAGCGATGATCGGCATGTGCGTGCCGAATTTCCTGTTGGCCATCGTCTTCATTTCCCTCGGTGAGCACTGGTTTGGTGTGACCATCACCGGTCTGTTTTCGCCGGCCTATGCCGCCATGCCCGGATGGAGCTGGGCTAAGGTTGCCGATTTGCTAGCGCACATTTGGCTACCGATCGTGGTGCTGGGGGTCAGCGGCACCGCCGGCATGATGCGGATCATGCGTGGCAATCTCTTGGACGAGCTGCGCAAGCCCTATGTGACCACCGCTCGTGCCAAGGGTCTGCGGCCCCTGCGACTGCTGCTGAAATATCCCGTGCGTATTGCTCTGGGCCCCTTTGTCAGCGGTCTCGGCAGTCTGTTTCCGCATCTGGTCTCCGGCAGTGCCATCGTCGCCATGGTCTTGGCGCTGCCGACGGTGGGGCCGTTATTGATCCATGCGCTGACCAACGAGGACATGTATCTGGCCGGTTCCATGCTGATGGTCATGAGTTTATTGGCGATTTGCGGCACCCTGGTCAGCGACCTGCTGTTGCTGTGGCTGGATCCGCGTATCCGCATGGACCAGGAGGGGCGGTGAGATGAATCGTGCGCCGCAATCTCAATGGCAATTGATCGCTCGGCGGTTCGCCCGGCATCGCTTGGCGGTATTGAGCCTGTACGTACTGGTGGCGTTCTACGGCGTCGCCCTGTTTGCGGAATTCGTCGCGCCCTATCCGGTGGAATGGCGGGATCTCGAACGCATTCATGCACCACCCATGCTGCCGGGCTGTTCCTGGGGCGAGGGACTGCACGCCGAGGCCCTGGATCGACAGGTCGATCCGATCACCTTTGCCAAAGCCTACGTGGTCGATGCGCAGCAAAGTGTGCCCTTGGCTTTCTTGGTCGCTGGCGAGCCGTATCGCCTGTGGGGCTTGATTCCCATGCGGCATCATCTTTTCGGCGTTGATCGCGCTGCCTGGCGGGCCGAGCACGGTAGTGCACCGCTGCCCAGCTGGTATCTGTGCGGCGCCGATAAATACGGTCGGGATATTTTCAGCCGTATGGTCTATGGTGCCCGCATCAGCCTGTCGGTCGGCTTGGTGGCGATTGCCATCACCTTTGTTCTGGGGCTGCTGATCGGTGGCCTGTCCGGATACCTGGGTGGAATCTGGGATGTCGTTATTCAGCGTCTGATCGAGATCATCAACAGTTTTCCGCATCTGCCACTGTGGTTGGCGATCGCTGCCGTCTTGCCGCCGAATTGGTCAGCGTTGCAGACCTATTTTGGCATCACCATCGTGCTCAGTCTCTTGAATTGGACGCAATTGGCGCGGGTGGTGCGCGGCAAGATCCTGTCCCTGCGCGAGGAAGACTACGTGGTTGCTGCACGTCTCTTGGGCGCGTCGCATGCGCGTCTGATCTTGGTGCACCTGCTGCCGGGTTTTACCTCGCACATCATTGTGTCGCTCACCATCGCCGTGCCGGCGATGATCCTCGGCGAGACGGCGCTGAGCTTTCTCGGCCTGGGGCTGCGCCCGCCCATCGTCAGTTGGGGGGTGTTGCTGCAGGACTGTCTGGATATGAGTGCGGTGGCCACCTACACCTGGATGTTGTTTCCGGTTATGCCCATCATCCTGGCGGTGCTGTGTTTCAATTTCCTGGGCGACGGCCTGCGCGATGCCGCCGACCCCTATGCGGCGAAGTGAGTGGCCGATGAGTGCGACAGCAGCGACCGATACGCCATCCCCAGCTACGCCGGAAACGGTGCTGCAGTTGCGTGGTCTGCGGACCTGGTTCCGGGTCGATGGCGAGGAGCACCGGGCCGTCGATGGCGTCGATCTGAGCGTGGCCCGCGGTCGAGTGCTGGCGATCGTCGGCGAATCCGGTTGTGGCAAGAGCGTGACCGCTTATTCGATCCTGCGGCTGATCCAAGCGCCGGGGCGCATTGTTGATGGTGAGATTATTTTTCAACCGGCCAGCGGTCCGGCCGTCGATATTGCCGCCCTGCGCGATCATGACGAGCGCCTCTTTCAACTGCGTGGTGGTGACATCAGCATGATCTTCCAGGAGCCGATGACTGCGCTCTCGCCGGTCCACACCATCGGCAACCAGATTGTTGAAGCGATACGCCTGCATCAGCCGGTCTCGCAGCGCGAAGCCGAGCGCCTGGCGGTGGACATGCTCAGGCGGGTCGGCATCCCGGACCCGGCGGCACGTTTGCAGCAATATCCGCACGAGCTTTCGGGTGGCATGCGGCAACGGGTGGTGATCAGCATGGCCCTGGTCTGCCGGCCGCGGGTGCTGATTGCCGACGAGCCCACCACCGCTTTGGACGTGACCATCCAGGCCCAGATTCTGGGGCTGATCAAGCAGCTGCAGCAGGAATTGGATACCGCGGTGGTGTTGATCACGCACGACCTGGGCGTGGTGGCGCAGGTCGCCGACGAGGTGGCGGTGATGTATCTGGGCCGAGTGGTGGAACACGGCCCGGTGCGGCGGGTGCTCAAGCAGCCGCAGCATCCGTATACTCGTGCCTTAATGGATTCCCTGCCCAGCCTGCATCAGCAGCGTGACAGCCTGCCGGCCATTCCCGGTAACGTGCCGCCGCTGACCGATATTCCACCTGGTTGTCCCTTTCATCCGCGCTGTTCCCGGGCCCAGGCCGGGGTCTGCGATGTCGGCCAAGTGCCAGCCCTGCGGTCTATCGCTGCCGCTGCCGGCGCCGCTGCCTGTGTGCTGGTGGCGGAGGAGACGTCATGACGGAATCGTCACCTGGGAGCGCCGGCGTCCCGCCGGCATCGGCCAAGCGCCAGCCAACGGCTGCCCCGGACCCGGCGGCGACCGCCGTGCTCTCCGTGCGTGGATTGTGTAAATATTTCCCGATCTGGAGCAAAGGCCTGCGGCGGCGGCAGACCGGCACGGTCAAGGCGGTGGATCAGGTCTCCTTCGACCTGCTACCGGGGCAGACCCTGGGTTTGGTGGGCGAGAGCGGCTGCGGCAAAACCACTTGTTCGCGCAGTATCCTGCGCGCCATCGACCCGACTGCCGGGGCTATCTGGTTTCGCCCGGAAGCTGATGGTCCCGCCGTCGACCTGGCAACGCAAACGCCCCGGCAGCTGCGACATTTACGGACACGCATGCAAATGATCTTTCAGGATCCCTTCAGCAGTCTCAATCCCCGCATGAGCATCGAGCGTATTGTTGCCGAACCATTGCTGATCCACCGCGTCGGTTCCCGCTCCGAGCGTCGGGCGCGTATCGTCGATATGCTGGAGCGGGTCGGTTTGTCGGCGGGCCACCTGAAGCGCTACCCGCACGAATTCTCCGGTGGTCAACGCCAGCGCATCGGTATCGCCCGGGCCCTGATCCTGCATCCGCGCCTGGTGGTGGCGGACGAGGCGGTCAGTGCATTGGATGTCAGCGTCCAGGCCCAGGTGATCAACCTGCTGGCGGAATTGCAGCGCGAGCTGCAGCTGACCTTCGTGTTTGTTGCCCACGATTTGTCGGTGGTGCGCCATATCGCCGATCAGGTGGCGGTGATGTACGCCGGCCGCATTGTCGAGTTGGGCTCGACCAGCGATTTATTCGAGCGGCCGCAGCACCCCTATACCCGCAGTCTGCTGGCGGCGGTGCCGCAGCCGGACCCGGATCAACGAATGCCAGCGGTGTTGGCTGGTGAGGTTGCCAATCCCGCCTGTTTGCCGAGTGGTTGTGCCTTCCATCCCCGATGCAGCGAATGCTTCGCACCCTGTCGAGATCAAGCGCCGGAATTACAGCGCCTGAAAGCAAGACAGGTTGCTTGTCATTTGTACGGGGACGACACGGCGTCCTGATTGCCCTTACGCTTGGCTGCTGCGTTGCTGGACATAGGTGGTGAAGAGCTGCATCTGCAGGCTTGGCGGCAGCTCGCTGGCCCAGGGCTTGGCGTCGAGGAATTCGCGGTAACAGCTGGTGGGCCGAATTTTTCGGAACATGATTCTGGGATCGTAACGACTCAGGCCAGACCATTGGAAGTCAGCCTGAAGGTGCCCTTAAACTGCACGCCGAGGGGTTGTTTTGAGAAGGCCAGATGGTTTGGAGTTTTCCGGCTTCTCTCCGGGATGCAGTCACCATATGCTCAACAAACCTGAACGGCGTTGGCTTTGTCCTCACTCCGCCCGACCGGTCAGCCGCATCAGTTCCTGACGCAGGCGTGTCTGTACCTCGGCCAGTTTCGGCTCACCGGCGCGGTTGTTCCATTCGTGCGGGTCCTCGTGCAGGTCGTACAGTTCGTCGCCACCACGATTGCCCAGTACAGAGCGGTAGCGTTTACCGCGCACACTCCAGTGCTGTTGGCCGATGGCCGTGCGAATATCGCGCGCTGGTCGACTGTCCGGGGGAACGGTGCTGATGGCCACGCTGGGGCCCGTCCAGTTGGCATGCGGATCGCGGCACAGGCCCAGCAGGCTGTGACCGTCTAGCGGTGGTAGCTCATCCCCGCGTTGCGACGGTAAGCCGGCGGCCTCCAGGATGGTGGGGTACAAGTCGATCAGACTGACGGGTCGATGCACGTCCGCGCCACGCGGCAGCTTCGGCCCGGCGATGATCAAGGGGATGGTGGTGCTCGGTTCCCAAACGGTATTTTTGAACAGGCGTTGTTTTTCGCCCATGTGATAACCGTGATCGGAGGTGAAAATGACCAAAGTCCGATCGGCGTGTGGTGAATTTGCCAGGGCAGTCAGGACCTGTCCCACCTGTTCATCGACAAAACTGACGCAGGCCAGATAGGCCTGGGTCCACAAGCGCAGATCGCCATCGCGGGCCATGGTTTCCTGGTAGTGGTGCAGGCCGCCGGTAGTCCAGGTATCCGGTTCTGGTGGCTGTAGTTCTGGCGCGGTATCGGCGACATCACCGGCGAGGGTGGGCATGACCTGGAGTTGATCCGGCGGAAAACGTTCGAAATAGCGATCCGGAACCACCGGTGGCGCGTGCGGCCGGTTGATGCCGATGCATAACAACCAGGGCTGGTCACTGGGCGCGTCCTGCTGCAACCAGCGTGTGGCCCAGCGGGCCACCTGCTCATCGGGCATCAGGTCACGATCGTCCAGGCCCCGATAGCTGAAACTGCCATTGCCAATGCCCCAGCCATGGTGGCCCGCGGTGTGCGGTACTTGGCTGAACGGGCAGTAGAAATTGTAGGCGCGCATCTGTGCGAAATCCGGATGCGGTACCCAGCGTTTCCAGATCGGGCCGCGGGGCGCGGACACCGCAAAGGGACCGTGCGATGGCTTGGGTCCATAGCTGCGCTTGCCGCCATTGCTGAAGACGGACCAGTCCTCGTGTCCATTGTGGAATATTTTGCCGCCGCCAGCCACCAGATAGCCATGATCGCGAGCGTGTTCGATCGGCGTGTATCGCAAGCAGCATGATCGGTGATCAGCAGGGATGGTAGGGGTAACCCATCTGTTACCTTCTGAGGGTCCTGCTCCGGTGTACCTCAGCGCGCAGCTGCTAGGTTGATACCATGAACAGCGACCCTCTCAAAAGTCGGATTCGAATCGAATCCATTCTGGTCCAGGTGAACGCGTCCAAACGCGAGGACCTGCGGTCGGCATCTCTGACCGAGGCCGAGGGATTGGAAACCGACTGACGGGTGCGACGGATGTCGCGAGGTTCGAGCCGGACCGACGGGGAGCCCCTCTTTGAAGGAGAGACCATGAAACAGCCCAATATCCTGATCATCTGGACCGATGAACAGCGCGCCGACAGCATGGCGGCCTATGGTAATCAGCGCGTGGCGACGCCGCACCTCGATCGCTTGGCGCGCGAGAGTGTGCTGGCCGAGCAGTGTTATGTTTCGCAACCAATATGTACGCCTTCGCGTTCGACGGTGCTGACCGGTTTGTGGCCGCATCAGAATGGCTGCACCAGCAATAATATCCGACTGGGGCCGGAAACACCCTGCCTACCGGAAATGCTACCCGAGCACTATGAATGCGCCTACATGGGGAAATGGCACCTGGGTGACGAGATTTCGGCCCAGCACGGTTTTTCCGAATGGGTCTCCATCGAGGATATGTATCGCGGCTATCAACGCGATCCGGCCGATCGGGAGACGCCGTGTACGTATACCGAGTGGTTGGAACAACAGGGCTTCGTGCCCAATTATCCGGACGAGCGTCTGGCCGATCGGTGGTTCGCCAGTTGTTTGCCCTACCGTTACAGCAAGCCGGCCTTCTTGGCGGAGCAGGCCGGGGAATTTCTGCGTCGCGAGCGGCATCAGCCCTTCTGTCTGCACGTGAATTTTCTGGAGCCGCATTCGCCGATCAATGGACCCTACAACGGGCGGCACGATCCGGTGCAGGAGCCGCCGCCAGCCAATTTTGGGCCCGACGCCTATGCCGTGCCCGAGCGCTACCAGGATATGATCGAGCAGCGCAGTTGGCCGGAACAGGCGACCATCAATGCTCGTTATTGGGGCCTGGTGGAAGAGGTGGACGAAGCTGTCGGTGCCATCCTGCAGGCCTTGGAGCAGAGCAGCGCGCTGGAGGACACCATCATCTGCTTCACTTCGGACCACGGGAACTGCCTGGGCAGCCATGGTATCATGTTCAAGACCGTGATGTATCAGGAATCGGTCCGGGTGCCGTTGTTGCTGCGTCTGCCCGCTGGTGATCACGCGGGTCAACGCGTGGCCGGACCGGTGTCGCATATCGACCTGCTGCCGACCTTGCTGGATTACGCTGGCGTGCCGGTGCCGGATTCTTTGCCGGGCTGCAGTTTGCGCGGGGTGATCGATGCGAGCGAGGCCGAACGGGACGCCTTCATCCAGTGGCATCCGGTGGTGCGTCAGGCCAATGTCGATCACCACCCCAAGGATCCAGAGCGCGATGTTCCGGAGCGCTGCATCATCACCGCCGATGGCTGGAAATACGTGAGTCGCCCAGAAGGCGTGCCAGAATTATTGATCGATCTGAAGGCGGACCCCTTGGAACAGCACGATCGCAGTCAGGAGCCGGAGCAGGCGCAGCGGCTCGCAGAACTACGGCAGCGCATTCATACCTGGCAGGAATCCGTTGGAGATACGGTTCGGATCCGATGAATGCGTCCCAAGACGTGCAAGCGATCAGCTGGACGAGACCAGTATCATAAAGTCCTTGGGCTTTGTGCTCGCAGAGAAGTAGAGTCCAGCCGGCTGACCGTTTCTCGAATTGTCACCGATGTGGTTGGGGACCACGGCAGCAGACCATAGCCAGTCCGTATTGAGTACCTTCCTTGCCTGTTGCGCAGCTATGTCCAATACTCTTTCTGGAAGGAGGTGCATCATGGCCAAACGCAAGGGGACGGCGGCGGAGCCGAAGCGTATGCCCAAAAAGGTCTATGAAATCGAATTGGCGCACCTGCACGAAGAGTTGGTGAAGTGGCAGTACTGGGTGCGCGCCAAGGGCTTGAAGGTGGTGATCCTCTTCGAGGGTCGCGATGCCGCCGGCAAGGGCGGCACCATCAAGCGGATCACCGAGCCGCTGAACCCACGTGGTTCCCGGGTGGTCGCGCTGTCCAAGCCCACCGAGCGCGAAGAGACGCAGTGGTATTTTCAGCGCTACGTGCCGCATTTGCCCGCCGCCGGCGAAATCGTGTTGTTCGATCGCAGTTGGTACAACCGTGCCGGCGTCGAGCGGGTGATGGGTTTCTGCACGCATCACCAGTACCGCGAATTCCTGCGCAGTTGTCCGGAGTTCGAGCGCATGCTGGTGCGTTCTGGCATCATTTTGCTGAAGTACTGGTTCTCGGTCTCCTTCGACGAGCAGGAAAAGCGCTTCCAGCGTCGTGCCTCCGATGTTCGCCGTCGCTGGAAGCTGAGCGACATGGATGTGCAGAGTCGCGCTCGTTGGGACGAATACAGCCGCGCCAAGGACGAGATGTTCTTCTATACCGATATCCCCGAGGCGCGCTGGTTCACCGTGGAAGCTGATGACAAGAAACGCGCTCGCTTGAACTGCATCCGGCACGTGCTTGGCAGCATCGAATACGAGAACATCATCCCGCCACCATTGAAATTGCCCAAACGCAAAGCGCCCAGCCCCGATCTGGTCCGACCCGATCGCGATCAGTTCATTACGATACCGGATCACTACGCGGATCAGGCGAAGTGACATGGCTGGGATGCTGCTGTGGCGGCCGTGCTGAGAGAGAGTAGCCAGAATGGATTGGTACGAGATTATTGCGGAATTGTCTGCTGGCCTGGCCTTGTTTTTATTTGGCATGGCGCTGATGGCTGAGCATTTGAAGTTGGTTGCCGGGGACGGCATGCGGCGTCTGCTCGGCGCTCTGACGACCAATCGTTTTGCTGCTGCTGGTACCGGTGCCGTGGTCACGGCGGTGATCCAGTCTTCTTCGGTGACCACGGTCTTGGTGGTCGGCTTCATTACGGCCGGACTGATGAACATGCAGCAGTCCATCGGCATCATCATGGGGGCAAATATTGGCAGCACCGTTACTGCCCAGATCATCGCTTTTAAAATCACCAAACATGCGATGTTGATGATCGCCATCGGTTTTGCGTTCTGGTTTGCTGCCAAACGCGATCCGATTCGGCATTATGGTGCTCTGGTGTTGGGTTTGGGCCTGGTGTTTTACGGCATGCACATGATGGGGCATGCCACCGAACCGGTGCGCGAGGTGCCGGCGATCCGCGAGTGGATGCGGCAGATCGGCCCGCTTGGCGGCATTGCTCTGGGTGCGGTGTTTACGGCCATCGTGCAGAGTTCTGCCGCCACTACCGGAATCATCATCGTGCTTGCCGCACAGCAGTTGATCACTTTGGAAGCGGGTATCGCCCTGGCCTTTGGTGCCAATATCGGTACTTGTGCCACCGCCTTGCTGGCCGCCATTGGCAAGCCGCGATCGGCGGTGCAGGCGGCGGTTGTGCACGTCCTGTTTAATGTGATCGGTGTCTTGTTGTGGTTTTTCCTGATTGAGCAATTGGCGGATTTGGTTCGTGGTGTTGGCGACGATCCGGCTCGGCAGATCGCCAATGCCCACACCCTGTTCAATGTCATCAACACCCTGGTGCTGCTGCCCTTCGTCGGCGTGTTTGTCTGGCTGGTCCAGCGTCTGGTGCCGGAACGACCGGTCGTCGAAACCGGCGTCGTGCCCCGGCATCTGGATGATACCCTCTTGGCCAGCCCAGATCTGGCTTTGACGGGTTTGCGGGCTGAAATCGGTCATATTGCTGAGCAGGTGGACGAGCTGCTGGTCGATTTGCCGCATCTGGTGGCGCGTGGGGATCGTGCCAGCCTGTTGCACTTGTCAGCTCGCGACGATGACATCGATCGGCTTTGCCGCGCCAGCCTGGATTTTGCTCGGCAGTTGGCGCGTTTGGAGATGACGCCCCGACTCAGCAACGAGCTTGGCCAAGCTGTCCAAATCGTCGGCGAGTTGGAAGGTATCGCCGATATCGTCACCTCCAATCTGGTGCAATCGGGCTTGAGTCGACTCGACAAGAGCGTCGCTGTTTCTGGTCAGACCTTCGCCAAATTGCAGGAGTATCACGCCCAGGTACAGGATGCCTTTCACGCACTGCGGAGCGCCTTGGTCGAACGGGACGCCCAGGCCGCTGCTGCGGTCAGCGATCGCAAGGCCGATGTGCGTACGGTGCACGACGAGTTGGAGCGGCATCTCACCGCGCGGCTGGTGACCGACGATCCCAATCGCGTTCATGCCTATTCGGTGGAGCGCGATCTGATCGATCACCTGTACCGGATCTTCTCGCTGACCAAACGGATTGCCAAGCAGGTGGCTGGATAGGCAGACTGTCCGCTCGTTGATCAGGGCGGCGCATTCCCGCTGATGACGTCGCCCCGGCTGCGTGTCATACTTCCGCATGCGCTGTCTGCTTGTGCTGCTGTTTACCTTGGGCCTGGGGGCTGCTGAGGCCCTGCGGATCGTCCATACCCGTAGTTATGCCCCCTTCGAGTTCGTCGATGAACAGGGCCAGCCGCAGGGCTACCTGATCAGCTGCTTCCAGCGTTGGTCGGAACTGACTGGCCAACCCATTGAGTTTCGCAGTCTGTCCTGGTCCGAATGTCTCCGGGCCATCCGGCAAGGTGAGGCTGATGTCATCACCGGCATGACGCCAACGGCGCAGCGACGGCCACACTTCGCTTTCGGCACCGAGCTGGCCCATGCCGAGAGCCGTATCTTTACCCATCGTTCACTACCACCGGTGGAACGCGCTGCGGATTTGGCTGGCATGCTGGTGGGGGTGGTCGAGGGCGATCAGAGCGATCAAGCCCTGGCTGGGCGAGTGCCGGCGGCTGAGCGGCGGGCGTTTTCCGACTATCACAGTCTGGTCCAAGCGGCCGTGGCCGGTGAAGTCAAGATCATGGTCGGAACCTCGGCAGTTATTCATCACCACCTGACGGGTCTCGCAGCTCTCGGTCGTTTTCATATCAGTGGACATGTGATCAATGCCGATCCCTTGGCGGTGGCGGTGGCCGCCGATCGTCGGGACCTGTTACGACGATTGGACGCCGGTTTCGCCCGCTTCACGAATCAGGACTGGGAACAGTTGGCCAGACGTTGGGTTCCCTACACCTTGGAGCCACAGGACGAGCTGCCCTGGTGGGAGATACTCACCGGCCTGGCAGTGGGCGTGGCGACGCTGGGGTTGGTGGTGTTGTGGAACCGGCAGTTGCAGCATCGGGTCCGGGCGGTTACTTGGGAATTGCAGCAGGCCCGTGATATTGCCCAGCTCGCCCATTCCGAATTGCAGGGACTGCTGGATGCTGCCACCGGCTTGGCCATCCTGGCCACCGATGTACACGGCACCATCACCTGCTTCAATGCTGGTGCCGAGCGCCTGCTGGGAATTTCCGCCGAGCAAATAATCGGACAGATGCGACCAGACCGCTTTCATCAGGCCGATGACCTGGCGGCACTGCGCCAGCGGCAGCAGCGCAGCAACGAAGCGCCTGTGGATGATTTCCAGCTTTTGCTTCGATCGTACCTGACTCCCGATCTTGGCAGTCATGATGTTACGTGGGTGCGCGCAGACGGCGAGGGCATCCAAATCGACTTGGCCATCAGTGAAGTGCACAATGTGGACGAGAAGCTGATCGGCTATTTATTGGTGGGCCAGGATATTGGTCGGCAGCGGCATCTGGAAAAACAGCTGCAGCGTAGTCAGAAAATGGATGCGGTCGGACAGTTGGCAGGCGGTGTGGCGCACGATTTCAATAATATCCTGATGGTGATCATTGGCTTCGCTGAACAGCTGTTGCTGGAAGCGGGTCTGAGCGAGTCCATGCGCGAACAGCTGCAGACGATTGTCGAAACAGCCGACCGAGCTGCTGCCTTGAGTAAACAAATGCTGGCTTTCTCGCGGCAGGCGAAATCCCAGTCCATTCCAACGGACGTCCACGACGTTTTGCGCGAAACCGTGGCCATGTTGCAGCGCACCATCGACCCGCGTATCAAGCTGGAGCTGCATGCTGACGCGGACGCCAACATCGTTATGGGTGACGCCAGCCTGTTGCAGAACGCCTTCATCAACCTGGGTCTGAATGCCCGTGATGCCATGCCGGACGGTGGCAGCCTG
>CAYONM010000017.1:0-31175 GCA_964405325.1 uncultured candidatus Brocadiaceae bacterium | reverse complement strand
CTCGCCTGGCTCTTATCGGATTCGTGCCGAATTCGACCTCTGAGGGACCCATCAGTCGTGTCAGGTATTGCTTTCGATAAACTGTTTCAGTGCCGGTTCCGGCTGGAAGCCCATGGTCTTGCCAACCTCCTTGCCGTCCTTGAACAGGATCAGGGTCGGGATGCTCATTACGCCGAACTGCTGCGCGGTGGCTGGGTTGTCGTCGACATTCAGTTTGCCGATGGTGACGGTGTCGGCCAGATCGGTGGCCAGTTTTTCAATGACTGGGCCCAGCATTTTGCAGGGGCCACACCAGGGGGCCCAGAAATCGACCAGGACCGGCTTGTCGCTGCCGAGCACATCGGTCTGAAAGTTCGCATCGGTGAATTCGGTGGCCATGGGAGTCTCGCTTTCGGTGCAAGAGGGTTTGACGAAAACCTAGAACGATCTGGCTGCGCTGCAAATGCCCGTCG
The DNA here is from genome assembly GCA_964405325.1 of uncultured candidatus Brocadiaceae bacterium. Lineage (GTDB taxonomy): Bacteria > Planctomycetota > UBA11346 > UBA11346 > UBA11346 > CAYONM01. The sequence continues at coordinate 30,723 of CAYONM010000017.1, read as the reverse complement.
GCTATGACGGGCTTGGTGCCTGCTACATGGATAGGCGGCACTGATGCGGTGCGGCCTGGTCGGGATTCCGGGAGCAGGCGAGCAGGGTGGTGTCGTCATGGCGGTGACCACTCCAGGCGGTCAGCTGCTGCTCGACATGATGGAGCAGGTCTGCGGCGTGGGCTGGGCCGGTGGCGACTGCCTGCTGCAGCCGCGTTTGGCCAAAGGGTTCACGATCGCGTCCGTCCAGCTCGATCAGGCCATCAGTGTAGAGCAGTACCGTGTCCCCGGGCAGCAGCTCGCCACGTAGCTGATCGGGGCGTTGTTCCGGGGTCAGGCCGAGTACGCAGCCATCGGCATCCAGCACCGTCACCGAGCCGTCGGCATGGCGCAGCAGGACCGGTGGATGACCGGCATTGGCCAAAGTGAAGGCACCGCTTTCCGGGTCGATACGCAGCACTGTCAGGGAGACGAACAGGGTTGCAGCGAAGAGATCATCGGCCAGCTGCCGGTTGAGCGCTGCGATCAGATCCGCCGGCTCCTGGATCTGCGGCAAGGCCGCATGCAGGGCCGTGCGGACCATGCTCATGGCCAAGGCGGCTGGGACGCTGTGACCGCTGACATCGGCGATCACCAGGTACAGACCGTCTTCCAGCTCCAAGGCGTCGTACAGATCGCCGCCGACCAGGCGCGCCGAGTGCAGGGCCCCGGCCAGTATCCAGCCGGGTGGGGCTGGCAGGGTGGCCGGCAGCAGCTGCTGCTGAATGCGCCCGGCCAGGCCGACCTCGTGCTCCAGCAGGGCCGCCTGGCGTAGGGCGCGGTCGCGACGCAGCTTGAACAAGTAGCCGCCGCACTGCACCGCCGCCAACTCGGCCAATTTGGCTTCGTCGCTAGCGAAGGCGGCGCCGCCGGGTCTCGCCAGCAGCAGCATGCCTTCAATGCCTTCGGGTCCACGCAAGGGGACGCAGCAGGATGGGCCGGTGACCCCGGCACCCAGGCCCATGGAACGGGGGATGATATCAGCGTCCAGGACGCGGGTCCGTTCCCGGTTGGTCAGAGCTTCCAATTCTTCGTGTTCGATCCGCTGGTCGGTCAGGCCGAGTGGCCCCCAGTGGGCGAGTCGTCGCCAGGAATCAGCCTGTTGGCGCTCGAACAGGCAGCCTGCGCCGGGAAGGCTGTCTGCCAGGCTGTCGGCCAGGCCGTGACCAACCGCGGCGGCATCCTGACAACGCGGCAGAATGCGGCCCATCTCGTCCAGTAGCGCCAGCTTGCCATAGGTGGCGGCAAGTTCAGCGCTCAGGCTTTGGCTCTCGTGTACCAGGGTGCAGAGGGCGGCGACCAGATGTGCCGCCAGCTCCAGCTGCTGCGCCCCGGCGCGGAGGTGGATTTCGGGGTGATCGGGAACGGGATGCCAGGGCCAGTCGTTGAGGATGTGGCCAATCTCGATGCCGTCGTGCGGCGCGCAACACAAGCCCAGCGCCAGACCCGGTGGCAGGTGCCGAGGCAGGCGTTCGATCAGATCGGCCCAAGCGCAAGCATCCATAAGCACAAGATCGGTGGCAGGGAATGGCGATTGACCCGAATCGGCTTCGCCGTGTTCGCCACGTGTTCAGCACCATGACTTTCGGCATGGGATTCGCAAGATCGTGTCGCACCCTTGGCAGCGGGAGGTGTGCACCATGATGCCGCCCATGCCACGTATCGATGTCCTGCCCAGCCTGCTTTCCGCTGATTTCGGCCATCTGGCTGATGACTTGGCTCGCTGTCGCGAGGCCGGTGCCGAGGTGTTGCATTGTGACATCATGGATGGCCACTTCGTGCCCAACATCAGCTTCGGTCCGATGTTGCTCGAGCATATCCGCAAGCACACCGATTGCCGCCTGGACGTACATCTGATGCTGACCGATCCGCTGCGCTATGCTGCGGATTTCTGCGCTGCCGGCGCGGATGCCATTACCGTGCACGTGGAGGCGGTCGGGCCACGACGTATCGAAGAGAGCATCGAGCAGTTGCGACAATTGGGGTGCGCGGTCGGTTTGGCCTTCAATCCCGATACCGATCCCGCGCTCTGGTTCCGTTGTTTTGATCGGGTGGATCTGGTGATGTTCATGACCGTGTATCCTGGTTTCGGTGGTCAGTCCTTCATTGCCGAGACCCGACCCTTCATTCGTCGGACCCGGCAGACCTTCCCCGAGCTGGATATCCAGGTCGATGGCGGCATCGGTCGTGACACCATCCCCACCGTTGTCGCCGATGGTGCCAATCGCCTGGTCTGCGGCAGTGCCTTCTTCAAGGATACGGATCCGGCGGATTTCATCCGCAGCGCCCGTGCGCTGTCCGCGACCTGACGAGCCGGGCCATACGCCGATGACGGCTGGCCGGCAAGGACGTTGCCTCGGCCTGGGCAGCTTCTAGCCTGCCCCGCTCGGAATTTGGAGACCTGACATGACTGATGCACCACGACCCGCTGGAGCGAGCGATCTGATGCAAAAATTGATTATTGTCGCCCTGGTGGTCCTGGTGGGCGTGATGTTCGGCATGGGCGGCTCCCTGGCCATGCTCCAGGGTGGGACGGCACGTGTGGACCTGGGTGGTGGCATCGATCGCATGGCCCTCCGCCAGCATGTGACGGTGATGCAGCAGACCATGCTGCTGAACGGCATGCCCCGCGAGCGCCTGAACAGCGACCAGATGCGCAATTATTTCAATCAGCAGGCCTTGGAGGAACTGCGTCTGGCCCGTTTGGCCGAAGCGGAGGGCTTGCTGCCCAAGGGTGAGACCAAGCGCGCGCTGCTGGCGGAATTCCTGCAACAGCCGGTCCGCGGGCAGCCCGACCGCCGCATGTTGGATGCCATCAAGGAATTGGTGGGCACCCAGGAAGAGATCGATACCGATCTGCTATCCGAATATCTGGCCAACCAGACCGCCGCTCAGGCCTACCGGAATCGCTATCTGCCGGTGCCGGCAGTCGCCCCAAGCAGTGGCCGTCTGTTGGCGCGCTTGAACAGCGATCAGGTGCTGACCCAGGAGGTCACTCTGAGCACCGAGCCTTTGGCGGCCGCTCACCGCGAAGCGGTGGCTGCGGACGACCAAGCTATCGAGTTGGCCTACGACGAGATCAAGCTGGACCGATTCCGGATTCCTGAAGCCATCGATTTACAGGTATTGGCGGTCGATGCCGATCAGATCGCCGCGGCGGTGCAGGTCAGCGAGGATGCCATCCAGGCCTATTACGACAGTCATCAGGACGAGTTCACCAAACCGGTCGAGACCGATGACGAAGCCGAAGCTGACGAGGCCGACGAAAAACAGACGGAAGTACAGCCATTGGACGCGGTGCGGGATCAGATCCGCAGTGACTTGGCAGCCGAGCAGGCCACACCCTTGGCCGAAAAACTGGTGCAATTGTTGGATCAGGCGATTCAGGACGCCGGCTTGACCGAGGCCCCCGAAACCGCGGCTTTGGCCGAGATGGCGAGCTCTGTCGGCCTGCGAGCCGATGCGCACGAGCAGTTGACCGAGGACGTGACCGTGACGGTCTTCCCTGGCGTCCGGGTGGAGAAGCCGGGCTACGGTACCACCCTGCGCCTGAAGCTGGACCAGGGGAAAGGCGCGCAGTTGGCTCGGATCGATGACGGCACCTTCTACGACAAACAGCCGGGTTTCGTATCGCTGCCGATCCAGGCCTCCGATCGGGCAGGGTTGTGGTTCATCGTGCATCTGACTGAACGGATTGCTGAGAGCTACCAGCCGCTGGAAGCAGTGCGCGATGAGGTGATCGATTATCTGGCTGCGCGTCAGGCCTACCCCGAGCTCCTGGCCAAGGCCCAGGAGCTGCAGGCTGCCGCGATGGCCACCGGCGACCTGCAGGCGTATTGCACCGAGAGCGTCTTGGAGCCCTGGCAGACCGAGCTGCAGAGTGGCAGCCACGGTCCGTTGCAGGAATGGCAGCCACCAGTACCTGAATGGGACGGCATTCCCGATGAGTCGGTGGTCGCCATTGCCGTCGCCGGCGAGCGGCGACCCATCGTGCTGGTGGATGCCGGACAAAAAGGTGATCACTACCAGATCAAACTGGTCCAATGCGATCAGTATCAGACCAGCGAACCGAATCTCGCCCAGCTGGAACAGCAGGCGCAAGCCTACCGGCAGCAGCTGGGGCGTTTCCTTTTCAGCCTTTTCAATGAACGGATGTCACAGAAATAGGAGCTCGGCATGTCCTCCGCTCTGGTTCGTAGCGAATGTCCGAATCTGGAACTGATCGGTCGTGGTAAGGTTCGTGATCTGTACCGGATTAATGATGAACACCTGTTGTTTGTCGCTTCCGACCGCATCAGCGCCTTTGATGTGGTGATGTCCAATGGCATCCCGGGCAAGGGCAAGGTATTGACCCAGTTGAGCCTGTTCTGGTTCGACCTGCTGGCGGAGGTGGTTCCCAACCATCTCGTGACCGCCGAGATCGATGACATGCCCGTCTCGGTGCAGGCCTATCGAGATCAGCTGGCTGGCCGCAGCATGCTGGTGCGTCAGGTTGAGATCCTGCCCATCGAGGCCATTGTGCGTGGGTATATCACTGGTTCCGGGTGGAAGGAATACCAGCGGCAGGGCACGGTGTGCGACATTCCCTTGCCAGCCGGCTTGCAGGAAAGCGAACAATTGGCAGAGCCCTTGTTCACCCCCAGCACCAAGGCCGAGCAGGGGGCTCATGACGAGAATATCCACCCCGATCAGGCGGCGGATATCATCGGTGCGGAACGGGCCGCTTGCGTAGCCGAACTGAGCCTGCGTCTCTACGGCGTTGCGCGCGACCATGCCGCGACTCGTGGTATTATCATTGCCGATACCAAGTTCGAATTCGGCATCGATACGGCGGGTCAGATGATTCTGGCGGATGAGGTGCTCACGCCAGATAGCTCCCGCTTCTGGCCAGTGGCGAGCTATGCCACCGGCCGGGGCCAAGACAGTTTCGACAAGCAGTATGTGCGCGACTACCTGGAGCGGATCGGCTTCGATAAGCAGAACCCGGTCAGCCTGCCAGAAGACGTGGTCGCCGGAACCATCGACAAGTATGTCGAGGCCTTTCGGCTGCTGACGGGGCGTGAGCCGGTGCTGTAGCGCTGGTGCTGGCGCCTGGCCTGCTCTGGCGGTACGCTCCTGTCAAGGAGCGTGCCATGGCGACCAGGCTCATGGGAGTGGATATCAGCGGTATCCAGAATCGCAACGAGGTCCGGGTCCAGCATCTGCTGGCCGAGGTGCTGGCCCAGCATCAGGATTACCAGCCTGAATCCCTGGATATCCAGGATATCTACGCCTTGGCGCTGAACCTGCTGCCTGCTCGCTACGTGCAGCCGTGTTCCATCGTCTTACGGGAACCGGTGGCCGAAGACGATGTTCGCGTCGCGATCTGCTCGGCCATCGAACGGGTGCGGTCACATCCCAATCATGGCTGACGGGAAAACTCAGCGCCAACTGCCCAGCAGCACGTGGCGATTGTGTTCCTTCAATTGTTCGACGGAGGTGTCGATCTGCGCCTCGGTACAGACATCGTGCTGGATGAACCACTGACCGATCGGCTGCTGCATGCTGCGCTGTTTACCGATCAGGGCGTAGTGCTGAAAAATGCTCAGCAGACCCAAGCGGCGGGCGCAGTCGCCGAAGCGTTCGCCGGCTTGCTGTGCGCTGATGACCTGCTGCACCAGTTCCTTGCTCAGATAGCCCCATTCCACCGCCAGTTGTCCGAAGAGTGGCCGTTGCCGGCGCTGCCAGACCAGGGCTGCGATCAGCTGCTGGTAGCTGACCAGGCCCCGGTGGTACAGATATTCGGCCAGGAACAGGCGTCGGTTGGGTAGCTGGCCGGGCCGGCGGTGGCGTGCCGCCTCGGCCTTGGGCTGACGGCCGCTGGCGGAATGTGAGTCGGTCTTCGTCTCTTGGTGCGCCTGGCGGGCGCGTTCGGCATTCGGTGCGGTGGCGCGTCGCCAGCTACGGGCGCTCCGGCGGCGCTGTGCCGGCGCCTGACGGTGTTGCCGCTTTGGTCGCGCCAGCCAAGCCAGCAGTGATTGGTAGCTGTGCGCCACCCGCTTGAATTCCAGGGTCAAGGTCGCAGCGCGTCGGCCCATGGCGTGCGCACGATCGGGATGGCACTGCTTGACCCGTTGTCGATAGACCCGGCGTAGTCGTTCCACTGAAAGATTGTGCAGAAAACGTGGGTCGGCCCCTTCCGGACCGAACAGCACGATGCAGGCCTGATGCAGATCTGGATTCACGAAAGCTGCCTCGGCCTTTTATAAACACGAGATTCGCGTCATGGCAAGGATGGGATGGGTTAGCGGTTGCCATGTCGAGCGAGGATTCAAACCTTGATCGCCATGAACATATTGATGACGCAAGCGGCCATCGTCGAGGAATTCGAAGCCTTCGAGAGCTGGGAAGAACGCTACCAGCACATTATTGCCATTGGCCGGCAATTGCCCGAATTGGCCGAGGAACACCGCGTTGATGCCAACAAGGTGCGTGGCTGCTCGTCCACGGTCTGGTTGCATGCCTGGCTGGAAAACGGACGGATCCGCTATGTGGCCGACTCCGATGCCGTGATCGTACGTGGACTGGTGGCCTTGTTGCTGCGTGTGTATGATCAGCACAAGCCGACGGAGATCCTCGCTGCCGATCCGGCTTTCATCGAAGAATTGGGATTGAATCAGAATCTGAGTAGCAATCGCGCCAACGGTCTGGCGGCGATGGTCAAGCAGGTCAAAGCCTACGCTCTGGCCTTCAGCCATCAGGATGGTGCCTGAAGGCCATCAGGACAGGTGCGTTGGTGTCATGCTCCATGGACAAAGAGTCATAGGGTCGCTCGCGGAATTGTCATAGCTGCTTGCGGTCAGAGCGGTTGCGGCCCACAATCATGGTGCAGAAGTCATGGCGCCATCATCGATGGCGGCTTCTACCATACCACCGGGGAGCAGCGTTGGCGAACGGCCTGAGTCGCCTGCCGATGTGAACGCCAGGAGTAGCCGCTGTGGCACGTTTCAATTATGTCGCTCGCAACGATGCTGGTCGTGATGTCAAAGGCACCATCGAGGCTGAAAGCCAGCCCGACGCCATTGGTCGTCTGCGCCAGCAGGGTCTGAATGTCGTCTCCCTCAAGGTCGCCCTCGGTGTGTCTGGTGGCGGTGGTGGTGAGGGACTCTTCGCCAAATTGAACAAAGCCCAGCGATCGGCCAAAAGCGCCGAGCTGGCTTTGTTCACCCGACAGTTGGCCACCATGTTAGGTGCCGGCATCCCCTTGCTGGAAGCCCTGGATATCCTTGGTGAACAGACACGCGACAGCAACAGGGGCTTTGGCGAAGGCCTGATGGAGTTGTCACAGTTGGTGCGTGGGGGCTCGTCCTTGTCGGACGGCATGACCGGCTACCCGCGCATCTTCCCGTCCATCTACATCAATATGATCAAAGCGGGTGAGGCTTCCGGTCAGCTCGATACCATCCTGGACCGTCTGTCGGACTTCCTCGAGCGCTCTGAAGCCTTGAAGCGCGAAATCAAATCGGCCATGACCTATCCGGTGGTGTCGCTGGTCATGGTGATCAGCATCACGATCTACCTGCTGATCGGCGTGGTGCCCCAGTTCGAGACCATGTTCTCGTCGCTGGGGGGAGAACTGCCCGGTATCACCAAGGTGATTCTGTTCGCCTCCAACTGGACCCAGGCCAATTGGCATGTGCTGTTGATCCTCATCGTTGCGGCCTGGATCGGCTATATGGTGGCGATGAGGGTGCCGTCGGCCCAGGTGGTTCTGGATACCATCAAGCTGAAGCTGCCGGTCTTCGGTGGTCTGGGGCAAAAGGTGGCGGTCAGCCGTTTTGCCCGCACCTTCGCCACTCTGCTGACGTCGGGCGTGCCGATTCTCGGTGCTTTGGAGATCGTTGCGACCACCTCGGGCAACAAGTTGATCGAAAACCTGTTGTTGGATACTCGCGAAACGGTCCGTGGTGGTGAAAATATCTCCACCTTCCTGGAGTCCTCCTGGCTGTTCCCGCCCATGGTCGTGAAGATGATCGGTATTGGCGAGCGCTCGGGGGCACTGGAGCAGCTGCTGATCAAGGTCGCGGATTTCTATGATGAGCAGGTGGAAGCGATGGTGAAATCACTGACCAGCCTGATCGAACCCTTCATGCTTGGCATCATGGGTGCCTTGGTCGGGACCATCGTGCTGGCGATATTCCTGCCGATTCTGGAAATGCAGAAGGCCCTGTCCTGATCGCTCGAAGTCCACTGGATCGGCATCGGCATGACGTCCGGGCCTCAGCCCGCCTGATCGGCCTGATCCGCCTACTGCTGTTGGCCATGGCAGTGGGGGCCTTTGCGGTTGCTGGTTTCTACCAGGACGGCATCGATTTCGGCACGGTCACCACCTACATCCTGCTCCTGCTGTGCGGGGTCATGATTTTGGCGCTCGGGCTGGTGATGGCCGTTCCCTGGGTGGTCACCCGACGTCAGCTGGTGATCCATCTGGTGTTCGACCTGCTCTGGTGCGGTGGGGTGATTTTTCTCTGCGGTGGCGTGCAGGGACCGGGCACCCCCTTGATATTCGCCGTGGTGTTGACCGGTAATCTGGTTTTGCCAGGAGTGTTGCCCTTCCTGTTGCCCGGCCTCGGTAGTCTGGTTCTGGCTCTGATTTCGGTGCTCTACGTCGCCAAGAATGTGCCGTTTCCAGAGGTGTTGGTCACCGCTAATGCCCATCTCTTTGTCGGCAACGAGATCATCGGCAGCCTGCTGGTACAGGTTTTGGGATTGTTCCTGGTGGACACACTCGGCCAGACCCTGGCGCGTCGACAACAGGAGCAGCGGCTGGTGGTCGGTGATCTACTGGACCAGTTGGGGGATGGCGTGATCGCAATCGACAACCGGGGTGGCCTGCTGCATTGCAATGACGAAGCCATGCGGCTGCTAGGCTTGGAGGGAGACTTGCTGGGGGTTGCGCTCGCTGAGGTGTTCCGCCATGCACGCTACGAGCCGGTCCGAACGCTTCTGGCGGGCCGTGGACATCGGGTCAGCCAGTTGGAAGGCCCGCAGGGCGAACATCTGCGTTTGCGGGCCGCCGATCTGCGCGGTCGACGCGGCCGCTGGCGGGGACGGGTACTGACCATCAGCGATGAAACCCAGCAGCAGCGCCTGGAAGCGGATGTGCGGCGTACCGAGCATCTGGCGAGTCTGGTGGAAATGGCTGCCGGCATTGCCCATGAAGTGCGTAATCCTCTGGCCTCATTGCGAGGCTGTGCGCAGGAGCTGGCGGAAGTGCTGGAGGAATTGGGACAGCGCGATGGCGCCAGTTTGGCGGGCATCATTGTCAGCGAGTCCGATCGCCTGGAGCGTATTGTCGCTGATTTCATGCGGCTGACCCGGCAGCCAGGGCCGAATCCGCGGGTCGTGGCGCTGCGGGAGTTTTTGCAGGAATGCTGCAACCAATTGAAGCGGGCCATGCGTGAAGACCCGCTGCTGCTGATCGAGTGTTCCGTCAGCGATGCCTGTCCCGACGCCATGGTCGATCCCGACCACTTCCGACAGATCGTTGTCAACCTGGTGACCAACGCCATGCAGGCCTTGCGCGGGACAAGCGAGCCGCGTATCGAGGTCACGGCCGATGCTGGCACGCTGCCTGATCAGCGGCCAGCGGTGGAACTGTGTGTCTGCGACAATGGCCCGGGCATTCCCGATGACCAGCAAGAGCGGATATTCACCCCGTTTTTCAGCACCAAACCGCAGGGGACCGGTCTCGGCCTGACGGTGGTGCAGCGCCTGATCCGTTCTGCCGAAGGGGTGATCACCCTCCAGAATCGGACGGGCGGCGGCACTGATGTGCGCGTGCTGCTGCCGGCTGCAGAACATGCTGAAGGTGGATCTGGTTAATCGAAATATTTGCTCAGCCGTGGCCCGTTCTGGACGGCGTAGTGGCTGCCGTGACCGTATTGTCGGTGGCACGGGGCGGTCAGGCGTTCGTAGACCATGGCGCCGATGGGTTGGCCATCGCGGAGGATCAGGTCGTCTTCGTGTGGACGTACTTCCAGTACTGCACGGGTGCCCTGGGCCCCGTCCGTATGGATGCCGAAGCCGGGATCGAAGAAGCCGGCATAGTGCGCGCGAAACTCGCCAGCGGCGGGATCGTAGGGAACCATCTCGCAGGCCAGATGCGGCGGCACCACCAGGCGCTCACGACTGGCCAGGATATAGAAACGATCCTTTTCCAGAAACAGATAACCGGAATCGGGTTGCGGAATCGCCGTGAAATAATGCCGCGAATCGTGGCGTTGACCGGGGCGAAGATCGATGGGGCGATGGCTCCGGCGGGCAACATAGCCGACCACCGGGCGGTCGAGATGGGCACGCAGGATCAGTCGGCCATCGTTGATGCCGCTGTTTACCACGCCTTGCTCGTCCAACAGCAGCGATTGCAGCGCATGCTCCTGCTGGAGTGCGGCTTGATCCAGCAGGCGTCGCTGCCGGAAAAAAATCGCCTGATTCAGGCAGCAATCAGCCTGGAGCACCACATCGAAACTGCGCGAGGTGACCTCCAGCCACAGCTCGCCGCGGTAGCCGGCCGCAATGCGGTCGTAACGGGCATTGCCATCGCATAGGACGCGGGTCGCGACGTCGATGCGACCGGTGGAACTTTTGGCATTGCAGTAGGCTTCTACCCCCGATGGCAGGGCGACGGCTTCCTGCAGACGGATCAGATAGACGCAGCCACGTGCCAGGCAGGTGGCGGTGTTCAGGTCCAGGCGTTCCAGGGCCAGACAGTCGATCAGGTCACGAATGGACTCATGCTCGCGGGGCAGGGTGCTGCCGGGCATGCGCCAGGCTTCTGCGCCCAGGCGAAGATCCAGGCTGGCGGGCTGCACCTGGCCTGTGGCCAGGGGCTGCTCGCTGCGGATCTGCCCCTGTTCGACCAGGGCCTGGATATCGGCATCGGTAAAGGTTCCACGACACATCGCGCCATGCTGGTGCCCGTTCGGTCTACGGCAAGACGAGCATGGCGTCGCCATAGCTGAACAGGCGATAGCGCTCGTGCAGGGCCTGCTGGTAGCTGTGATGCAGGCGAGCGAGTCCGGTCAGGCAGGCGACCAGCATCAACAGGGTGGATCGTGGCAGGTGGAAATTGGTCAGCAGGGCGTCCACGACCTGTAGTTGCTGCGGGGGATGCAGGTACAGGCGGGTCCAGCCCGACCAGGCGGTGAGTGGTTCGGTGTGCCGTGCGGCGCTCTCGAGGGTCCGGACCACGGTGGTGCCGACCGCGACCACGCGACCGCCGCGTTGCCGACAGGCGGCAATGGCCTGCACCGTGGCGGCGGGGCAGTGGCACCATTCGGCATGGATCGGATGGTCGGAGACCTGTTCCACCTGTACCGGCTTGAAGGTGCCGGGGCCGACCCGCAGCTCGACATCGGCGATGGCGATGCCGCGGCGGCGACAAGCCGCCAGCACTGCTGTGGTGAAATGCAGGCTGGCAGTGGGCGCCGCAACCGAACCGGGCGTCTGGGCGAAGACGCTCTGATAACGCTCACGGTCTGTGTGCTGATCCGGCCGCTTGATGTACGGTGGCAAGGGTACATGCCCGACCCGATCGCACAGTGCCAGGACATCGCAGGCATCGGCAAAGCGAACAGTGCGGCTGCCATCGGCATGACAGGCGGTCACCTCGAGGGTGGCGGAATCGATGCTGAGCACGGTGCCAGGGCGGACCTTGCCGCGGATCATTGCTTGCCAGCACTGCTGGTCATCGTCCGCGGGATGCACCAGCAGCACCTCGACCTGGCCGCCGGAGTGTTTCTGGCCGAACAGTCGGGCCGGAATCACCCGGGTCCGGTTGATCACCAGCAGGTCCTCAGGCCGCAGCAGCTCGGGCAGGTCGTAGAAACGACGGTGCTGACAGGCTTGCGGCGTGGAAACCAACAGGCGGGCGCTGTCACGCGGTTCCACCGCCTGCTGGGCGATCAATTCATCGGGGAGTTCGTAGTCGAAAGCGGCGGTTGGGAGGCTCAGCGCTGCGCTTCCTGGGCCCGGCCCTTGCGACTCTCGGTCAGGTGCTCGTGCATCCAGCAGCTGAGCCGGCTGACGCAGGGGACTTTGCTGATGGGCGAGGCGTTGACCTCGGCCAGGGCTTCGGCCTTGGGCCGCGAGCGATCGTGGAACATCAGCCGGAAGGCCTGTTTCATCGCTTCGATGTCGTCGCGGCTCCAGCCATCACGTCGCAGTCCGACAATATTCAGACCGCGGACCTCGGCGGGATAGCCTTCGATCATCACATAGGGGGGGACATCACGTTTGACACCGCTCATGGCGGCGATGAAGGCCAGTTCCCCGATGGTGACAAAGTGATGGATGCCAACCATGCCGCTGATCACCGCCTTGCGCCCAACGCGGACATGGCCCGCCAGCTGGGCGTTGTTGCAGATCACGATGGAATCGGCCAGGTGGCAGTCGTGGGCGATGTGGGCGTAGGCCATGATCATGCAATTGTCGCCGATCACGGTCTGCATGCCGCCGCCGGCGGTACCCTTGTTGATGGTGACGCATTCGTGGATGCGACAGTTGCGACCGATGCGGACCTCGGACGGCTCGTTGTCGTAGTGCACCGATTGCGGATCACCGCCGATCACCGCGCCCGGAAACACGATGGTGCCAGACTCGATGGTGGTGCCACTGAAGACCGTGGCATGGTTGCGGAGTTCCACGCCGGCATGCAGGTGCACACCGGGGCCGACGACGCAGAAAGGACCGACGATGGCATCGTCGTGGATCTCGGTCTGCGCGTCGACGATGGCCGTGGGATGGATGCTCATGGGGTTCCTCTCAATTCCGAATCCGGGCGGCCGATCATCACCACTGCGCTCCGGGGTGCCGGAAAAAAAAGAATCGTCCCACGGTGGCCCGCAGGACGTGGCCGAAAGGTTAAAGATGCGGTGAAATGGGGTCAAGCAGGCTTTTCGTTGTCTGACATCGAATTGGCTGATAGTGCTCTCATGCAGCCACAACGCCGTCAATTGCTGGGCAGTCCGCATTGCTACTACTTGGTCGCCACCTGCGTCCTGGATCAGCCCTTGTTGCAAGACGAGGAGGATGCCCGTGACTTCCGGGATCTGCTGCAGGCATTGCAGGAGGCGGCCGACCTGGCCATCTATGCCTATCGCATCGATCCGAGCGGTTATCGCCTGGTGCTGCAGCATCGGGAGGCAATGTTCGATTCGGACGAACGCCTGCGGGAGCGTTGGGGGCACTTTGGTGGTCGGCAGATCACCCAGGAATCCCTGGCTGCCATCAGGCAGCGCCTGTCGTCGTTGTCGGGACTGATGCAGACCCTGGGTGGGCGCTACAGTCGGTGCTGGCATCAACGCCACGGCGGTCGCGGCAGCATCTGGTCGCAGCGCTTCCGAGCCTGTCTATTAGCCGACGACAGCGCCATCTTGGCTGCCGCGGCGTGGCTGGAGCGGGATGCGGCGCCGGTGGTTCTGGGCAGTCGATTGGAAGCGCCAGATGCCGTGGACCTGACCCCTCCGGCCTTATGTGCGGTGGTTGATGGAGCGGTGGTGCTGCGCGATGAAGGCATGTTGGGCGTCTTGTCGCCGAGTCAGGCGGAACAGGAACGGCTGTACGGCCAATTTCGCGACCGTTTGGAGGATGACGATCTGCAGGGCTACACGCACGGTTTCCGCAAAGGTTGGGCGGTGGGGCGACCGGAAAGTCTGGTGGAAGCCTTGGCCCGGCTGGGGCGTGACAGCGGGCGCGGACGATCGCGGCGGATTCGCGAATTGGAGGATCAGCTGGGCCTGTGTGGAATCTGGGGGTAGGGTGCCGTGGTTGTTTGGTTGGTTTTGCTGTCGGCAGAAGAGTTGGATCCCGATATCCGAGTGGAGTGCCGAGTCGCGCTCAACACCGTCACAGCAGTCGAGGCCCAAGTGGTACTCGTCTTATCCCAGTTTGCCGACCTGCTGCAGGAAACGCGCCAACTCCAGCCAGGCCAGGGGTGGCACGCTGCGAGGGTGCGCGTTGGGTTCCCAGCTGTGGAGCTGGGCTTGCTTGCTCAGGATCGTCTTGGTGGCGATGCCGGCCAGGGCATCGCGGACGCGGTGTGCGCCAGCGAAAGCCGGCTCCAGCAGGCGGTCGACCAGGCGCAGTTCGGCCGCCGTAATATTCCGCTCCTGGTTGCGGATCAGGGAAAAGGTGGCCAGGTCGACCCGGCTGGGGGGGGTGACGTCCCAGCGGTTCAGGCTGGCCAACAGGCGGGGACTGCCGAACAGCCGGCCCAGGACGCTCAAGCGGCTCTGGCCGTAACGGGTGGTGCCGCACAGGCGTTGCGCCGCTTCCTTTTGCAGGACCAGGTCGATACGTGCCGGTGGGCCCGACGGCAGGTTCTCCAGCAGCCAGCGGCGTAGCAGGGTGCTGGTCAGGCTGAAGGGGGGATTGGCGACCACCCGCCAAGCCGGCGGAAGCGCCGGATCCAGGACCAGGGCGTCGCCGCAGAGCACCTGCGCTTGGCCAGATTCGATCGCTGGGCGCAGACGTTCCCGCAGGCCGGCGGCGCGTTCCGGATCGCGCTCGACCAAAACGCAACGCGCACCGGCAGCCAAGAGTTCCGTGCTGATCCGGCCCAGGCCCGGGCCGATTTCCAGGACGGTATCCGTGTCGCGGATCCGGGCGTCGCGTAGGAAGCGTTTGGCGACCGCCGGCTTGAGGTCGTGTTGCTGCAGGGCTCGTTTCGGCATGGTCGGATGCTAGTCGCTGCGGTGATGCCGTCGACGACCGGCAGCCAGTGGAGCGACAGCCTGATGCAGCACCACCGCCAGGGCCGCGCTAAGGGCCCGTCAATAAATAAAGGTAGCGTCTCACTTGATCTTTTGCCGCCCTTCTGCGTTGCTTATCGCTTACATATACTCGATATGCTCGCTCTTCGCGCCTTGAAGGATCGACAAAATCTCTGCGCGATCTGCTACCTTTATTTCTTTCCGCACCCTAAGCTCGCGAAGCGTGGACCATGCCTCAGCTCGATCTGGGTCACAGCAGCCGGTTTCTCCTCGATTGCTTCCTCAATGACCCAAGTGGAGATGTCGCAAGGAATGCCGAGCTGGTGCTCAGCGATCCCAGGGGCGAGCTTTGTGCGGCCTTGGCATCACCTTGGAAACCTGGATTGACAGGACTGGGTTTCGTCATGGTCTGGAAGTGCTCAGAATCGGAAAGGAATTCCCATGCGCGTGATGATGGCATTGGTGTTGGCCGCGCTGGTTACCAGCTGCGGCGGCCCTGGCAACGAAAACGACGGCAATCGGGCTCTGCAGGTCTGGTTCCATACCGGCAAGCCGGCCGAACGGGCGACCATGAAAGACAGCGTCGCGCGCTGGAATCAGGCTCATCCTGAGCAGCCGGTGGACCTGGTGTTGATTCCTGAAGACGGGTATGGCGTGCAGCTGCAAGCGGCAGCGAGCGCCGGGCGTTTACCGGATTTGATCGATATCGATGGTCCCTGGGTGGCCAATATGGCGTGGAAGGGCCAGCTGCGGCCCTTGGAAGATCTGCTGGATGCCGAGTTGCAGCAGCGGCTGCTCCCGTCCCTGATCGCCCAAGGGACCTGGAATCAGCATCTGTATGCTGTTGGCGCCTTCGATTCCGGACTCGGTCTCTATGGCAATAAACGGCTGCTGGCTGCGGCTGGGCTGCGGATTCCAGACGACATCGACCAGGCCTGGAGCGCAACGGAATTCACGGCCGCGTTGCAGCAACTGGCGGCAGCCGATGACGATGGTGCGGTGCTGGATCTGAAATTGAATTATGGTGGCGAGTGGTGGACCTATGCTTTTTCACCGGTCATCCAATCGGCCGGTGGCGATCTGATCGATCGGGCCAACATGCGCGAAGCACAGACGGTGCTGGCCGGACCCGAAGCGGTTGCCGCCATGCAACAGGTCCAGGACTGGATCGCTCAGGGGCTGGTGGACCCCAACAGCGATGATGTCGCCATGACCACGGAGCGGGTGGCGCTCAGTTGGGTCGGTCACTGGGAGTATCCCCGCTACCGCAAGGCGCTGGGTGAGGATCTGGTGGTCCTGCCGCTGCCGGATTTCGGGACCGGTAGCAAAACCGCTATGGGGTCGTGGGCGTGGGCGATCAATGCCACGTGTCCGATGCCAGAACGTGCCGCGGCGGTGCTGGAATTTCTGTTGAGCGACGAACGGGTGCTGGCTATGAGCGCGGCCAACGGTGCGGTGCCGGCCACCACCACCGCCATCACCGTTTCGCCGACCTACGGTCCGGAGGCGCCGCTGCATCTCTTCGCGGAGCAATTGCAGCGTTGTGCAGTGCCGCGGCCCGTGACGCCAGCCTATCCGGTGATCACCGATGCCTTCCAGACCGCGTTTCAGGCGATCCGCAACAAGGGCGATGTCGCGCAGGCTCTGCAGCAGGCGGCACGCACCATCGAGCAGGACATCGCTGACAACGACGGGTATCCCGTGGTGGAATGAGCCATGTCCAGGCGCTCACTGACTGCATGGATGATGGCCTTGCCGGCATTGACCGGTTTGTTGCTGTTTTTGGCGGCGCCCTTTGTGGTTGCCATCGTGCTGTCCTTCAGCAACGAACGCCTGGGTTCACCCTTGCCGACCAAGTGGATCGGACTGCAGAATTACACCCGCCTGTTCAGCGATGCGTATTTTCTTCGAGCGCTGTTGAATAACGGCCTGTTTGCGCTGATCGTGGTGCCGGTGCAGACCTGCCTGGCCTTGCTTTTGGCGAGTCTGTTGAATGCGCCGCTGCGCGGCATGGCGGTTTTCCGTAGCTGTTTTTTTCTGCCGGTGGTCTATCCCATGGCCTTGGTGGCGGTGATCTGGCAGATGATCTATGCGCCCGGTCCGGATGCCCTGGCGAATACACTGCTGACCACGCTGAGTTTCGGTGCTTGGCAGCCGGGGATCGATGAAGGCGTGTTACAGTCGCCGTTGTTGGCGATGCCGGCCATCCTGGTGTTGTCGATTTGGCAGGGCTTGGGTTTTCAGACCATTATCCTGTTGGCTGGTTTGCAGGCGATTCCGCTGTCCCTGTATGAAGCGGCGCGCATGGATCGGGCTGGCTGGTGGCAGCGTTTTTGGCATGTGACGGTGCCAGGTCTGCGCAATCCGCTGATCTTCACCGCCCTGGTCACCACCATCCTTGCCTTCCGTCTGTTCGATCAGGTGCAGATCCTGACCGATGGGGGCCCGGCGCAGGCCACCACCACGGTGATCCATCAAGCAGTGCGCACGGCCTTCGATCTGCAGCAGATCGGCCTAGCCAGTGCTATGACCGTCATTTTTTTCTGCATCGTCTGCGTCATCGCCTTGGTGCAGCACCTGCTGCTGAAACAGGAGCGGTCGCGATGAGACCATGGCAGCGTCTGCTCGCCTACGCTGGCTTGGGACTGCTGGCGGTGATCTATCTGCTGCCAGTCCTGGTGATGCTGGTAGGCTCGCTCAAACCCGATGACCGGGTGCTGGCTGAAAGCGCTACCTGGTTGGCATTTTTCCCGGTGGATGGCAGTCTGCAGAATTACCGGGACGTGTTCGCTCGCGATGATATTGTGCACTATTACGGCAACAGCCTGCTGATCACCGGCCTGGTGGTGGGGTTGGGGCTGATGGTGAATTCCATGTTTGGCTATGCCCTGGCGCGACTGCGCTGGTGGGGTCGGGAAACCGTGTTGCTGGGGGTCTTGGCACTGCTGGTGATCCCCTTCGAGGCGATTGCGGTGCCCCTGTTCTTCATGATGAGCCTGATCGGCTGGACCGATTCCTATCAGGTTCAGGTGGTCCCTTTCATTGCCAATCCCTTCAGCGTGTTTTTGTTTTTCACTTTCTTCAACGGCCTGCCGAAGGAGTTGGAAGAGGCCGCCTGCATCGATGGTGCCGGCACCTGGACCACCTACTGGCGCATCATTGTCCCCTTGTCTGGCCCGGCCTTCGCATCGGTGGCGATCCTGAGTTTTTTGATGCAGTGGGGCAGTTATCTCTGGCCATTGATGGTGACTGCCGGGCCGACTTACCGACCGTTGCCGGTGGCGATCGGGAATTTCCCCTCGGAACAACCAGTGCAGTGGGGTGATATTCTCGCCTTCGGTACCCTGATGGTGTTGCCAGTCATGCTGGTGTTCCTGGTTTTTCAACGGTGGTTCGTGCGCGGGATCGCTTCGGCCGGGGTGAAGGGATGACGGGCCCATCAGCGCTCGAATGTGTTCGGTTTACGCGGGTGGCCGGTGAGCGCGTCCAAGCGCGAGCTCGTCCGACCGAGCGACTTTTTTTCGACAATCATGCGCGCAGCGCGCCGAAAAATTCCCGCTCAGCGGGCAAGTCGCGACGGCGGATCGTGGGGCCGGAGTCCGGCTGGCGGGTGCGACGGACGTCGCGAGGGGGCCGAGCCCCCTGTGATAGAAAAGCAGAAAAGGATCAGCCATGCAATTGGAGATCGAGCAGCTGCGCAAGGTATTCGACGATGGCGTGGTCGCCTTGCACGATATCTGCCTGCAGGTGGAGATCGGTGAATTCTTGGTTCTGGTGGGGCCCTCCGGCTGTGGCAAGAGCACCCTGCTGCGCTGCATCGCTGGCCTGGAGGATATCAGCGGTGGACGTGTCGCCGTGGCTGGACGCGAGGTCGGCCGATTGCCACCACAGCAACGTGATATTGCCATGGTGTTCCAAAAATATGCGCTCTATCCGCATATGAGCGTGGCAGATAATCTCGCATTCCCCTTGAAGATGGCGGGCATGGCATGCGGCGAACGGCAGGCAAAGGTCCAAGCGGTGGCCGAGCAGCTGCAATTGACGCCCTTGTTGCGGCGGAAGCCGAGCATGCTCTCCGGTGGCCAGCAGCAGCGGGTGGCCATGGGACGGGCCTTGGTGCGGGAGCCGCAGCTGTTTCTGATGGACGAACCGCTGTCCAATCTCGATGCCCGCTTGCGAGCACAGATGCGTGCGGAAATCGCGGCTTTGCAACAGCGCCTGGGCGTGACCACGGTCTATGTCACGCACGACCAGGTCGAGGCTCTGACTCTGGGGCACCGCATCTGCGTATTGAAGCATGGCCGCATCCAACAACTGGCCGATGGCGACACCCTGTACCGGCACCCGGCCAATGCCTTTGTCGCGAGTTTCATCGGTTCGCCGTCCATGCACCTGTTCCAGGCGGAATTGTGCGACGGTTTCCTGACCTGGCCCGGTGGTCGCATCGCCTGTGCCGGGTCTGGTTATCCCGAGGGACGCCCCCGTGTTTGGGGGCTGCGTCCGGAAGCTGTCCAACTGGGTGAATCCTTCCAGGCGCGGGTCGAGTTGGTCGAGCGACTCGGGCATGAGGCACTGGTGTATTGTACGCCACCCTGGCCGGTGCATCGGGCGGCAGGCGAAGAGGATCTTGGCTCGCCCCACCTGATGGCGCGTTTGCCGGGTGATCAGCAGCCGCGTCTGGGAGAGTGCCTCGGCTTGCGATTCAATCCGGCCGACCTCTATGCTTTCGACGAACAGGGCCTCAGCGTGCCGCGCGGTCCCGCTCTGGTTCGATCCGGATCTGATCCGCGGCGATCGTGATCACCACCTGGTTCCAGCTGTCGTCATCAGTGGTGGAATGTGCCAGGCGCACGCTACCATCGACAAAGCGGGATTCCACCCGCCAACTGCGACGGAAACTGATGTCCTCGTAGATCCGGAAATCGGCATCGTGATTCAAGCGGATCAAGCGCCGCTGGAAATCCGGGCTACGGATATGGATCTCGGTGCAATCGAGCCCGGACTGGTTGCGCACCACCACCCAGCCGCGGGTCATCAGACAACCCGACAACAGGCCGGCGGCAGTTACAGCGAGTAGGCAGCGCATGTGGCAAGCTGGCAGGTGTCGTTTCCCGGTCAATCGGTGGCGGGCGTCAGCTGTTCGGCGACGATCCGGCTGAGCGCTCCGGCGGTGAAGGGTTTGGCCAGAAAGGGGCTGGGATACTTGTCGCCGTAGGAAGCGAAGTTGCCTTCGGTGGCGCAGCCGGAGCACATCACAATCGGCACCTGCTCATCCAGGTTACGGATCCGTTGTCGGGCAGTCGGCCCGTTCATTTTCGGCATGGCGACATCCAGTAGCACCAGTCGGATCGATTGGCGGTTCTGTTCGAACAATTCTACGGCCTCAACGCCATCGCCTGCGACCAGCACCCGATAACCAAGGTTCTTCAGAATATCCGTGGCCATCTGACGGATGATCTCCTCGTCATCGGCCACCAGGACCCACTCGCCGCGACCCAGCCGGGTGGTCTCGTCTTTCCGTTCGGCGTGAGTGGTGCCCGGTTCGGCCTCGCTATCGATGGGCAGCAGAATTTGGAATTGGCTGCCCTGCCCTGGGCTACTGGCGACGTCCAGGGCACCGTGATGATCGATAATGGTGCCGCGCACCGAAGGCAGGCCCAGGCCGGTGCCCTCGCCGCGTCTTTTGGTGGTAAAGAAGGGGTCGAAAATGCGTTGTTGCAGGGCCTCATCCATGCCAACGCCGTTGTCACTGACGCAGAGGGCCAGATAGGAACCCGGTTTTAGCGGTGGGAATTCTTCACTGGAAAGCAGGCGATTTTCCGTGCTGATGCGCAGCTCACCGCCCTCCGGCATGGCATCGCGGGCATTGACCGCCAGATTCAGCAGGGCGCTTTGCAGTGCGGAGGCGTCTCCCAGCACATGTCGCTCTGATGCCTGCAACTCGGTGACCATGTTGATATCGGGGCCAACGCTGTGCTTCAGGATGCCGGTGACCTGTTCGACCAGATCGTGGATGTCTATGATATCGAAATCGTTGCGGCGATGCCGGGAGACATCCAGCAGGCGGTGGGTCAGGTCACCGGCACGGGCGGCGGTGTCGACAATGGCGCTGGCGTGGGCATGCAGGGGAGTGTTTTTGTCGAGTTTGCGCAGCAGCAGGTCGGCATAGCCGGTCATACCGCAGAGCAGGTTGTTGAAGTCGTGTGCGATGCCGCTGACCAGGCGACCGATGGATTCCATTTTCTGGGAACGGCGGAATTGGTCCTCGATCTGCAGGCGCGCGGTCTGATCGCGCAGCGCGCAAACCAGACCGGTGGTTTGGCCAAGTTCGTTTCGAATCTGGGCGATGTGCAGATCAACCCGTCGTTCCTGGCCGCGACGCGTCACGAGTATGGCATTCAAGGTGTCGATGCTGTCTTGCGTGGTCTGCATCAGATCCGCAATGGGATGCAGGTCGGCGCGGGTGTGCGGCTGGAGCAGGCGAAGCAGCTGCGTGGCCGGCTGGCTCTGGCTCTGTTTGCGGCTCCATCCGGTCAGCTCGATTGCGGCCTGATTCAAACGCAGGATACGCGCTTCCGCATCGCAGATCAGGACGGCATCCGACACCGATTCCAGCAAGAGCACATGGGCCAGACGTTCCAATGCTAAGGCTCGACCAAGTTCCCGCTGGGCGGTCAGATCGCGAACCGTTCCCAGCAGGCGCTCCACCGGCCCATGCGGATCCTTCTTGAGCGGATGCAGGCGGATCTGCCAGATGCGCAGATTACCGTCATCCTGGCGATACTGGACCTCACAGCCCTGGCTGATCTCGCCACGCCAGGCCTGCTCGCAGGCTTGACTGAAAGCTTGCCCATCGTCGTCGCACAGGTGCGCATGAACATCCCCCACCGTAGGGAGATAGACGAGGCTTTTGCCCGACAGCTGATACATTCCGGCGCTCCAGTGGAGGTCGTCGCTGCCCTGTTCCCAGAAAAAGGAGCCAGCGGCAACGTCCTTTTCCAGCGGATGCAGCTGCTCGCGCAGGCGGCTCACTTCCAGCAGGTATTTATCCTGCAATTCCGCGTACTGTTGGATCTTGTCGTGCACGGCTTCATTGCGGCTGCGATAATCCCGAGTGACTGCCGCGTGCTGTCGCCGCCAGCGCCAGAACACGTAGCCCAGGGCGAGGATGCCCGTCGGTTGCAGCACCAGCACCGGCACCGCCAAAACCGGTCGGTGGATCAGGACCATCACTGCCAACACGCTGGCCGCCAGCACTGCTGCCAAGGCCAGGCTCAGTGCGATGATCACACCAAGTGGACGATGCGGGCGATGAGCGAGGAGCAGGTGCGAGGTTTCCATGCGGTCTCAGGCAGTATACCGCAGGGGAGGCGATGGGACAAAGCCGGGTTTCAGGGTGCGTTGACAGGCGACGCGGGTTTCCAGCCATCGTCGCGTTCAGGCCAGATCCAGTGGTCTTCTTCCACCTTATCCAGTATCCTTTCCAGGCCCTTGCCCTCGCCGATGGCTTTGACGCTCATGCTGATGGGATCGTAGACCAGCACCGGACGTGGACTGTTGCAGCCGAAGGAGCCCGGTGGAAAGCGGCGGAAAGTGATATCGTAGAAGCGCCCCTTCAGGGTGCTGGACAGCATCAGGGTGCCAGGGGGATTGCCGGTACCACCGTTGAGCAAATGGGCGCGGACCAGGACGTCGTATTCGATGATGTCCTTGGTCTCGTAGACCGGCGTGCTGGTGACCAGTTGCCAGGGAATGGGGTCGTCCTTGCCGCGCGGGCGATAGACCACGGTCCCTTTATATTCCTTCTGGATCTGCTCGACCGTGGTGTCGTGCACCTTGGCCCAGGTCATCGGGTCGCGATCCACCTGCCACCACAGCCAGACCGGCGAGAACAGGGGCACCACGTACCAGAGGATTACCAAGGCCAGCAGGCCGAGGAAGATCCAGGTGTAGTAGACGGAACTGCTGCTGCGGTCTGCCATCGCTGAAGTGTATGCGCAGCATGGGTAGGGCTCAAGCTGCGCATGCGGCAATGTCGTGCAATTGGTGTGTCACATGCGGGCTGCCAGGGTTTTCCTGGGGCAGGAGGCTGAAAGAACGCTCGCGCGTGTGACAACGCATAGCGAGGGAAGGCTGGAGATCGGGAAAGACCTGTCGGCTGGCATCGTCCGGGTTATTGCGCAGAAGGGGTGATCGCTCAAATGGTCTCGTTCAAGCCGCGAATGCGGCGTGAAGCCAGAGGTTGGCCGGCGATCGAGCCGGACTGGCGCCGGGAGGTTCGGAGGGGGCGTTTTCTACCCAGAGATGACCGACATAATCGCCACGCGGTGGCGTCGGCCATCGACGGTGAAAAAGGCGTGAGGCCCGCTGGTGGGAGAGCAGGATAGGGGAGCGATGGAACGGGACTCGGATCAGGACCCTGAAGCGGAGCAGCCAGCGGCTGCGCCACCGCCGGCGGCGGAATCGCCAGCGCAGCCCACGGCGGAACCGCCGCCGGGCCGGGTTACCGTGACCATGCTGCACGAGACCGGGACTACCACCAAGCAGAGTGCGACCACCACGACGCATGGCAGCAGTGGTCGGTATTTCAGCGGCTATCTGCCCCGCCCACGCGATACGGATCGCAAGTACGTCCGCGGTGATGATCTCGGCCAGGGTGGCATGGGTGACGTGCACAAAGCCCTGGATCTGGACCTGCGTCGCATGGTGGCCATGAAGGTGCTGCGACATCGCGGCAGCGAGTCCCGCTTCGCCCGCTTTTTTGAAGAAGCCCAGGTCACTGGTCAGCTGGAACATCCGAACATCGTTCCGGTACATGATCTCGGTATCACCCAGGATGGCCGCCCGTTCTTCACCATGAAACTGGTCAAGGGTCGCGGCCTGGACGAAATCCTGACCGACCTGCAATTGGACAAGCCAGCGATGCTGGAGGAATGGCCCTTGTCGCGCTTGGCGGGCGCCCTGATCGGGGTCTGCAACGGCATCGCCTATGCCCACGAGCACGGTGTGGTGCATCGCGATCTCAAGCCGAGCAATATCATGCTCGGTAGTTTCGGCGAGGTTTTGGTGATGGACTGGGGTCTGGCCAAGATCGGTGCCGCCTGCGGTGCCAGGCAACAGGTGCAATCGGTTCGTGAAGACCTGATCCGGCGCAGCAAGGCCAAGTCCCGGATCCGTAATCGCGTGGAGACCGAGGGCGGCATCGATCTGGACGCGCCTGAGCAGGCTGATCAGGAACGGATGAACAACACCCTCACCCAGGACGGCTCCGTTTTGGGAACGCCGGTCTATATGCCGCCGGAGCAGGCCGAGGGCCGCTTGGGGTGTATTGATGAGCGCACCGACATCTACGCCCTCGGGGCCATCCTGTACGAGATGCTCTGCCTGGAGCCGCCGGTGGACGGCACCACCGCGCGTGCGGTGTTGAATAACGTCAAGGCTGGTCGCATCCCGTTGCCCAGTCAGCGAGCCCCGGATCGGGTCATTCCGCGCGAGTTGGAAGCCATCGCCATGCAGGCCCTGCAGCGTCGGCCGGAAGACCGCTACCAGCGGGTGACCGATCTGAAGCGGGATCTGGAGCGTTTTCTCACCGGACACGCCGTCTCGGTGAAAGAGGACAACCTGCTGGAGAGCATGATCAAGTTGATCAAGCGCAACCAGACCGCCGCCGTGGTCATGGCCATCGGCCTGTTTAGCCTGATGCTGACGGTGACCATCGCTTTCGTCGTGGTGTTGGGCTACTGGCAGGATGCCCAGACCACCTTGGACGAATTACGAGCCGAGCAGGCCAAGCGCACGCAGTTGCAGGATCAGATCCGGAAGGAAGGCCAGCGGTTCTGGCATCAGGAGCATCAGGAGTATTTGGATCGCGGTCTGTTTGATCGCTGGGCCCTCACTACCGGTTGGACCCAGGGCATGGCCATCGAGCCGCGGCCGCTCACCCAGCAGCAGAAGCGTGATTGGCTCAGTTTGCAGGGCAGTGGTTTGCGGGTGGGTTTACGCAATGAGAATCTGCACATGGTCTACCGCGAGCATATCGGCGGTAGCGTGCGCGTGCGCTACAGTTTCACGGCCAAGGCGAGCGGTTCCGGCGGCACCCATGCCTGCCTTGGTGGTGACGCTTGGAATCGTGGTTACGTCTTCCAGTTGGGCGGGTGGCAGAACAGCGACCGTCAGCGCACCGCCATCCTGCGTGGCGATGGTCGCCAGCCTCGCTTGTTGGCCCAGGACGATTTCATCCCGCAGCCAGGGGTGCTCTACGAGGTGGAAGCCAGCATGGTTCGACAGGCCGGTCTGGTGGAGTTGAGTTTGCGTATCGGCGATCAGCTACTGTTGCAGGCATCCGATCCGGATCCCCTGCTGGAAGGTCACGACCGTCCCAACGTGGCGTTGTGGTGGGGGTCACCCAGTACCGTGTATCTGCACCGTGCCATCATCGACCGCTTGGGTGAGCCACTGAAGACCGACCTGTTGGAGGTGGCCGAACGACACTTGGCCAAGGGCAACTACGACACCGCCATCGACCTGTATCAGGAAGTCTACGATTCCTTTACCGACCTGGAGCGTCGCAAGCGGGCTGAGCAGGGGCTGGAACGGGCTCGTGCAGCGCGCAAGAACCAGGGCAAAGTGGAGTGGTGGCGCAAGAAGCTCGGTCGCCACTGGCCGGCCTCGACCTGGTCCTTGGAGCTGCACGAGGGGGTGGTCACCTGCATGCTCTCTGGTGACCGTATCGACAACCTGCGGCCCATTCTCGGGTATCCGATCAATCGTCTGACCTTGGAAGGCACGGGCATCACGGACCTCGGTGGCATCGAGCGGCTACCGTTGACGCATCTGGTGATGCTCGGGGGTGGCGGCATCCACAGCCTGGAACCGCTGGCTGGCATGCCCCTGCAGCACCTGCACATCGAAACCAATTTCTACGTCCAGGACCTGTCCGCCCTGGCCGACATGCCCCTGCGGCAGTTGCATCTGGAGAATTTCAGCAAATTACGTGATGTCAGCGATGTGGCCGGAGCGCCGTTGCAATACGTCGATTTCAGCCGCTGCCGGGCTCTGATCGATATCGACGCGGTCATCGGCAGCGATCTGGAGGTGCTGAAGATTTCCGGCTGCACCGGTCTGTTCGATCTGTCGGCACTGCAGTTTGCGCCCTTGCAGCATGTGGTCCTGGACCAGAGCCATCTGCCCCAGGCCTCGCAGGTCCTACCGTATCATCCCACCTTGGAGACGATCTCGGTGCAGGACGATTACGCCTTCGACAGCGAAGAATTCTGGTACGCCTACGAGAGCGGCCTATTCGACAATCCGAACGGGAAGTAGCAACCGGTGTAGGCTCGGGTTCGACCGCTGCTGGTTTGCGCGGTATGCTGGTGCACCGGCGTGACCGATCGGCAAGCCTGCCGGCGGCGGGACGTCTGTTCTGGTAGGAGATCGTCATGTTGGATGCCGCCGCCTGCGCCAAGGATTTCGATCTGGTCTTGGACCAGTTGGATCAGGTGATCCTGGGCAAGCGGGACGAGTTGCGTTTGGCGCTCTGTTGTCTTTTAGCGCGTGGCCATCTTTTGATAGAAGATCTGCCGGGGGTCGGAAAAACCACCTTGGCGCATGCGTTGGCACGGTTGTTGGGGCTGGCGGACCGCCGCGTGCAATGCACTGCCGATATGCTGCCGGCAGATATCATCGGTGCGAATATCTATAATCGGCAGGAGGAACGTTTTGTGTTCCACTCCGGCCCGGTGTTCACCCAGGTGCTACTGGCGGATGAGCTCAACCGGGCCAGCCCTAAAACCCAGAGCGCCCTGCTGGAAGCGATGGAAGAGCGTCGGGTCACCGTGGAAGGCCGCACCGACGAATTACCGGAACCATTTTTTGTTATCGCGACGCAGAATCCCCTGGAGCAGGCCGGCACCTTCCCGTTGCCAGAGAGTCAGCTGGATCGTTTTCTGATGCGGCTGTGTTTGGGTCTGCCGGCGCGCGCAGCCGAACGCGATCTGCTGCGGCAGCCGGAACGGCGACAATTGATTGGCACGTTGCAACCGGTGCTCAGCGTCGAGGAATTGCTGGCGCTGCAGGCGGCGGTGCCACGGGTGCAGGTGCACGAACGGGTACTGGAATATCTTTTGGACCTGTTGCAGGTCAGCCGCGACCTGGCGCCACCAGGGCTGAGTCCCCGAGCTGGCATGGGCCTGCAGCAAGCGGCTCGGGCCTGGTGCCTGTTCAGTGGTCGCAATGCGGTGGAGCCCGACGATGTCCAGGCGGTTGCCAAATCGGTGATGCAGCATCGGCTGCGGTATCATCGCGATCCTGATGCTGCGACCACAGCGGTGCTGCAAGCGGTGCCGGTGCCCTGATGGCTGCGATTAGCCTGCGGCCGACGCCCTTGGCCTGGGCGCTGCTGGGCATCACCCTGTGCTTGCTGATGATGGCGATGAACTATCAAAACAACATTGCCTACCTGTTGTGTTCAGCTGTCTTTTCCGCGGCTATATTCGCGGCCATCGAGGCGCGGCGGAACCTGCGCGGCATGAGCCTGGAAACGCAACCCGTGAAAGCCTGCTTTGTTGGCCAATATGGAAGCATGGGTGCTATTATTCGCGTCGAGGATGAGCGGCCGCGCCTATTGCTGCGGCTGGCTTTGCCCGATGCTTATTCCATGCATGTCCTGGAACTGCAGGGGCGGCACGGTTTGGCGATGCCGCTGCCAGCATGGCCGCGGGGGGTGCACCGGTTGGAGTACTGCGAGCTGGAATCGGTGCACCCCTTCGGCTTGGTGCGTTCTCGTCTACGGCTTTCCTTGGATCAGGAACTGGTGATCTATCCGGAACCGCTTGGTGAGCGGCCACTGCCCGGTGGTGGTGGTCAGGATCAGGGTCACAAGCGCGGCGAAGGCGATTTTGCCGGGCACCGTCGTTATCAGGACGGCGAGCCGCCTGCGCGCCTGGATTGGAAGGTGATCGCGCGCGACGGACCGTTGCTGGTCAAGCATTTTACCGTCGGTAGCGGTCGGCAGGAGCATCTGCTCAGCCTGTCGGCCCTGGCAGCGGTGCCTGTGGAGCACGCGCTGAGTCAATTGTGCCGCTGGATCTGCCAAGCCGAGGAACGGCACGAACCCTACCAGCTGGCGTTGGCGGAAAATCCTGGCGAGCTTGGTCAGGGCGCTAGCCATCAGCATCGCTGCCTGGAGCAGCTGGCTCGCTATCGGGGACGTCTGTCATGACCCAGCTCAGTCAGGACCGCCGTGCTGGCACCCTGTTGGTGGCCATGAGCGCCGCCACGCTGCCGCATTTATTGACGCCGGTGGCTTGGTTGATTCCGGTGTTTTGCGGTGTTGGTGCCTGGCGCTTGGCGGCCGAACGCGGGCATTGCGCGTTGCCCGGGCCACGCTTGCGCAACGCGCTGGGGCTGGGGCTGCTGCTGTTGCAGGGCCTGATCATGCTGCAGTACGGCGCCACGCTGGCGGTGGCCACCGCCATGCTGGTCGGCTTCACCTGGATCAAGATGCTGGAGCTGCGCAATCTCCTGGATGATCAGGTGCTGTGCCTGTTGTGCCTTTTGCTGATCGCCAGTTATATGTTGGTCAATACCGGACCGGCGGCCACCACCTACGCGGCGGTGGCCGCCACCGTTGGTCTGGTGGCGTTGCAGCGTTGCACCGATCGTGAGGCGTGGCGCCTTTCGTGGGGCGTGGCTTGGCGCACCACCAGTCGGATCGTGCTGGTGTCGCTGCCGCTGACCATCCTGATATTCCTCGTCTTGCCGCGTTTTCCGGTGCCGGTCAGTTTCAATACCAAGCAGGCGCGCTCGGGGGTGGATGACGATTTGGATCCCGGTGCCATTGCCGCTCTCGCCGAGGACACCGGGCGGGCCTTTACCGTCAGTTTCCCCGATGGCGAGGTGCCTCCGCGCAGCGACTGGTACTGGCGCGGCGCGGTCTGCTGGGTGGCTTATGGCGATCTGCGCTGGCGTACCGGTCTGTGGAAGGGAGCGGTGATGCAGCAGGTCGAGGCCCTACAATCAGCGGACGGGCAGACCTGGCAGCAGCGCATCATGCTGGAACCGCATCAGCGCAAAATCCTGTTCGGCCTGGATGCGCCGGAGACCCGACCGCGCGGTTATTATCTGGCCGCGGGTTATGATCTGCGCAGTCGCGAACCGATCCGGCGTCGCGTGCAGTACGAGGTGGTCAGTCGCAGTGGGGTGCCGCTCGCGGCCCTGGTCGATCCGCAGCAGGAGGCTCTGCAACTGCCCGATGATCTCGACCCACGCGTGCGGAATTTGGCCGCCAGCTGGCAGCAGGCCGGTTCGGACCGGGCGATCATGCAGGCGGGTCTGCGTTGGTTCGCCAGCCAGGGGTTCCGTTATTCCCGCCAGCCTGGTGATCAGGGTGCCAATCCGCTGGTGCGCTTCCTCTTCCAGCGCCGCATCGGTTTTTGCGAGCATTATGCCAGCAGTTATGCCCTGCTGATGCGTGCCGCTGGCGTACCAAGTCGGGTGGTGGTGGGCTATCGCGGTGGCGCGTGGAATCCCTACGGCGAATTTATCGAAGTACTGTTCAGGCACGCCCATGCCTGGTGCGAGGTCCACCTGGCTGGTGAGGGTTGGGTGCGGGTGGATCCGACCATCACCCTTGGTGAATCGGACAACAACCCGCTGGCTGCTCTGGGCGCCGAGGCCGACGGCGGACCGCCGGATGAGAATGCTCCCTGGACCGAGCATTTCAGCTATGAATTCGGCCTCTGGGTCGATTGGGTCGACTTTTATTGGTATCAGTTCGTGGTCGGTTACGACGACGTCTACCAGGAGATGTTGCTCGCCGCCATGGGCCTGGGCCGCTATGGCTGGTGGGGTTGGGGAGCGGTCTTGTTGCTCGCTGGTGTGCCTCTGGTGCTGCTGGGCTGGTGGATCGGCCGTCGTCTGCCGTGGGGTACCGATCCGCAACTTCAGCTATTGTTGCGTGTCTGTAAACGGTTGGGGCAACCGCGTGAACCGCACGAAGGGGTTCGCGCTTGGGCAGAACGAGTCGCCCGGCAACGGCCGGATCTGGCCGATGTCGTGTTGGAATTCAGCGATGTCTGGTGTCGCAATCGCTATGGCGGCGAGACGGTGGCCAGAGCTGAGTTACGACGTTTGGTTACTCGGCTCAGTGCTGATGCCAGCAACCGCCAGCGGCGGGGACCATCGCCAGCGGCGCCTCGCTGAAGCGATCGGCTTGGCGCAGGGTCAACCGGGCATTGGGCTGCTGGTTCTCCGGACCCAACCAGATTGCGCCGGTGCAGCCCGCTTGTTCAGCTGCGCGTAGGGCGCATTCGCGCGCCGTCAGCATCCACGAGGCAAAGGGATCGAAGCCATGCGCTTGCGCGGTGCGCAGCAGGGTGGTCGGGCGCGGGAAGCCGGTGCCCTCGGGCCGCTCGGCGCTCCGGCCGATGATCGCCGAGACCGCGGTCACGGCACTGCCCAGGTCGCGTTCGAGACGTTCACGCAGATTGGATTCGTCTTGCTCGCTGAACACCACCACTGGCATCCCGGCTTGCCGCATCCGTTTCAGGACCGTGCTGGCATCTTCGGCGATCTGGTCATCGATGTACAGGACGCCATCGGCGTCGATCAGCATCGCAGCGGCATTAGCCATCGGTCGCTCCTCGTGTCAGAGAACCCGACAGCACTGGAATCCAGTCGCCGTCTTCGTCCTCTTCATAGACACGATAGATGCCGCGCAGTCCGCAGCCAAGCGCCCAGTTGCGGAAAGCGTCCACACTGGGCCAGTGTTCGTCCCGTTCCTCGCCGCTGGTGGTGGTGAAGCTGATCAGCATGGCACCAGCTTCGCCGGCCTGGCAAGCGGTCCAGCAGGGTTAGGGCCCGTCAATAAATAAAGGTAGCGTCTCACTTGATCTTTTGTCGCCCTTCTGCGTTGCTTATCGCTTACATATACTCGATATGCTCGCTCTTCGCG
>CAYONM010000016.1:0-31338 GCA_964405325.1 uncultured candidatus Brocadiaceae bacterium | reverse complement strand
CGCTCGCCTGGCGCTTATCGGATTCGTGCCGAATTCGACCTCTGAGGGACCCGTCCGGTGTGACGCCTGCGAACAAAGAACGTCCGACGATTGCTGGGATGTTATTCGGCAACTATTGGCGGTGGACCGAAGGCAGACTGCTCCGAGCTACTTCCGCAGGAGTTCATCCATCTTGGCGATCAGGTCCTGAAATTCAGACGCCGATTCGAAGAACACGGTCAAATTGCCTTTACCGCGCTTTTCCTTGACTTTGACCTTGCATCCGAAGAGACGTTGAAGGTTCTCTTCCAGTTCCCGAATGTGCGGTGCTGGGGCTGGCCGTTTGCTGGAGCCGTTTGTTTTCCCCTGTTGCTGGGCGACGAGCAGTTCCAAAGCGCGGACTGACAGTCCTTCGTTGGCGATGCGAAGCGCCAAGGCCTTCTGTTGCTCTTTGTTATCAAGAGAAAGCAGAACCTTGGCATGACCCATGGTGATTTCCGTATCGACTAAGGCTTGGAGCAACTCCTTCGGTAAAGTAAGTAAACGTAAACTGTTAGCGATACTGGAACGTTTTTTGCCGAGCCGATCGGCCAGTTGTTCCTGAGTCAGGCCATGGATCTCCAGAAGCTCGATATAGGCCTGGGCCAATTCGACAGGATTCAGGTCTTCACGCTGGATATTCTCGATCAAGCGTAGCTCGGCACACTGCTGTTCGTCATCGACATCGCGGACAACAACGGGAACTCGATCGAGATCGAGCATTTTGGCAGCACGAAAGCGGCGTTCACCACTCAATATTTCGTATCCACCAGCACGCTTCAGCACAACCAGTGGCTGAAGAATGCCGTGAATCCGAATACTGGCGGCCAATTCTTCCAATTCTTCCTGTTTAAACAGACGCCGTGGGTTCTCAGCCGGTGGTCGGATCGAGTCCAGATCCACCTCCAGGAAGCCACGATTGGCATCCTTGCTCTTTGGGGTGGTACGCAGCACGTCGGCAATGCTCTTGCCGAGTCCGGAATCATTGCCGAATGGCATGCAGCAACTCCTTGGTGACGTGCAGATAGGCGAGCGCGCCCTCGCACAGGGGTTCAAATTCACGAATAGTGGCGTTGTGACTGGGGGCCGTGGCGAGATGAGCGTCGCGCGGAATAGCGGTCTGGAGGCAGTCACCAGGAAAATAGCGTCGGATCTCGGCGGCGACCTCACGGTTCAAGGTGATCTCGGCATTTTCCATGGTGAGCAGGAGTCGCGTGTGGGCAGGTCGCTGTGCGTCATCCATGGCCTGCAGGACACTGATCAGCTGACTGAGACCTTCCATCGCATAGTACTCGCATTGAATAGGAATGAGTACGAGGTCGGAAACCGCAAAAGATTCTTGTGGAATGGTGGTCAGACTCGGTGGGCAGTCGATGATGATCAGATCGCAGGTGGTTTTGAGCTGCTCGATATGACGTTGGAGTCGGCGGCTGACATTTCTCGGTGCGAGATTGTCGATATCCAGTAACTCGGGTGAGCTCGGACCCAGGCTGAGACCGGGACGGACTTCGTGAAGTAGGGTGCCGTGTAGAAAGAAGCAGCCATCGGAGCTCCCCTGGCCAAATACCGAGCTGGCATTGCCTTGCGGGTCATTATCGATCAAGGCGACGTGGAGACCAGACAAACTGGCGTAGTCAGCTAGATTGACAGCGGTTGTGGTCTTGCCGACCCCACCTTTCTGATTGGCGATACTGATAATGGAGGCCATGGCGGTATAGTGGATGCCTGTGGTGACTTGGCAATGTGCAGTGAGCTTGGAATCCCTGATGATGATGCTTCTGAATGGGATCGATCTATGGCAATACCCTGATGTTCCACGTGGAACAAGGCTCTGCTCAGTCTCTCGATTTGATGATATCTCCTATCTGGTGGGTTATGCTGAAGAGAAGCGTGTATCTTGTTATAAAGTGCCGAAAATGAGCCTTAAAGACGGCTGGTGGCAAGGCATCATAAGATCGAATCGAAGACCTATGTTCCACGTGGAACGTACAGAAACCCTTATATAGTGGCAACCTAGACTTAAACCACCAGGCCCCGATCCACTGGATCGGGGCCTGGTGCCAGAAACAGTCAAACGATGGCGGTGGCGCTGATTCAGTCGAGCCGTTCCATCACCACCAGTGGGCCGGTCTGATCATCATTGGAGCCGATGGTCTTCAGGCAGGCACGAAGGTCCTCGGCGCGGCAGGGATGGGTGAGCACGATGATATGGACGTGTTCGGAGTCGGCCGGTACATCCTGATGGATGCTGAGCACGGAAATGTCGTGGTCGCGTAGGCGGGTGCAGATCCGAGCCAGGGTTCCGGTCCGGTCGCTGACGGTAAAACGGATATAGGCCGTGATCTTGGCATCGAGATCGTCCGCTTGGATGGGTAAATCCACCAAGGGTTCACCGGTCAGGCGTGGATCTTGGTAGTTCCGGGCACCACAGGCCAGTGCCATGGTGTCGGATAAAACGGCGCTGGCGGTGGGCAGGGCGCCGGCGCCTTGTCCGACCAGCAGCTGCTTACCGGCGGCATGGGCCTCGACGTTCACAGCGTTGTAATTCAAGCGGATGCTGGCCAGCGGGTGGTCGATGGGCACGAGGGATGGTGCGACGCAGACACGGATGCCATCATGACTGCGCTTGGCACTGCCGAGAAGCCGGATCCGCATACCCAATTGCGCAGCAGCGCGGATGTCCGCTTCGTTGATGTGTTGGATTCCAGTGACCGAAACCTGGTCCATGGTTACGGCGGTCTGATAGGCCAAGCGGGTCAGGATCACGAGTTTGTGTGCCGTATCGGTACCGTCGACATCCAGTGTGGGATCGGCCTCGGCATATCCCAGTTCTTGGGCCTGACGCAGGGCTTCTTCATAGGGCAGCTGCTGCTCTTCCATCATGGTCAGGACGTAATTGCAGGTGCCATTGAGGATGCCATGCACGGCATCGATACGATTGGCGATGTAGCTATCGCGTAGAACATCGATGATCGGAATACCGCCAGCCACAGCAGCCTCATATACCAGACAGACGTTCTGCTGCCTGGCGCAACGGAACAGTTCGTCCCAATGTTCGGCGATAATGGCCTTGTTTGCGGTAACCACATGCTTGCCGGCGCGCAAGCAGGCCAGGCACATGTCCTTGGCGACGGTCGTGCCACCAACCAGCAGTAGCACGATGCTGATGTCTGGATCGTCGAGGATCAGTGACACGTCGCTACCGAGTGCTGTGTCACCAATGTCCTGGGTGCGTTCGCGCTCAGGAGAACGCGTTACGACGGCCTTCACTTTGGGCAAGATGCCGCAGCGATTGGCGATCTGCTCGTCCTGATGGGCCAGGATGTCGATCACACCGCTGCCGACGGTACCCCAACCGATCAAACCAATATGGCAGGTATGCTGCATGCGAATCCTTTATAGCAGTCGACATGGAGATGGTCGCCATCCCTACCCGTCAGGCAACCTATGGCCTACGGATTGTGAAATGGCGAATAGCGGAGCAAGTGGCCTTGCGAAATGGTCTTTTATGCGAAACAATCTCTTTATGGCGAAAGGCGCAGTACTCAATATGGCTTTCCTGGATGCGCTCGGTTTGAGCGAGCATCTGCTCACCCTGTCCAGGTCGATTCTCAACAAACCGCATCCGGTCCTGTTGGAACCCATGTTCCATATCCACACCGAGGAGGTGGACGAGACCATCTACTTGGAGCGTCAGTATCTCTACGACAGTCAGATCAGCATCAAACCCAGCTACGCCAGCGGTGAAAGGATCCTGATCTGGACCTACCGGGCTAGACGCTATCGCAGTAACGACAGTGAAAACGAAGCCCAGGATATTCTTTTAGCGAGTGATCTTTTTCTTTTGGGTGATCCGCATGAATTCCAGCGATTTCGGCAATTCCTGAAGTCGAAGCGGATTGTCGATGCCCAGGCACGGGATTACTTGGCGCATAATTACGAAAAATTTCCTAAAATGGCAGAGAAGTCCGATGGCATCGACACCATCATCAATTGCTTGGCCAATATCCAGGAATGGCCGGATCCGGAGAATGGTTTCCGCACGCGGACCGGGGATGAGCACACCCTGGAGGGCTTGGCCAAGCGCTATAGCGATGCCCTGGTCGCCGCCCGCTCCAGCAGTTTATTTGCTGAGCACCTGATGCATGCCCAGCCAGATGCACGGTTACAGGTATTCCGCTTGTTGTGTTATGCCGAAGACCGCAAAGCCGGCCCAGACGGTATTATCACGTATCTGCGTGATGTCGCGGCAGCGACCAAGATGGAACCCATCATTCGTCGAGCGAACCGTATCACCAATGGGCGGGAGCTGTCCTTGGCCATGGAGGCGATCCGGCGGCATCTGGTCAATCCGGGGGTATAAACCCCGCCAGTGCTGCCAACGGTTACGGTCATGGCTTGCGCGAGACACGCATCCCGCCGTCGGCAGTGTCGATCGGATTGATGGTCAGATACCTTTACCCAAGCGTTCGGCCAGAAAGGGATGCAAACCCACATCCAGGATCTTGCGCTGGGTGGTCTGAACGGGATAGGGGATCCGGTAGAAGCGCAGCACCTCGTCATCCAAAATCGCGAAACTGGCGCGGTTGTCGCGATCGCGGGGTTGCCCCACCGAACCGACACAGACATAGGCCTTGTGCCCCTTGGGCAGTCGGAATTCCGTCTGCTGGTCGTGTGGGATGATGGTTCCCACCGGTGTCGAGAGGAAGGGGGTGTGATTATGCCCGGCGAAGCAGATGTCGAAGCCGGTGAAATCGTGGTTGAGGGTATTGATCAGCTGGTCCGCCTCGATGGGATTTTCCGGTTCATCGACATAGTCGTGCACCGGGTCGTAGATCGAGCCGTGCACCATCAGAACCTCACCGCGGAGCTCGAAGTTTTTCCGCAGGCCATACCATTGCATGAAATCTGCCTTGTCCCTCTTGCCGAAAAAGCGCGTCAGCGGATTGCTGGCTGTCAGCTGGGTACGAGTCCAGTCAATGGCCTGGGCAGCGTAGGGATTGAAGCGATGGCGGCCGGTGACCAGGGCCTCTTCGTGATTGCCCATCAGGCTGACCTCAAAGTGCTGCAGCGCGATCTTGCTGACCGCGACTGGATCCGGACCATAGCCGATCACATCGCCCAGGCACCAGTAGCGTTCCACCCCAAGCCCATCGCAGATCTCCATCACCGCTTCCAGGGCTTCGGCGTTACTGTGGACATCGGAGAGAATCGCGATCATGGCGCCATCCGTTCCGCTGCTTGGTTGCTGACCTCGCGTACCAGACGCAGCACGGTGGCCAGATTCAAGCCGACCACGGTGTCGAATTCGCCCTCCAGATCGGCGACGTATTGATCACCGCGTTCCTGGATGGCGTAGGCCCCGGCACGTTGGTCACTCTCGCCGGATTCGACGTAAGCATCGATTTCCGCCTGGCTCATGGGCTTCATGGTCACCTTGGTGAAGGCGACGCCCACGGCCTCGCGACCGCCTACCACGCGACAGCAGTGTGCGGTGGACACCACATGGGTGGTGCCCTGCAGGCGACGAAGGATGTCGCGCGCATGTGCTCGATCGCTTGGCTTGCCGATACGTTCCGTACCCAGACTCACCACGGTATCGGCAGCAAGGATCACCCCGGGAGCCGGCGCGTCTGCTGCTGCCACAGCCAAGGCTTTGCCGCGAGCGCGTTCCACCGCACAAGCTTGGGGGTGGGGGACAGCGATCGCTTCTTCATCGCAAGCACTGGTTACCACCTGAAAGGCGAGACCAGCCTCAGTGAGCAGTTGCGAGCGTTGGGGACTTTGGCTGGCCAGGTAAATCATGCCAAGAGTCTACCCCCTGATCGGCGTCTGCTGCAAGCAGTTGCTGCATGGAATGAGCCCAGCTGGACGCCAGACCACCTGCCCTAGCATGCTCGCATGGCAATATCAGTCGGTCCCCGTTCGCAGGACATTTTTACCCGGAGCCAGGAGCGCATTCCCGGTGGCGTCAATTCACCGGTTCGTGCCTGGTCGCGCCTTGGTGGGGTGCCGGCGGTGATCGCCTCTGCTTCGGGTTCGCGTCTGGTTGATGTCGACCAGCGCGAGTACATTGACTACGTGCTTTCCTGGGGGCCTTTGATCAACGGTCACGCGCATCCGGCGGTGGTCGAAGCGGTCCAGCAGGCGGCCGCCAAGGGGACCTCCTTCGGCGCACCCACCGAAGCCGAGTACGAGCTGGCAGATCTGATCTGTTCGGCGCTGCCGGGCATGGAGCAGCTCCGTTTGGTCAATTCCGGTACTGAGGCCACCATGAGCGCCCTGCGTTTGGCGCGTGCCGCCACCGGCCGCGACCTGGTGGTCAAATGCGTTGGCTGCTACCATGGGCATGCTGATCACCTGTTGGTGGCCGCCGGCTCCGGTCTGGCCACCTTTGGGCAAGCTGACAGTGCCGGTGTGCCCGAGGCCTTCGCCAGCTGTACCCTGGTCGTGCCCTACAATCATACCAAATCGTTGGAAGCGGTGTTCTTCGAGCACGGCCATCGGATTGCAGCGGTGATCGTCGAACCGGTGGCTGGCAATATGGGCCTGATTTTGCCGCAACCGGGCTGGTTGGAACGGATGCGCGAACTGTGCACAGCGGGCGGCAGTCTGCTGATTTTCGACGAAGTGATGACTGGTTTTCGGGTCGGCTGGGGCGGCTACCAGGTACGCGCTGGTATCCAGCCGGATCTCACCTGCCTGGGCAAAGTGGTCGGTGGCGGTCTCCCCCTGGCCGCGTATGGCGGATCGGCAGCGCTCATGGCGCATCTGGCGCCGGAAGGGCCCTGCTACCAGGCCGGCACCCTCAGCGGCAATCCCGTGGCCGTCGCCGCTGGTCTCGCCAACCTGCGGCTGTGCCAGGAACCAGGTTTCTACCAACAGCAGGAACTTCGCCTGGCAGAACTCGTGGGGGGCTTGCGCTCGGCTGCCGCTGCTGCCGGGGTGCCCTTCGTGTGCAATCAGATGGGCACCATGTGGGGCTATTTCTTTCATCCCGGCCCAGTGATTGA
Organism: uncultured candidatus Brocadiaceae bacterium; assembly: GCA_964405325.1. Lineage (GTDB taxonomy): Bacteria > Planctomycetota > UBA11346 > UBA11346 > UBA11346 > CAYONM01. The sequence continues at coordinate 24,307 of CAYONM010000016.1, read as the reverse complement.
TTTCGCCAGCGCCACTGCCAGCGACATGACCGCCTGGCAGACCTGGCTCAGCAGCATGCTGACGAGTGGTGTGTATCTGGCCTGCAGTCCCTTCGAGGCGGCTTTCTGGTCCTCGGCCCATACCGACGCCGACATCGAACAGACCCTGGCCGCAACCCGACAAGCCTTTGCGGCCTGTTCCTGAGGAAACGAGCATGGCAGTCATCTGGGGCATCGGCGAAGAACGCTCGCTGGTAGTCGGTCTGGCCACGGTGTGGTGGCTCGATCTCACCTCACCCATGGGCGATAGCCCGCACGGCATCGACATGAGCATCACCCTGCCACCGGGGATGCGCGCTCTGGACCCCAGCCACCGGCCGGTGTTCGGGGTTGGCCCAGACGCCCACCGGCCGGAGGTGCAGATCCGTGGCAATCACGTGGAGCTCAGCTTTCCCGGCTATCTGCCATCGGAAAACGCCCGTCGACCCTTGACCAATCCCGACGACTGGTGCGCCTTGCACTGGCCGCTGGTGGTGATCGCCGATAGCTGTGATGGTGATGGCAGCGTCGTCACCATCGAACGTCGTGCCCTGGGCGACAGCGTCCAGGAGCAGCAGACGCTGTTGGTGTTCGACGATCCCGGCGTGGAGCCGCCAGTTACGAGCCGGCGCAACCTGGAGCTGGGTTTCTACCCGTGGTTTTCTGAACAGGAGCAGGAGCAGTTGGCACACGCCCTGCTTCGCTGTGGCATCACCGATGTCACCCTGAATTGGTTCGATCACGGCATTCCGCAGCTACCAGCGGAAGCCTATGCCTACAGTGCTCGGGTGCTGCGGCGGATCCTCCCTGGCGTTCAAGTCTGGGTCAGTGGTCTTCCCGGCGCCGACACCATCGCACCTCGGGCCCAAGATCATTACGGCCGGGCCATCCCCCAGGTGGCCAGTCCCGAAGCCCTGATCCGGCAGTGTCCCGATCTGGTGGTGGCCAGTGTTCGTGGCTGGTGTCAGGCTGTAGAAGCGACCGGCTTCATGGTCACCCTGGCCGAGCCGGCAGCGGTTGATACCGATGCCATGCCAGCGCATTGTTTCTCACCCCTGAGCCGATCTCGCTTCGCTCTGGAGCAGGGTCTGCCCAGTGTTCCGGACGCGCTGCAGATCCTGCACCAGTACGCCGAGCCGTGGATCGCCTTCTGCTGCCGACAGCAGGAACGGGTGCTGTCCTTGGCCCGGCTTGGCCTGGGCGATCGACCGCTGGCGGTCTGTGCCCTGGGTCCGGGCGGTACCGCCCGGGTCGAAGCCAGCGCTGACTGGCAGGCTCTTGGTGAGGTCGCCGATGTCCTGATCTATTCGCATCGATCCGAAGCGCAGCCAGCGCCGCGGAGCACCCACTGGGGCCACACCCGTTTCGGCTCCACGCCGCAAAAATGGTGGGAACACTGGAACGATCCCCTCGGTGCGATCGAGGATCCCAGCATGGCGATCGCCGATATGAAAATGCAGTTGGCATTATCCGGCGGTGAAGGTCTACGCATCTGGAGCTGGGCCAGTCTGGACGGCCGCCTGCAACGCGGACTGATCACTTGGCGGTAGTGGAGCATTTACGGGTGATGGCTAACGATCCAAGATCTGGCCGAGTTGCCCTTCGGATTCGGTCAAAAGATGCCTGGCACGTTTTGCGCAGCGATTTTTCTAATGCATGATCAGCGCAATCTTCACTTCGCCGGTGGCGCGTTCCAAGAGCGCGAAGCACGCAGTGCGATCCAGGCCGGTGGTTTCGGCGATGATTCGTGCAGCACGGTCGCGTAATGTGTCGTTGCTGGTGCGCAGATCGACCATGCGGTTGCCGTAGACGCGGCCAGAGCGCACCATCAGCGTGGCCGAAATCGTATTGAGCAGCAACTTGGTTGACCAGGATCACGATATCCAGCAGCGCCAGACCCATGCCCGCCATGGTGATCGGACAGGGGACTTGTCATGTGGTGGTTTCAGGCCCGATCCCAGGCGAAGGGCAGCACCTGGCTGAGATCGTCCAGGCCCAAGCCGAGCAGCAGCAGCCGGTCCAGGCCCAGGGCAACGCCGGCACAGTCGGGTAAGTGAGCGCAGGCGGCCAGGTAGCGCTCGTCCAGATGCTCGGTTTCCGCCTGCAGACGCCGGCGCAGATCTGCGGCATCGGTGCACTCGTGATAGCCGTTGGCCAGCTCGATGCCGTCCCGGTACAGCTCGAAACGGGCGGCGGTGTTGCCACGCAAGCGCGCCTGCGCTGCCTGATCGCTGGGATAATCGGTGAGCACGGTCCAGCCAGCACGGCCTAGCTGCGATTCGATCTGGTCCACCAGCAGCAGGTCCAGGGCCTCATGCCGGGTGCGCACCGCGGTACCCGCCTCGCCCAGTGCCTGCTGCAGCTGCGGCAAGGTGGCCTCGCTGCTGATGCCGGCGTACTGCTGGAAGGCCTCGTCGTAGCGCAACCACTGCACCGGTCCGGCCAGGCTGGTCAGCTCGCGGCAGAGTTCGATGGTCTCCACGGCCAGGCGACGATCGTCCCAGCTCAGGCGGTACCACTCCAACATACGGAATTCGGGATTGTGTCGGCGACCCTGCTCGCCCTCGCGGAAGCAGGCGCTCAGGGCGTACACATCGCCCCAGCCAGCGGCCAGGCAGCGCTTGAGCGGGTGTTCTGGGCTGGTCACCAGGAAGCGATCAGCCACCGCCAGCGGCTGGATGCCATGATCGGCATTGGCGCCGCCTTGCAGTAGCGGCGTGTCCACTTCCAGCACGTCCCGCGCAGCGAAGAAGGCGCGGATCCGGGCATACATGGCGGCACGCTCGCGGGCCACCGCGAGCGTGCAGGAGGGTTGCCATGCGGCTGGAAACTTACTGTTTGCGGCCGGCATACTCACGGGTGCGGGTATCGATGATCACCGTTTCGCCGATGTCGATGAAAGTGGGCACGGTCACTGTGGCGCCGGTGGTCAGCTTGGCTTCTTTCATCACCCGGCTCTGGGTATCACCCTTCACGGCCGGTTCGGTGTACTCGATCTCGTAGGCCACCTGATTGGGCAGACGGATGTTGATCGGCTCGTTGTTCCACAGCATCACGCTGCATTCCATGTTCTCCAGCAGCAGCTCGCCGCTGTTGCCGACGGCGTCGTTCTTGATGCTGTATTGCTCGAAAGTCTTTTGATCCATGAACACGTAGCCATCGCCATCGAAGTAGAGGTAGTCCATGTCTGTTTCCATGACATCGGCCTCTTCCACTTTTTCACCGCTGCGCAGAGTCTTGTCCAGGGTGTTGTTGGTCAGCAGGTTCTGGATCCGGATCTTGTAGAACGCGGCGCCCTTGCCCGGCTTGACGAAGTCGACGTTCAGCACGACCCAGGGGGCCCCGTCGAAGATGACCTTGATGCCGTTTTTGAGATCCGATGTGTTGATCACACCCATGCTTGTCTCCCGAGTCGGATACGCGCCATGATCGCGCGCCGCGGCACGCTAGCAGCCGTTTGCAATGAGGCCAGTCCCAGCAGCGGCTGGCAGACGGCACTGGCGCAGGCGGTGCGCGATCCGGCAACGCTGTTGGCGGCGTTGGAATTGCCCGCTGGCCTGTTGCCGGCGGCCGGGCGGGCGGCGGCGGATTTCCCGTTGCTGGTCCCGCGCAGCTATTTGTCGCGGATCCGGGTCGGCGATCCCGCCGACCCCTTGCTGCGACAGATCCTACCGGTGGCGGCGGAAAACGCGCCGCAGCCAGTTGGATTCGGTTGCGATCCCTTGGACGAGGCCCACTACCAGGTGCTGCCGGGATTGTTGCACAAATACCAGGACCGGGTGTTGCTGATGTGTACCGGCGGCTGTGCGGTGCACTGCCGCTACTGTTTCCGGCGGCATTTCCCCTACCAGGCCACGCGGCGGCCAACGGGTTGGTGGCAGGCGGCGGTGGACTACGTTGCCGACCGTCCGGCAATCCACGAGGTGGTGTTCTCCGGAGGTGATCCCTGGTTGCTCCCCGATGCCCAGTTGGCGCAGCTGGCGGTGAATTTCCAGGCCGTGTCCACCATCCGCCGTTTGCGTTGGCATACCCGTTTGCCCATCGTGTTGCCAGAGCGGGTGGACGCTGGGCTCTGCCGCATGCTGCGCACCCTCAGCGCCACCAAAGCGGTGGTGCTGCATGCCAATCATGCCCAGGAGCTGAACGAGGCGGTCGCCGAGGCCTGCGCCCGTTTGCGGGGCTGTGGTGTGCATCTACTGAACCAAACCGTCTTGTTACGGGGAGTGAACGACTCGGTCGAAGCTCTGGCTGCTTTGAGCGAGCGTTTGGCCGCTATTGGCGTGCAGCCCTACTACCTGCATCTCCTGGATCCGGTCGCTGGCGCAGCGCATTTCCATCTACCCGATGCGGATGCCATGCAGCTGTGGCAACAGCTGCATGCCCGGCTCCCCGGTTGGTTGCTGCCGCGCCTGGTCCGGGAGCAAGCCGGTGCGCCGGGGAAGACGCCCCTTGTGTGACTTGCGAGGATTGTCCGAAGTGGGCGGCCTGTGCTTGTAGGATTCGGATACTGAAGACGGGAGCCGGCATATCGCAGCCGGCTCCCAGCGGATATTTCGTCCGGTGAAAACCCGGTTCCGCCGCCTTGCGCCCTCTTGGCGGCCGGCAGACTGCCGCCGCAAGGAGCGGGCATGGCGAAACAGACACCCCTGATCGACGCTCATCGCACGGCAGGTGGCAAAATGGTGGATTTTGCCGGCTGGGAGATGCCCGTGCACTACGGCTCGCAGCTGGCCGAGCACCATCAGGTGCGCCGTGCGGCCGGCATGTTTGACGTCAGCCATATGGGGATCGTCGATTGCCAGGGCGAGGGGGCCACCGACTTCCTGCGGCACGTGCTGGCGGGTGATGTCGCCCGCCTGGCTGATGACGGCCGGGCCCAGTATGGCTGTCTGTTGGCCGAAGATGGTGGCATCCGCGATGATCTGATCGTCTACCGCTTCGGTCCGAATGACTTCCGGCTGATCGTCAACGCCGGGACCCGGGATCACGATCTGGCCTGGCTGCGGCAGCAGGCGGATGGCTCGTCGGTCCAGCTGCATGAACGGCTGGATCTGGCCTTGATTGCGGTGCAGGGGCCGGCGGCCCGTGAGTTGGCGCATCAGGCACTGGGGGATGACCTGGGCGCTGGCTTGAAGCGCTTTCAGGGCCGACGTGATGGCGAGCGCATGCTGGCCCGCACCGGTTATACGGGTGAAGACGGCTATGAGATCGCGATACCCACCCCACAGATCGCCGAGCTCTGGCAGGCCCTGCAGACGGCTGGGGTCCAACCCTGTGGTCTGGGGGCCCGCGATACCCTGCGCCTGGAAGCTGGCATGCACTTGTACGGCCAGGACATGGATCGCGACACGACGCCGTTGCAATGCGGCCTGGGCTGGACCGTGCATTTCGATGACCCCGATCGCCACTTCATCGGTCGAGACGCTTTGGTACGCCAACGACGAGATGGGATTGCCGAGGAGCTGGTGGGGCTGTTGCTGCAGGATCGTGGCATCATGCGGCATGACTTCGAGGTCGTGCATGCGGGCGAGATGATCGGCCGGGTCACCTCCGGCAGCCAATCGCCCACCCTGGGTCGTTCCATCGGCTTGGCCCGGATCCGTCATCCCGGGTCCGATCAGGTCCAGGTCCGCGTCCGTGGCCGGGATCTACCGGCCGTCATCGTACCTCTGCCCTTTGTCCGCCATGGTCGTGTCCGCGTCGACTCGGCCCTGCTCGAGGAGAATCCCCAATGAGCCATCCCGATGATCGTCGTTACACCGCCAGCCACGAGTGGGTTCAAGCCACCGATGACGGTGCCTTCCGTATGGGTATTTCCGATCACGCCCAGGACGAGCTGGGCGACCTGGTCTTTGTCGATCTGCCCGAGGTCGGGACCAGCTTTGCCGCAGGTGATGGTCTTGCGGTGGTGGAGTCAGTGAAGGCCGCGGCCGACGTTTACGCGCCCTGCGATTGCGAGGTGGTGGCCATCAACGAGCAGCTGGCGGAACAGCCGGAGCTGGTCAACAACCAGCCGCACGGCGATGGCTGGTTGCTGTGCTTCAAACCCAGTGGCGACTTCGATGCCAGCAGCCTGCAGGTTGCGGCCGCCTATGACGCCTCGCTCTGATCGGCGTTGCTGAGCCGCTGCAGGTACATGGTTTCCGCAGCGGCCAGATCGGCTGGCCGGTTGACCCCGAACACGCTGGCGATGTCGCTGGTGGTGACCAACTCGACGCGCTGGCCTTTGTCGACCAGCATTTTGACCACGTCGGGCAGATAATATTCGCCCTGGGCATTGTCCGGACGCACCGCCTGCAGGCAGTGGAACAAGGCTGCTGTATCGAAAGCGAAAATGCCGGAATTCACCAGCGTGACCGCGCGTTGCTCGTCGCTGGCGTCTTTATGCTCGACGATGGCGCTCAGCGCGCCGCTGGCATCGGTAAGCATGCGGCCGTAACCACTGGGATCGGCCATGTCGGCGGCCACGGCCACGCAGGGGACGCCGCTGTCCTGCCGTTGTTGCAGCACTTGGCGTAACAGGTCCACCGGAACCAAGGGCGCATCGCCGCAGAGCACCAGGGTGGTGTTGCCGCGCACCGCCGCCTGGGTGACCAGCACCGCATGGCCGGTGCCCAGCTGTTGGTCTTGGACCACGCAATCGGCGGCATAAGGCGCGACGCAGGCTTCCACCGTCTCGCGCTGATGCCCCACCACCACAACGCATTGGCCGATGCCCAGTTCCTGGCAGGTGTCCAGGACATGACCAACCATGGGCTTGCCGCCCACGTGATGCAGGACCTTGGCCTGATCCGAGCCCATGCGGGTGCCCTGACCAGCGGCGAGAATGACAGCGGTGACGTTGGCAAAAGAAGACATGGCGGCTGGATTCCTCATCTGAAGTCTGCTGAATTCTGGCGCTTCCGCCGCGGCAACAAGCCGGGGGGTCAGACAGAGTCTGCCCGGCGCGCGTTTGGCGCGGCCCCCAGGCTTGGACCTGGGCAATGGTTTCCATAGCATGTCTCGCCATGCCACTTCTGGATTGGTCCAGCAGCCTCATCGGCTACCGCGAGCATCAGCTGCGCGCTTCCCGCGTTCTGGGCGTGCATCCCAGCACCATCCACGGTGCTCTGCGCCTTGCGGAAGAACTGCAGCTCTATACGGGCTGGATGCAGGCGGATGCCGCGCCGGCGCATGTGGTCGGCTTGACGGATACCAGCCCCAACTGGTCGATCCTGGCCGAGCTCTTCGTGGAACGGCGGGTGGCCCTGACCGAAGGCCCGGTGGGTGGTGAAGTCGTCTTTGTCGCCACCGCCCCTGCCCACGGTGAACCACCACGGGACCAGGGTCTGCTCAGCTGGGCCGAGCAACTGGGGCAGCCCTGGTTGCAGGTGATCGACAACGAGATGGCCTTCTGGGGCCATCTGCAACCCTGGCAGGAGCAGGTGGTGCTACGATGGTTTTTGGAACAGGTTCCCTTGCCGTCGCAGCGGCATCGGCAGGTGGAGCATGGTCTGGCAGAAGAATTGCTAGGCGCTGCCTGCCAGCATGGCTTGACTCGGAACGCCAGCCAGGTCCAGGATCAGCAGCAAGCATTGTGGGCTGGGATTCACGATGACTGTCCCCTGCCACATAGGCATTGCCCGTTGTTGTCGCAGGTCGATCAGGGTTGGCGCATCCAGCGGGAGGATACCCGTTGGTGTCGCGACCAGCTGTTGGAAGGCTGCAAGCTCGATGACCGGCGTGGTCGGTGCAAGCCGTTATGACGTGGATGCGGTATGGTCTGGTGGTCGTTTTCGCCCTCGCCGGTATCTGGCAGGTGGCGCCTTTGTTGGACTGGGTGGTGGTCGAGGACCGCTATCGCGGCGAGGTGGTCGCCTGTTTTTCCGAGCCGGTGCCGGGCCGCAGCGATGTTCGGTATCTGGAAGTACTGTACGAATATCGGGTCGAGACCCCAGAAGCGATCCGCATCCTACTCGGTCGTCGGTTGACCGACCGCAGTGGTCGCTCTTTGGTCGGCCAGCTGCCCAGCGAAGTGGCCCTGGCCCTGGAGCAGCGGGTTCAGGACCTGGGTGGTCCCGAGGCTCTGGCCTGTGTGGTGTCGGACGCCGATGATGGTCCGATTGCCTATTGTCCGCAGCTCAGTGGCGAGGGCTTGCGCTGGCCCCTGGGGCTGACCTGCCTGGCCCTGGCCAGCCTCGGTCTGGTGCTGCCGGAATGGCGCCGCGTGCTGCGGAAGCGGGCCTGAGGTGCGTACGGCCTGGTTGTTGCTGGTGTGCCTTGGTCACCTGGTCGCTGCCGATCTGGCTCTGACCAGCGTCCAGGAGCGGCAGGGGACCTTTTATGACCAGCCCTTCTGGTTGCGTCTGCGTCCGCCCAACGTCACCTACCACGATAAGCGTGTGCTGCAGCTGCTGTATACCGTGCCAGCCAAGCAGGATCTGGCCGGTGTCGTGCTCCGTGGCCATCCTGATCTGCTGCTGGACGGGCTATTGCGGGTGTTCGCCTGGAAGGAGCGCGGCGACAGTGGCACCGCTCTGATCTGGCAGCCGGAGCAGCCGGATCGGGCGGCCGGCTACCGCGGGACGCTGGAATGGCAGCAGGGCGATGCGCTGCGCGTTATCGACCTGCAACGGCCTTGTCCGGCCCCGATCTGGGACCGGCAGCTGGCGCCGCTGCTGGTGTTGCTGGCAGATCCGAACCAGCTCCCGCTCCGGGTTCCCATCGGCAGTCTGCTGCATTGCCAGGATCCGGATTTCGGCCGTTTGGAACTGCACGCCGATGAATTGCTGATCGATGACCAGCGTTATGCCGTGCAGCGCGCCGCAGACGGTGCCATCGAGCGCATCACCGATGCCGATGGCCAGGCGATTGTGACCGTGGGGCCGGTGCCGGTCCAGCCATTGGACAGCGCTGGTCACGAGGACTGAGACGTTTCCTTGTCAGCCACCGTCAGAAGCAGGTGCCCGTCCGAGACTCGCGCCTGCAGCTGGCTGCCGACCGGCGCTTCCTCGCAGCGGCGGATGATCCGGCCGCTATCGTCGGCCAGCACGCTGTAGCCGCGTGCGATCACTTTCAGCGGCGAGAGGGCATCCAGCTGTGCTGCTTGTTGGCCCAGCTGGCGATCCTCCTGGCGGAGACGGGCCGCCAGCAGGTGGTCCAGGCGGTCGGCCAGTTCATCGCAGCGTTGCTGTCGCAACAGGATCTGATGCTCTGGCCGCAACAAGGCGCGGTGCGCGGCCAGAGCGGCTAGGCGATCGTGGTTCTGCTGCAGCTGCGTGGCCAGTAGCCGATCCAGACGGGTCCGCGTGTCGGCCAGATACGCCTGCAGGTCCGCCTGCAGCGGTACCGCCATCTCCGCAGCGGTGGAGGGGGTCTTGGCCCGGGCATCGGCCACCAGATCGGCCAGGCTGGTATCGGTTTCGTGCCCGACCGCGCTGATCAGCGGGGTCTGACAGGCGGCCAAGGCGCGGACCACCGTCTCCTCATTGAAGGCCCAGAGGTCCTCAAGGCTGCCGCCACCGCGACCGCAGATGATCACGTCCACCTCCGGATGTCGGTCCAAGGCGACGAGCGCCCGGCAGATGCTGGCTGCTGCTTCGGTCCCCTGCACCTGGCAGGGAGCATGGATCACCGGCATGTCCGGAAAGCGCTGGTCCAGGCCCTGACGCAGATCGGCCAGGGCCGCCGAGCCACCGGCTGTAGCCAGACCGACCGCGCGTGGCAGCCAGGGCAGGGGGCGTTTGCGTGATTCGTCGAACAGTCCTTGTTCGCGCAGCAGCTGCTTCAACTGCTCAAAACGTGCTGCCAGATCGCCGGCTCCCAGGGAGCTGATACGGGTGATCACCAACTGGAAGCTGCCGCGAGGGCCGTACAGGCTCAATTTGCCGCGGGCCAGGACCCGTTCGCCCATGGCCGGCAGCTGCCCCAGGCGGGCCAGAGCGGAGCGCCAGATCACCCCCTGCAGCACCTCGTCGGCTTCTTTCAGGGTCAGGTAACAATGGCCGGAACGGACCACTCGCAGGTCTGACAACTCCCCTGTCACTTCCAGGGTCCCGATGTCGTCGAAAGCGTTTTGGATCAGGCGATTGACCAGGCAGACGCCCAGCGGCTTGGTAAACGCGCGTTGTGCCATGAACGGGATCCTGCTGAGCCTGGTGCCGCTGGCCAGCTGCATTGACTCAGGCCCTCGCAGTCTATTCTCCCCCGCTTGACGGGGAGGTCTGCGGTGCGGGACAAGGTAGCCATTTTGATCCCAGCCCGGCGCGCCAGCACTCGTCTTCCGGACAAACTCCTGTTGGCGGAAACCGGTCAGCCGCTGCTGCTGCACACCTGCCGGCAGGCGGCGCAGGCCTTCGGTGCCGCGAGTGTCTGGGTGTGTGCCGACGATGCTGAACTGGTCCGAATCGCCCAAAGCGGCGGTTATCAGGCTCGTTTGACCGACCCGCTTCATCAGAGCGGGACCGATCGGATCGCCGAAGTCGCTGCCGGACTCGAGGCCGAGATCCTGGTCAATGTCCAAGGCGATGAGCCGGAACTGGACCCGCAGCATATCCGTTTGGTGGTAGACGTGCTGCGCCAGCATCCGGATGCTGGTATCGCCACCCTGGCCACCCCGATCAGTGCCGCGGAACAGCTGGATCCATCGGCCGTGAAGGTGTTGTTGGGAGCGGACGATCGGGCCTTGGCCTTCAGCCGCTCGCCGTTGCCGTGGGATCGAGATGCCGGTGGCCCAGCTGCCGATGGCCATCGCCACCTTGGCCTGTACGCCTATCGCCCTCAGATCCTGCTGGGCTACGCTGGCCTGCCGGCCAGCCGCCTGGAACGCCTGGAACGCCTGGAACAGCTGCGCGCTCTGGAAGCCGGAATCGCCATCGTCTGCGCGGTGGTCCCGCAGGCGGCGCCCGGCATCGATACCCGGGCGGATTACGACGCTTTTTGCCATCGCTACGCCACTCAGGAGTCCTCCCCATGAGCACGTCCCGCTCAGAAATCCGTTATATTTTCGTGTCCGGTGGTGTGGTCAGCTCACTCGGTAAGGGCATCACTGCTGCCAGTATCGGTCGCCTGCTTTTGAACATGGGCTACAGCGTACGGATCCAGAAACTGGATCCGTACCTGAATGTCGATCCCGGTACCATGAATCCCTTCCAGCACGGCGAGGTCTTCGTCACCGACGATGGCGCCGAGACCGACCTGGATCTCGGGCATTACGAACGGTTTCTCGGTCAGCCATGCAATACCCACTCCACCTATACCTCGGGCCGCATCTACCAGAGCGTGATCGCCAAGGAACGCGCCGGCAAATACAATGGTGGGACCGTGCAGGTGATTCCGCACATCACCGACGAGATCAAGGTTTCGATCCGGGCCCTGGCCGAGCAAGCCGATGGGTGTGACATCGCCATTGTCGAAATTGGCGGCACGGTGGGTGACATCGAAGGGCTTCCCTTCATGGAAGCGGTACGCCAGTTTCGGCTGCAGCACGGCCCGGAACGGGTGATGTTGTGCCACTTGGCCTACATTCCCTACATTTCCGCTGCCGGTGAAATCAAGACCAAGCCGGCCCAGCACTCGGTGCAGAAATTGCGCGAGATTGGTTTGATTCCGGACATGCTGCTGTGTCGCACCGAGATGAAACTCAGCCGTTCAGTGAAGGAGAAATTGGCGCTGTTCTGCAATGTCGGCTACGACCACGTGGTCGAGGTGATGGATGTACCCAACTCCATTTACGAAGTGCCACAGGTATTGGTGAAACAGGGCGTGCACGAGAAAGTAGCGCAGCGTCTGGGGCTGCCGGTGCACGAATGCGACATGCGCGATTGGGATCTGATGCTGCGGCACATCCGCAATCCCAAGGATACGGTCACCGTGGCCATGGTCGGCAAATACATCGAGCACAAGGATGCCTACAAATCCGTCAACGAGGCCATCGATCACGCGGCGTATGCCAATCTGGTGAAAGCGGATATCTGTCGCATCGAAAGCGATAAGCTGGAAAAAGAAGAAGACTGGCAGGCACAATTTGCTGGCGTGGATGCGATCATCGTTCCCGGCGGTTTCGGCAAGCGTGGCGTGGAAGGCAAATTGCGTGCGATCCGTTACGCTCGTGAGAACCATATTCCCTATCTGGGCTTGTGTCTGGGTATGCAGACGGCTTGCATCGAATTCGCCAGAAACGTCTTGGGACTGGCCGGTGCGCATTCGCCGGAAATGGACCAGCATGCCGAGCACCCGGTGATCTGCCTGATGGAGAACCAGAAGGACGTGGTCGACCTGGGTGGGACCATGCGTTTGGGCTCCTATCCCTGCACCATCACCCGCAAAGGGTCGATTACCGGCAAGTGCTACGGTGGTGTCGATCTGGTGCACGAGCGGCATCGGCATCGCTACGAATTCAACAACGCCTACCGTAAACAGTTCGAGGAAGCCGGCATGTGGTTCTCCGGTTTGTATATTCCCAATCCCGAACATCCGAAACAGAGCCTGGTGGAAATCATCGAATTGAAGGACCACCCCTTCTTCGTCGCCACCCAGGCGCATCCGGAATTCAAATCGACGCCGGTTTCACCGCATCCACTGTTCAAGGGCTTGTTGTCGGCGGGGTATAAACGGCGACGGGAAATAGCGGAATGACTCCGAAAAAACCGTTGGGCTCATGCCCAACGGTTTTTTCGGAGTCCCGGAAGAGGTTCGTGGATTACTGCGGCACGACCAGATCGTCTTCGATCGAGGCGATCAGCTCGGATTCGGTGAAGGGGCCGTAGGTGGTACCGTCGATACTGACGTAGTAGGTGAGATTGGCATAGCCGCTGGAATCGGAATAGCTTCCTTCGGCCAGCACGCCATAGGTATGGGTTTCACCGTTTTCGGTGTATATCATGCTGACGTCCATGCTGATGGTGGCTTCGGCCTCGTAGGTCTCGGCATCCATGGTCATCTTCATGGACATTTTGCCGTTCAAGCTGGAGCTTCCGGTGCCGCTCGAATCGACCCAGGCCACAGCGAAGTTGGAATATTTGACGACCATGTCAAACGAGATGTCCCCGCTTGAGGATTCCGTGATGTCAGCATCCATGCTGATTTTTGATCCGGATTTGACAGTATAGACGCTGCCACTGGCGGAATCGGTTTCCGAAAAATCCCCCAGTACCGTCATGGTGATGTCGATGCTGGCGGATGTGTCACCTTCAGAAAACGTGCCCTTCATGTTGACGTCTTCGGTGCCGTCTTCGTTGACGTCGATATTGATATCAAGGCTTTCGCTCGCGAGGGCGCGTATTTCACCGGAATCACTGAGGGACAGCAGGGCTCCGGTCAGTCCCCCCGTCACGCCCTCAGTTGCACTGAGGGAGACCTGACTGGATTCGATCGCTGTGAGCGCTTCCTGTTTGTCTGCGGCTTCCATTGCGGTAACCGGCTTGAGGTCGGATTTGTCGACGTTGCTGCTCCCCCCGCCGCCACTTCCACCACCGCAGCCGGTCAGGGTGAAGGCGCCACCAAGCATGATGGCCAGGGTGCATTGCTTGAGAGTCGGGCTGAACTCCATGGTTGTCTCCTTGTGATTGGGTAGGACATCCAAAAGTATGCCCTCCGTTTCCCTCAGAGTCACGCGGTAATTTTGCACTATGCCCTGCATCAGCGTTTGCGCTTTGTCACGCGGTAATTTTGCACTATGCCCTGCATCAGCGTTTGCGCTTTCATCAGAGGGGGCGCTGCCACCTCGCTTCGCAATCGGGACTCGCTCGCTTCGCGAGCATTTTTGGCGGCGCTTCGCGCATTTTCCGCCAAAAACCGGTCCTCGGTCGGAGGTGCGGACCGCAGGTCCTCGCGCTTGGACGCGCTCGCCTGGCTCTTATCGGATTCGTGCCGAATTCGACCTCTGAGGGACCCATCAACCTTGTCTGAGCCCGGTCTTTTGATGGAAGCATCAGCGATGGTGCTGGCTCGGACGCCATTTCAGAGCCTTGTGCCAGTCGGGATGGCCGTCTTCGTCTTCGTCCTCGGGGGTCCCCACTGACTCCACATGCAGATCGAGAAACAGGACGTTGACCGCGTCGGGATGCCGGGAGTCGTCGACCGCTGACGGGAAGCAATGACCCCACTGGCCCATGCCGGTCTCCCCTGCGATGGCGTCCACCAGGCAGACGTACTCGGCCTCACCCCGGAAGCGGCCGCGGCGGTAGTGGTGGGGACGACCGCCGGAATCCAGATGGGCATTCATCTTATAGCTCTTGGGCGAGGCATGGTCGAAATGTTGCGGATCAAAGTGCTCGAAGCCCGGGCATTGGAAGATGCTGTTTCGCTCGCTTACGGTCATGCCATCGGCATAGAGCGGTAGCCGGTACCACCAGGCTGGTGAGGTTTCGGGGTTGGTGTCACCGCAGTTGCCTTCGGCCGGGTACTGATCGGCGTGCTCCTCGGCATAGCGATGCAGGCAGTGGCCGATCTGATGCTGGTGGCCAGCGCAGCGTGTGCGGGTGCCGGCATGCAGGACATCGATCAGGAGTGGGCTGCTCAAGGCGATTAGACCTGACACGATGGTAACGACCACCATGACTTCGGCCAGGGTCCAGCCCCTGCGCATCAGCCCTGTTCCTGTGCCTTCTGGGAACGATACCGGCTGACCAGTATCTCGACCGAGCCGCTGACATCGGCGGTTTCCATGCTATGGGTTGGTTTCTCGGTGCTGGAGCGTTGTTCCAGGGCGGCGCGTGCGTCTGCTTCCAGCCAACGGATGGGCCGGTAAATGCGACGTGCCAGGTACCAGGACAGTGCCAGCGCCAGCACCGCCAGACCGCCGATCCAAACCAGCAGGCGGTCCCGGTTCCAAGGGATGGCATGTTGGTATTCGCCATAGACGATGCCGCGCAGGTGGCCATCGGCATCGAGCAGCGGCGCTGCCGCACACAACAGTCCGCTTTTCCAGGTACGCGGCAGCACAACAGCTTCGGCCAAGACTGGTGGTGGATCATCGGTACGTAGCTGGGGCATCTGACCATGGTGCGTGAGGATGGTGACCTGGCCATCGGTCTCGAAGCGCAGCAGCGACAGGCTCTGCCAGGTTGGTTGCTGCGCAGCGACGGTGCCCAGCGTCTCGCCGGCCGTCAGCCTGCTGATGACCTGCTCCAGCTGGGATCCGAGCAGGTCGAGCAGGCGCTTTTCCGTCTGCTGCTGCCAGTCGCTTTGCAGGAACCAGAGTCCAACGATGCCGAGTAGACTGGGCAGCAGCGGGGCCAGCAAACAATTCAATTCCAGGCCGCGAAGCATGCGCATGGCACCTGCTTTGCGGCGATTTGGTTGGAGTGCAAGCGGGGAATTCCCGCGCCAGCCGCGTGAAGCGGTTGCGCCCGCTCCGGCGATCCCATTCCTGGGCGCGGTGCTGTTGACGCTGGCGGATTTCGTGGCGGTCTGGGTCTTGTTCGATCGTTTTGGCGCCACCCTGCCTGGGAATTGCCGGTCGCCACGAAACAGCCGACCGTTGCTGGTCGGGCATGACGGTTTGGCTAATCGCTTTCGGTAACCCGCTGTACGGCTTCGCCGAGGAATTCCCGCAAGGCGGCATCGGTGGCTGGCGTGCCTTGGCCATTGAGCGCCTGCTGGATGACCCGGGTCGATAGGCCGGTGCCTTCCATGACCTCGTCCATATCGGCGCCGCATTCGAATTCCTCTTCCAGCGCCCGGACGACCACGGCGTCCAGGGTCTGGAGACGACGACCATCCACGGGCCGGGCGGCCTGGCTCAAGTCCAGACCGAGTTGCTCCAGGAAGGTGATGCCGGCGACGATCGCTTCCTCTGGAAAATTGATTTTACGGGCAATCGCGGGTGCAGGATAGCCGCGCATGGCATAGACACCAATCCGTAGGGGCATGGTGCCCAAAACCTCGACGGCCTGACCCAACAGATGTTCCAATTCATCGCGCATGGCATCGGGGTCATTCACCCATTCTGAATCGCTCAAAGCAAACCACCTCCCAAACTGCTTTCAATCATTTCGTTCAACCTCATCCAAACGTGCCGCCCAGCAGGGAGTCTCCAAGCTGGGCGACAGCGACATCGCGACAGTCTTGGAGTCTTTTTTGCAGGACGCCAGGAGAAAATGGTGGAAATCGACATCCCGCCGCTTGGCTTGGCCTGAATTCTGAAGAAAAAAAACCACTGTCTATCCATACGATTTGAATGCTATCAAGGTCGGATTTGCGTAGGAGTTGCGCGTTTTCATCAAAGGGCTTCTCTTTCGCCGGGCCGGCACGGACCTGGTGACCTGAGTCGTCTCAGCCAGCGGTGTTCCGGTTCCTCGATCGGCCGGTCTCGCACCCCGATGCGCTGACAGTTCGAATTTCTTTTATGAAAAACGTTTGGTGACGACACCCGGCCGGCCCATCATAGATCGGAAAATTACCAGGCTAGCAGCCAGCCGTAACGACGTTTATCGTAACTGGGAATCCGACGCCAGCCGCTGGCGGACCAAAGTACCCCGCCATCGACCGGATCACCAGGCAGGTGTTGTGCTTCCACGCTGCGGCCATCGTCCCAGCGTTCGGCATCGGCCGGTAGGCCGATCCAGGCGGCGGTCTCTGGCGGCATCAGCAAGCGCAGCGCGAGGTCTTCCTCTGGCATGGCTGGGCAACACAAGCCGCTACCCAACTGCCTGGCACGGCGACGGGCGGCAGCGAAGCTCAATGGTTCTGGCAGGTAGACGACCCGTTGCAGGCCGATCGGCCGAGCGAGTTTTTGCAGCAGGCGCTGGTCGCCAGCGCGCAGTGCCGACAAGGCCCAGGCCTGATGCGCCAAGGGTCGGTACACCGGATCGCCTTCCCAGGCCATGGCCGCCGCCTGCAGCGCTGCGACACTCAGACAGGGCGTGGCGAATTCGAATTGTAGCGGCGGCCGCTGGTGCAGCGCTGTGATGTCGCTGATCTCGGTTCCGACGATGCACAAGCGATCCAGCACGAGTCCCGACACCGGAGCGAGCGAGGTGATCGGATTGTCGGAGCAATCGAGCTGCTTGAGCGGCAGCGAGGCCAGGACCGTCAATTGGTCGATCTGGTTGCGGGCGCAACTGAGTTGCGCCAGGTTGCTGTGGGCCAAGGGCGAGAGATCGGAGATCAGGTTGTCATCACAGGTCAGTCGGACCAGCGGCTGTTCGGCCAGCGGACTCAAGGAGCCGATGCTGTTGCCGCTGCAATCAAGCTGGGTCAGCCGCAATCGGCGTAGCGGCGACAGATCGGCAATGCGGTTGTCGGGACAGTCGAGTTCTTCCAGCGGCAGTTCCGCCAGTGGTGCCAGGGATTTGACGCGATTGGCGCGACAGTCGAAGACCACCAGTGGGCTGCCACGCAGCGGTTCTACGGAGCGGACGCGGTTGTCAGCCAAGCGGAGTTCGCGCAGCGGCATGTCGGCCAGGGGATCCAACACCTGGATGCGGTTGTGGCTGCAGTCCAGGCTACGCAGCGGCATGCCGCGCAGGGGCTCCAGGTCTTCGATGCCGAGTCCGGCGATATTCACCACCAGGCCATCATCCACCAAGCGGACCCGCGCTTCCGGCCAGGCTTCGTGGATACGACGCTGGAAGCCGGGAATTCGGGCCGAGAGGGAGCGCAGCTGCAGGGTGCGCTTGAGCCCATCCTGGGCCTGCCGCCGCCGGTCTGGATCCACCGCCGCCGTATGTACGTCTTCATAGAGATCGACCGCGGTATTGATATGGCCGCGGGACAGGTGATCGGCAGCCACGTCAAGCAGGTCGGCCTTCAAGGGTGCGCCCAGGCGATCGATGCGCAGATTGGAGTAGCAGTATTCCGCGCCCCAGGCGACGATGCCGACCACATGGTGGCGGCCACCGGCCAGGACCTCGTCATCCTGCCATTCCAGGACCTGTTCGCCGTCGATGCGCATGCGTAACACCTGCCCGATGCGTTCGGTTTCGACCCGGTAGGTGCGGCCGTACTCCAGTGGACTCTCGCGTCGGTCATAGACCAGCACCCCGGAGCGGTACAGGCAGACACGGGTGTTCTCGTAGGCACCGTATTTGAATTCGTAGCCCTGTTTGCGCAGGTCCGCGGCCTGGGCAACACCGGAGGAGGCGGCCAGGAAACAGGAGATGTCGTTCAGCATACTGCCTTCCAGGCGTATCTCGAAGCTGAGTCGGACATCGCCAGGAGCCTGGTCGCGGTAGATGATCAGTGCCGGTGAGCCACACCAGAGCCGCAATTCCCCCGGCGACCACATCTGGTTGATGCTGTGCACCTGCCAGCGCTGGTGGAAGCTGTCGTCCTGAAAATCCTCGGCAGCGATACAGTGCCATTTGCGGTCGCTCTCCCGGTGACGTTGCGCCTCCACCCGCGCCAAGCGCCGCTCAGCTTGCTGCGTCTGCTGACGACGAGCCCGGGCTTGTTGCAGCTGCTGCGCCAAGTCCTCCAGACCCTCGGGTTCGTCGCCGATCAGGCTGGCAGCGAGGTCGAGGTCGTTTTTCTCCAGGGCGGCGGTGGCGTAGGCCCAGCGGGCCTCCTGTCGGCCGCGCAGGGCCCGGCGATTGCCTGACCACAGGCCGAGTGCCTCCTCGAAACCATACAGCGCTCGGGCGAAGGCATCGTAGTCGCTACTGGCCATGGCCAGGTCCAGACGCTCTGCTGCGCGTTCGGACAACTGCATGCTTTCGGCATGGGCGCGATAGTCCGACACCGAGGCCCGGAAGCCGGCCACATCCGAGTAGCGATCGGCCGGCTCGGTGGCCAGAGCCTTGTTGGCGATGGCAGCCAGCTCGCCGCGGTGCGTGCTGGTCACCAGCTGATTGCCAGCGGCATGCCGCAGGCAGTCCAGGACGCTGTCCCCATCGTGTGGGGGTTCGTCATGCAGCAGCTCGAACAGAATCGCACCCAGCAGGTAGACATCTGAGCGGATGTCGATGCGATCGCCCTGACCCAGTGCCATTTCCGGTGGCATGTAGGCTGGGGTGCCGCCGATTGCCGGTTCCCCCTGCAGACCGGCCAGACTGGGGGCCGGGGAATCGGCATGGTCGGGCACGGCCACCGCCAGACCCCAGTCCATCACCACCACTTCGCCATAGGAACCGATCATGATGTTGCCGGGTTTGAGGTCGCGATGCAGCACGCCGCGGGAATGGGCATAGGCGACGGCATCACAGACCGTCAGCAGGATGTCCAGATTGCGGGCCAGGGAAAAACCGTGCCGGCATCGGCTCCAGGCACGGCCGTGTACTGGTTTCATCAGGTAGAAGGGACGGCCATCGGCATCGACGCAGAGCTCGTGTACGGTGACGATGTTGGGGTGTTCCAGCTGCGCGGTGACCAGGGCCTCGGTGACGAAGGCGAGGCGCGCCAGGGGGTCGTCCATTTTGTCGCTACGCAGCCGTTTCAAAGCGATGCGTCGCGCCAGACCGCGCTGCGAAGCCCAGTGCACCACGCCCATGCCGCCCTGGCCGATGGTGTCGTACAGGCGGTAGTCGGCGTGCTCGTCATCCCCAACCCGGCGGCAGGGCGGTTCGTGCGTCGCCGCTTGCTGCATGGGCCGGCTGGCTCGCAGGCTGACGGTGGCTTCAGACAGAGTGCCGATGGTCTGGCGCCACTGCTCCTGGACCGCGGCGAAGGCCGCTTCGTTCAGGGTGATGGTCCGGTCGGTTTCGCTGTCCATGCCGCAACGAGCCTGCGGCCTTCTCAGCCGTAATCGAGCATCTGCACCACGTCGGTGTATACGGCCTGCGCCACACTGGCGGAATGGGCGCGAATGCCGCCCAGCAGCACGCTGCCATCGCTGATCACGAATTGACCGCGCTGTCTATCGGAACGAGACCGTGGATTTCCGGGCCTGAAGAACCTGTTCACTTCCGTGAGCGGCGCATCTCTTCCCAGTTCTTGTCGCAGTCCAGGTAGCGGCCTGGTTGCAGCAGACCGCCGATGGTAACGTCGGGGATTTGCACGACTGAGCGCATCAGACCGCCATCGACTGCCTGCATCGGCAGTTGTTCCGCTACCTGCATGGGCCCCAGGCCGAGCTTGCTGCATTCAGGCAGATATAACCCAGCCAAGGTACCGTTCAGCTCGCAGTCCTGCGGGTGCAGGACAATGAAGCTTTGGTCTGACAGACGCCGGATCAGGAACAGCTCATGGTCTTCGAAGCGCAGCGGAATGTGCAGCAGGATCTCGCCGCCAGATGTGGCGACACCGCGGACGCTGTAGGTGTTCAGGGTTTTAGATTTGTTTTTAACCAGGGTCGGCGGCATGCGGAAGCCGAATGCGCCCTGCTCTGCGATCTCGTGCCAGGTGGTCTGCGATACCAGCACCATGCTCCAGCAAGCGCGAGATTCGATGCGTTTGGCGGTGTTGACGGTGTCGCCCAGGACCGTGTATTCCAGACGATCGTTGGCGCCGACGTTGCCGGCCACCACCGGTCCGGTGTGCAGGCCGATAGCCATGTCCAATTCCGGCCGTTCGTCGCGATGTTGCTGGGCGTTGAAGCCGGCCAGGGCGTTGTGCATGGTCAGCGCTGCCTGCAGGCCATGATGGGCGCTGGCCGGATCTTCCAGGGGAATACCCCAGAAGGCCATGATCGCGTCACCCATGAATTTATCGATGGCACCGCCGGTCACTTCGATGCAGGGCACCATGCGATCGAAGTAGGCGTTCATGTTGGCGACCACGACTTCGGGAGCGAGGTGCTCCGACAAGCGGGTGAAGCCGACCACGTCCGAGAAAAACACCGTACCCTGGTAGCTCTGGCCACCGAGTTTCAGATCGATGGCACCTTCTTGGACCTGGTCCACCACCGGCTTGGGCAAAAAACGCATCAGGTTGCGGCGATTCTCGGTTTCCGCCTGGATCTCGCGCAGCAATTGCGCGTTTTTGATCGCCGCGGCCACTTGCCGGCAGACCGTGGCGGCGAGTTCCATCTCCTCCTGGTTGAAGCTACGTCGTCGATCAGTGGTATCCATTACCAGCAGGCCGAGGATCTCGTCCTGCACCAACAGCGGCACCACCATGGCGCTGCGGATATTCAACGCGATCAGGCTCATGCCCTGATCGAAGTCGGTCTCGCCACCGGCGCGGTACACCAGCACCGAGCGTCGCTCCAGGGCCGCTTTGCACAGGGAATGGGACACGGTCAGGGATTCGTCGCCTTCGCCGCGGTGATGCAGCATGGCGCAAGGGTCGAGCTCATCGACCGTGTTGCCCAACAGGATGAAGCCGCGCTCCACCTGCGGAAAGACCTCGAACAGTGTTTCGAGGATGGGCTTGTAGATGTCATCGAGTTTCTTCAGCGAAGCCAAGGCCTCGGAGACCCACATCACTACCTTGAGTCGCTGCTGCAGGGTCTCGATGGTGATCGCCTGACCGGGCATTTCGTCCAACACTGACATGGACAGGCTGATGTGGGCGTCGTCTTCGTGCGGCGCCATGGTCAGGTCGAAACGGCCTTCGTCGGACTGCGTATCCTTGCTGGTGCGCAATTGCAGACGGATGCGGGTCTCGCCCAGGCGGACAATGTCACCGGACTGCAGCCCCTTCTCCTGGATCCGCTCCTCGTTGATCCAGGTACCATTGGCCGAACCGACGTCTGCCGCTTGCACCTGGTTGCCCGTGGTCCGCAGCTCGCAATGTCGGCGGCTGGCGTTGGGATCGGGCACCTCGCAGTCGCAGTCAGGGCTGCGACCGAGCACGAGCCGCCCAGTCGCCAGGGGGACCACCTCACCGGCACGCGCTCCGCTTAAGAAGACGATCTCATGCACGATCGCTCACCATCCGGGTCCTCGCCTCCTCACGTTGCCAGACAGAGAATAGCCAATATCAGCGCCAGAATCCAGCCGACAGTAGCAACACCGAACAAAAGGCTTTTCACACCGCGGCTGCCGGCGATTTCTTCCTCCAGCTGTTTGATCCGGAGTTTTTCGGCGTTGATCACCTGCAGAATCTGGCTGCGGCTGGCCGGTATGGTCCCCTCGTCGTGGGCGACATCGATTTTGAGTATCTCCAGATCGGCGATCAGTTCCTCGGCGGTCTGATAGCGATCGGCCAGATCCTTGGCGAGCATTTTCTGCAGGATGCGCGACAGGCCGCTGGGGACATCACGTCGCAGGGTCCGCACATCCGGTGGCTCGACATCGATGTGGTCGCGCATCACCTGCGAGCAGCTGCCGCGAAACATGGTGGTGCCGGCCAGCATGTGGAACATGGTTGCACCCAGGGAGTAGATGTCCGAGCGGACATCCAGCGGACCGCACGCCTGAGCCTGCTCTGGCGAGATGTAATCCGGGGTGCCGAGGGTGGTCCCCTCCTGGGCCAGTTCGGTGTCGTAGATCGACTGGATAAAGCCGAGATCACCCAGCTTCACCTCGCCGTGCTTGGTGATCATGACATTGGCCGGTTTGATGTCGCGATGGACGATATCCTGCTTGGACAGGTATTTCAGCACCCCGCAGACCTGTAGGATCAGATCGATGGCCTGCTCGACGGGCATCTGGCCCTCGTCCTCAATGATGTCCTCGACCGTGACGCCATCGACGTACTCCATCGAGAAATAGTACATGCCCTGGTATTTACCGACATCGTAGACCTGGATCAGGTTCTGATGCGACAGCTTGCCCGCAGAGCGGGCTTCCAGCAGAAAGCGTTTGCGAAATTCCTCATCCTGGGCCCATTTGTCGTGCAGCACTTTCAGTGCCACCAGCCGGTGCATGTTGAGCTGCTCGGCCAGGTACACCTCACCCATACCACCTTCACCGATCCGGCGCATCAGCTTGTAGCCGCCGATGTTCCGTTGCGCCAGCAGGCCATCTTCACTCTTGCTGCGTTCATCGCGAACAATGCGGGCCAAGGCCTTGCTGAGCCGCTCGGCGGTCAGGGTATCCAGCAGGCCTTCATTGATCAGCACCTGATGCAGGGACAGATCCTCGGCCTTGGCGTGCGTCATCGCCTGGTCGAATTGATCCGGCGTGATCAGACGACCTTCAATGGCCAGTTGCCCATAACGAAAATCATTGTCCATTGAGAGGATTCCATGCCGTGGTCCGTACAGGGCGGAAACTTAGTGTAGGCCGCAGGCGCGGCAAATGGCAAGGCCCCCCGGCGCGGAACATTGCCATCAGGTCACACAGTCGTGTCCAAATCGAGCCCATCGGGGGGCTTGCGTTCCCAGCCGCAGAACGAGCATGCAGCGTGTGAGTGACCAGACAGCGACCCGTTACAGTCCGACCCACGAATGGATTCGCGCCAGTGGTGATGCTTTCCGGCTAGGCTTGTCGGCCTTCGCCGCTGGCGAGATCGGCGAGGTGGCGCATGTGCAGTTGCCCAGCCCGGGCGATCGTTTGCGCCCCGGTGAGCTGCTGGGCGAGGTCGAATCGGTGAAGTCGATCAACGAGATCCTGGCCCCGGTTGCTGGTCGGGTGGTGCGAGTGAACACCCGGCTGTACGATGATCCGCAGTTGCTGGGTCGCGAGCCGGAAGCTGCTGGCTGGTTGGTCGAACTGGACCAGGTCGACGCGGCCGCCCTGGACGGCCTGCTGGATGCCGCCAGCTACGCCAGCCGAGTGGCTGGCGATGGCTGATCCCGGCCTGCGCGTCGGCATTGGCTACGATATCCACCGTCTGCAACCGGGTGCCGGCCTGCTGCTGGGTGGCGTCAGCATTCCCTGCAACTTGGCGACCATCGCCCACTCCGATGGCGATGTCCTGCTGCACGCCTGCTGCGACGCCTGGCTGGGTGCCCTCGGACTGGGCGATCTGGGGTCCTGGTTTCCCGATTCTGATCCGGCTCACGCCGGTCGGGCCTCGCGGGAGTTTTGGCAGACGATACGCGCTGATCAGCGCAGTGCCAGCTGGCGGGTGATCAATTGCGACAGCAACATCATCGCTCAGCAACCGCGTCTGGCGGCGCATCGGGAGGCCATCCGACAGCACCTGACCCGTCTGTTGGACTGTCCGGCGATCAGCGTGAAGTGTCGGACCAAGGAAGGCTGCGACGCCACCGGCCGGGTGGAAGCGATCGAAGCGCAGGTGGTGTTATTGTTGGGCCGGGAGTGAGTTGCGGCGGAATTCGGCCACGATGAGATGGATTGCGGAAAGAACGGTCTGTACGGAAAAAATGCCGCAGTTGGGATCGCCATCGTCACAGATAAGGCGATGACGCAAACCATACAGGAGCTGCCAGGGAATGCTTGGGAGGGCTTCCTTCACGGAGGGACTGACCGCATGCCCCGCCTTGCCGATGATGTCGATGTAATTGCTGTCCGGCAAAAACCTGGTGGTAAGGGTGCGGAAAGAAATAAAGGTAGCAGATCGCGCAGAGATTTTGTCGATC
>CAYONM010000015.1:0-31547 GCA_964405325.1 uncultured candidatus Brocadiaceae bacterium | reverse complement strand
GAGGGACCCGTCAACAATGACGGCACCATCAGAGGGGGCGCTGCCCCCTCGCGCCGTCCGTCGCACCCGCCAGCCGGGCTCCGGTCCCACGCTCCTCCGTCGCGGTTCGCTCGCTGCGCGAGCGTTTTGGGCGGCGCTTCGCGCATTTTACGCCCAAAACCACCGCTCGGTCGGACGACTTCGCGCTTGGACGCGCTCGCTTGTTTCGCCTGGTTCCACCCGAATTCGACCTCTGAGGGACCCGTCAGAGATGACTCATGCCTACAAGCCGTGCTCGATTTTCACGATTCTCGGCTCCGCCCCGGCTTCGCGTCTTTGCGCCCTCTCCACCCGACTCACCCGCTTAGCCAGCAAAGGGCCCTGCGCCCCGGCTGGTTGCGACCAGATCATCGGGGTTTTCCAGTTCTTCCAGTTTGACGCTGATCTTGGTGGAGACGCCCTGCTCGGCCTGGGTGACGCCATAAATCGCATCGGCATATTGCATGGTGCGTTTATTGTGGGTGATCACCAAGAACTGGCTCTTATTGACGAACTCCCGGAGCATCTGGCAGTAGACGTCGGTGTTGGATTCATCCAAGGGCGCGTCGACCTCGTCGAGAATGCAGAAGGGGCTGGGCTTGGTGAGATACACGGCGAACAACAGCGCTACCGCGGTCAGAGCCTTTTCGCCACCTGAGAGCAGTGAGATGTTCTTGGGATGCTTGCCCGGCGGCTGAGCCATGATGTCGATGCCTGCTTCCAGGATATCATCAACGTCCTGCTCCAGAACCAAGTCGGCCTTACCGCCGCCGTAGAGCTTGCGGAATAATTCCTGAAAATTACGTCGCACCTCACGGTAGGTCTTCTTGAACAGCTTGCGGCTGGTCTCGTTGATATCGGTGATGATCTCGTCCAGCTTGGTGGCGGCATCGGTGAGATCGGAATGCTGCTTGGCCAGAAATTCGTAACGCGCCTCAACTTCCTTCAATTCGTCGATGGCCGCCAGGTTGACCGGGCCCAGTTTGGAGAATTCCCGCTCGGTCTCGTCCAATTCCTTGCGCAGGGTCGGCCAGTCGATGTTGTCGGGGCGCTCCCAGTTGCTGTAGGCTTCGGCCAGATCGATATCGTACAGTTCCAGGATGCGCTCGCCCAGAGTCTGACTACGGACTTCCTGCTCCTGAGCCTTCAACTCCTTGGCCTGGTGCTCCTGCTCGATATCGCGGCGTTTGGCGCTGAGCTTGCGATGTTCCTGGCGCTGAGTCTCCACTGAAGCAAACAGCTGATCGCGCTCCTTGATCATCGCGTCCAAGGTCTCTGACAAGCGACGGAAGGCTTCAGCTTCGCGCTCGTGGATTTCGGTGTTGTCGACTGCGACCGTGCGCAATTCTTCGCGTTTCTGCTGATGCCCGGCAATACGCCGCTCACGCTCGGCACGGGTTTCAGCCAGATCGTCCAGCTGTTTACGCAGGTGACCAATGTGGTTTCGTAGAGCCTCACGACGCTCGGCGGTGGTTGCCATGTTGACACGTAGATTGCCAACTTCTTCCTGAACACTGTCGCGCTGTTTGCCCAGTTCGGTCAGATCGACCTGGACCCGCTGCAGCTCTTCGTCCAATCCGGTCTTGAGGTTTTCCAACTCGGCCTGTTTGACCTCCAAGCCGATACGGTCGGTCTCCAGCTGTTCCAGCTCCTGCTGGATTTCGGCGACCTCACTGCTGAAGGAGTCGGCAAATTCCTCGGCATGAATCCGGTCACGCTCGGCTTTCATCAGTTGCGCCTTCAGATCGCCCACTTCGCGTTCGCGGGTCTGGATTTGCTTGCGCTGCTGCTCGACTTCCATCGATAATTCGAAGGCACGCTTCTTGGCACCCTCGCGGCTCTCCATCAGGCCCTGCCGCTCGGTGCCGATGTCCTGCAACCTGGTTTCCAAGCGGCGAATCTCGTTTTTGCGGCTGACCAGGCCACCCTGGCTGGAACCCTGGTGGCGACCCCCGGTCATGGCACCGCCGGGGGCGACCACGTCGCCGTCCAGGGTCACGAGGCGGCAGCGCGGGCGATGCCGGCGACGCAGATCCATGGCGTGGTCCAGGGTCTCCAGGACCAGGATATTGCCCAGAAGATGCTCGAATGCGGGGCGATATTCCTTATCGAAGCGGATCAATTCACTGGCCACGCCCACCACGCCAGCCTCACGCAACAGGCCGCGCTCGGGCTGACCACGGCCCTGGACATCGTCCAAGGGCAGGAAGGTGGCGCGACCACGGCGTTCCCGCTTCAGGAATTCGATCGCCTCCTTGGCTGCACTGGCGGTCTCGGCGACGATATTCTGGACCGCACCGCCGAGGGCGGTCTCGATCGCCAGTTCGTAGTCCTTTTCGACCCTGAAGAGATCGGCCACCAGACCACGGATGCCGGGAAAACGGTCCATTTGCTTGAGAATGCCACGAGCACCGGCAGACAGGCCCTCGGCGCGCTTCTCATAATCGGCCAGAATACGATAGCGGGTCTCGGCCCGGCCCTCTTCGTGCCGCAGGTCATTCAGCTTGCTCTCAATGCCCTGGGCCTCGGCTGCGGCCTGCTCGCGAGCCTGGATCAACTCGTCCAGGTTCCGGTGCGCCTCAGCCGCCATCGCCAAGGCCTCGTCCACGGCGGCCTGCGCTTCTTGTTCGCTGCCACACGCCTGCTCCAGAACCTGATCATGACCCTGATTGCGGCCGCGCAGGCGGCCTTCGCGCTCACGCAAGGTCTTCGCGGTGGTTTCGCAGTGGGACAGCTCCGAGGCCAGGCGGGTCAGTTCGCGCAGGGTCTCGACCTCCTTGCCCTTGCGCTGTTCCACCTGCTGGATGAGTTCGTCGATGGCGGCCATTACCCGATCCAGCTCGACCTTGCGCTGCTCGTACAGATTGCCCAGACCCTGATCGTCGTCGTCACCATCCTCCAGCTTGCCCAGACTGGCTTCGGTGTCGGCCTGCTCGGTCTGCAAGGCTTGCAGCTTTTCGCTGTAACCAGTGAGGACCCGGTGATCCTCTTCCTCCTGCTGGTCGATCTCCACCAGGCGATTCTTGGCGTCCTTGGCCTGGGCCGCAGCCACATCGCGACGGCTCTGCACGTCGGCACGTTCCTGCTGCTGGCTACGAATCTGTTCATCCAGCTCCGCCATACGACCGTCGGCCTCACTGAGCACCGCATCCAACTCCGCCAGCTTGGCGGCCAATTCACCTTCTTGGTCCTGGCAGGCGGCAATGGCTTTCCGCAATTCCGCCAAGAGCTGGTGCAGTCGGCCGTATTCCTCCAGGGCGAAGACCAAACGCAGCTCACGCAGGCGCTCGGATAGCTCCTGGTAACGCAAGGCCTTCTCGGCCTGCCGACGGACACTGCGCAGCTGCTTTTCTACCTCGCTCAACACCTGACCAATGCGTTCCAGATCAGCGTTGACCCGATCCAGCTTGCGCAGGGCGATCTTGCGCTGGGACTTGTAGCGACTGATACCGGAGGCTTCCTCCAAGATCAGGCGACGCTCCTTGACCGAAGCTTCCAAGATGAAACCAATACGCCCCTGCTCGATGGTGGAGTAGGCACTGGTGCCGATGCCGGTCCCCATCAACAGCTCGCGAATGTCCTTCAGGCGAGTCGACCTGCCGTTGATGAAGTAGCTGCTCTGGCCTTCGCGGGTCAGTCGCCGGGTGATGGCGATGTCCTCCTGTTGCCCCATGACGTTTATGTCTTCCAAGGTCAGGGTGACCTCGGACAGGGGCATGGGCCGACGGGTGGCACAACCGTTGAAGATCACGTCCAACATCTCGCCGCCACGCAGGGCTTTGGCGCTCTGTTCGCCAACCACCCACTTGATGGCATCCACCACGTTGGACTTGCCGCAGCCGTTGGGGCCGATGATGGCGGTGATACCCGGCTCAAAATCGAAGGTCAGGCGATCGGCAAAGCTTTTGAAGCCATAGGTTTCGAGGCGCTTGAGACGCATGGGCGGATGTTCCAGGCAGCAAAAACCGCGCACCGAATGTGCGCGGTTGGCAGGAGCGTCAGGTTAGTGGAACTTGGGTCCGAGCAAGTAAACGGCCGTTCATTCGGCCAAGGTGAACCCGTAGTGTCTGCTGAAGCGAAGCCAGCCTATCCCACGAATTCCAGGACCAGCCCGTCACCCTCTTCGACCAGCTTCAGGCGCTCCCGGCGCCCTTTGCTCTTCTGGTTGTATTCGCTGACGATGGAACGCATCAGGCGGTAGACCTGCAGTTCGCGCAGGGCGCAGGTGTGCTCGTAATCGGCCTGAGCCTTCGGGTCGCGGCTCCGGTCCCGCTCCTGCTCACCACCGTAAATCAGTTCCGTCAAGACATCGGGGTCCAGGCGGACACCCAGGTTGAATCCTTGAAAAGCGAGATCATTCATAAGGGCTCAGTCCGGTCTTTCTCAATCAGTCGGCTTTTTCGGTCTGGTCATGGGCCTCGTCTTCGACGATGTCGGCCAACGGCACTTCCCCGGGCTCCAGGGTGGGACCATCGACGCTTTCAGGCTCCGCTTCGTTGTCACCAGCGGGCGCTTTGGCTTTGTGCGCACAGTCCTGCAGGTGCTGCTCGTGCTCGTGACGTTTGGCCTGGAATTCGTCGTCACTCAGCAGCTTGACCTGGTAGCACTCCCGCGTGCCGAGGCGGATATTCACCGACGACTCGCGTGGATTGATGTCCAAGGCATCGGAGATCAACACATCATCGACATAGGTGCCGTTGGTGCTCAGGTCCTCAACACGAACCGAGTCGGCCTCCATCACCGTCAGGTGCACATGTCGTCGACTGACGGTATTGAAGTCGTGATCGTTGTCGCGGTCATAGCGCGATTTCGACAGGTATTGAGGACTGCGCCGCAGGCTTATGTCGCAGGATCGGCTGCGGCCGATGACGATGTCATCGCCCGCACCGAGGGCATGACATTCACCAATGACCCATCCATTGACGCCGAGCAGCGCGAGTACGGCACCGGAGTCCCCGATGTCAGCTGATTGGTCCGCTTCGTCAGTCATGCAGGGATGCTACAGTACCGTTTCCAGGCTGGCAATGGGAAGGCTGAATCAGAGGGGGGGCCTTGCTCCCTCTGAATTGAAAAAACCTCTGCCGCCTGGACCAGACAAGCGAGCGCCGCAGGATCCCAATCATGCACCAGTCCTGTACCATCGCCGTGGTCAGCCTGTTCCCCGAGCTGATTCAGGAGCACTGTACCGCCAGCATCGTCGGTCGCGCGCAGCGACGGGGCCTGGTTGACATCCAGGCTCGTACGCCGCGGGATTTCGTCGGTGGCCGGCATCGCACGGTCGACGACCGCCCCTTCGGCGGTGGCCCGGGCATGGTTCTGGCCGCCCCCCCGATCGCCACCTGTCTGGACGGCATCCAGTCTGACATCGGCAACCATCGTCTGCTCCTCACCAGTCCCCAAGGCCGTCGGCTGGACCAGGCCTGGCTCCAGGAACTCAGCCAAGAACCGGCGCTGTGCATCCTCTGTGGGCACTACGAGGGCATCGATGAACGCATCGTGCAGCTGTACCAACCGGAGGAGTTTTCAGTCGGCGACTACGTACTCTCCGGCGGCGAGCTACCGGCCCTCACCCTGATCGACGGCCTGGTCCGGCTGCTTCCGGGCGCCCTGGGCCACCATCAGAGCGCCGCCGCCGACAGTTTTACCGACAACGAACTGGATCATCCCTGTTATACCAAACCCCGTGAATTCCGTGGCCTGCAGGTACCCGACGTGCTCTGTTCCGGCGATCACGGGAAAATCGAGGCCTGGCGAGCCCTACAGCGGCAGGCCCGCACCCGGCAACGACGACCAGACCTGGAGCATCCCGGTGCCTGAACGCATCAGCCTGAATCCCGAAGACCACCCTTTGCTTACCTTTGCCAGCGAAGATTGGAACTGGCTCCGCGAACGGTGTACGGCCCTGAGGCTGCCCGATCCGGAAGCGCACCGAGCCCGCTTCGAAGCCATCTACAGCCATCTGCACGGCGTGAATCAGGGTATGAATCTGACCCGCATCCACAGCACTCGCGACTGGCTGAAGCAACATCTGCTGGATTCGCTCAGTTTCCTCCAGCTACCGCTGTGGCAGCAGTTGCCCAGCAATGCCCTCTGCCTGGACCTGGGTTCCGGTGGTGGCTACCCCGGCCTGCCGCTGATGACCATGCACCCACAACCACGCTGGGTATTGGTGGACAGCCGTGGTCGCAAGGTCGCCTTTCTGCAGCAGGCAATCACCCTGACCGGCTGTACCAACGCCGAAGCCAGGCAGTTTCGTGGCAGCGAATCGGCCTCGGCAGCGCCGGATCTGCACGGCCGCTGCCAGATGATCACCGCTCGAGCGGTGGCCCAGGCCGATCAGTTGCTGCGCGAATGCCAGGGGCTGCTGGCTCCCGGTGGGGTGCTGGTGCTGGCCAAAGGCCCCGCTTATCACGGCGATGAAGCCGAACGCGCCCAGGCGACGGCGCGAGCTATGTCCTTCGCTTATGAGGTGGGCTGCAAGCCAGTATTGGAGACGGGAGATCCGGAGCGTCTTATTCTGTTGTTTTCAAAAACACCCGGTCGCTAGCCCCCGGTTGGCAGCGGCCCCTGAAGGATACCGCTGCCGTGCTCGACGACTACACGCTCACCCATCTCCGGCAACTCGAAGCCGAGAGCATCCACATCATCCGCGAGGTCGCCGCCGAATTCGACAATCCGATGATGCTGTTCTCCATCGGCAAAGACTCGATGATCATGCTGCATCTGGCCCAGAAGGCTTTCTACCCGGCGCCGCTGCCCTTTCCGCTGCTGCACGTCGATACCACCTTCAAGTTCCGCGAGATGATCGCTTTCGGCGGCGCGCGCCGCGACGAGAAACGCAGCCGCGCCAAAGAGCGAGTGTTCAGTTTCCGCAATATGGAGACGACAGGCGAGCTCTTTCCGATAGCCAACGCTACCACGCGGCTCCTGTCGCGGCCAGCTCCCGAACTGAATAGGGACCGCTACAAACTCGCTCCTGAGTTTGTCGAGCTACCCAGACCATCACCAACGCCCCATTGTCGGACCCCCTGCCATGCATGACGTCTCCCTCAGAGGGGGCGTTGCCCCCTCGCGACATCCGTCGCACCCGCCAGCCGGGCTCCGGTCCCACGGCCTCGGTCGGAGGTGCGGACCGCAGGTCCTCGCGCTTGGACGCGCTCGCCTGGCTCTTATCGGATTCGTGCCGAATTCGACCTCTGAGGGACGCGTCATGCATGACCTCGACCTGATCGAATCCGACATCGAAACCTTCCTCGCCAAGCACGAGACCAAGGAGCTACTGCGCTTCGTCACCATCGGCTCGGTGGACGACGGTAAGAGCACCCTGATCGGCCGCCTGAGCAACGCGGGCTGGCACCATAACCACTACTCTCGTCGCTTGGTATCGATCAATAGCGTCACCGGGCCGTCGTTCTGCAGCGACACCTGCATCTCGGCACCGAATTCCCCCGTCTGCACCGGCTGACCGATTTCAGCCGACAAGCGCTCGACGAACTGCTCATACAGGGGGATTGCATGCGCCGGATCGGCAGCGCCGATGAAAGCCGGACGCATGCCCTTCTTGGTACTGGCGAACAGGGTGAACTGACTGACCACCAGGATATTGCCACTGATATCCTTGACGCCCTTGTTCATTTTGCCGGCCTTATCGGCGAAGATGCGCAGATGCGCGATTTTACGCGAGAGCCACTGCACATCGGCATCGCCGTCGCGCGGTTCGATGCCCAACAGGATCAGCATTCCGGCAGCAATGGCGCCACGCACCTCGCCACCCACACTGACACTGGCCTCGCTGACTCGCTGTATGACCGCTCGCATCAGGCCCCCTCGCTATTCAAGCGCTCCAGCAGGGGATCAGTGACACCGGCCTGCTGGAATCCGCGTGCCCGCAGCTTGCACGCCGGGCAGGCGCCGCAAGGCGGGACCGCACCGTTGTAACACGTGTGGCTGTAAGCCAGTAGCGGCAGCGCGCCCAGTTCGCTGGCCAGTTGGACGCTGGCCGCCTTATCCAGGTACATTAAGGGGGTGTGGATCCGGAACGGGGCATCCATGCCGGCACACAAACTCGCCTGCAGCGCCTGCATGGTGCTCTCCCGACAGTCGGGATAGCCGCTGAAGTCGGTCTCGCACACCCCGGTCACCAGCTCGGTGATGCCCAACTG
The DNA here is from genome assembly GCA_964405325.1 of uncultured candidatus Brocadiaceae bacterium. Lineage (GTDB taxonomy): Bacteria > Planctomycetota > UBA11346 > UBA11346 > UBA11346 > CAYONM01. The sequence goes on along the minus strand of CAYONM010000015.1, from coordinate 23,367 downwards.
ATAGGCATAGGCGGCAGCCAGGGTCAAGAAGATCAGGTTCCGCCCCGGAACAAAGGTATTGGGCAGGCCGTTCTCGGCCCGGACCCCGTCGCGGACGTCTTCATCGCCAGTCAGCGCATTGCCGCCCAGCTCGTGCAAACTGGACACCGTCAGCAACTTGTGCGGCACCCCGGCACGTCGGGCCACCTCGGTGGCGGCATCCAACTCGATGCGATGCCGCTGGCCGTAATCGAAGGTGATAGTGTGCACGTACTGGTAGCGGGCCTGGGTCCAGGCCAGGCAGATGGTGGAATCCTGGCCCCCGGACAGGACCACCAGGGCGGCATCGGTCTGATATTGCATGGCCAGGCATCCTGAAGCGGTACTCCGAAGCGTCTACCGCCAGGGCCTTGCCGGTTCTCTCACCGGCCCACCATGCTGCTCATGTTGGTCTGGCACCTCGCCACCCGTTATCTGCGTACCCGTCGCAATGCCTGGCTGGCCTTGGCCGCGGTGACCCTCACCGTGTGGCTGCCCATCGTCGCCTTGGGCGTGATGCACGGCTTTGTCGAGGTGACCTATCGGCAGGTGCGTGCCACCGAAAGCGACCTGGTACTGCAAGCGCCCTACGCCGCGCCACGGAACGCGGAGCTGGAAGCCGCCCTGGTCGCACAGCCGGAAATTGCCGGCATGGCGCCTTTCGCCAGCAATTTCGCGGTCATGACCCCGGTCTCGGCGCGCAATCACCGCGAGCAGGCCCAGCACGTGATCGGTGTGCAGGCCGAAGGCGTGAATCTGATGCAGGACATCGCCATCGGTCGTCTCCAGCCCGAGTGGCTCCACCCGGCCCCGGTACAAGACCTGAAGGCTCCCGATCTGGCCCCCGAACAACGCGGCAGCGGCTTCCTGACCCCCACCTGGCGGGCGCATCTGGCCTGGACCGGCATGGGCCTGCTCCCGCAGCTGACGGCCATGCCCCTCTCTTGTCTCCCACTGCAACAACCACGACCGGGCGCCATCGCCGGGCGCGAACTGATCTACAGCAAGTTCTACGGCCACCTGCCCGTCGGACAGCCCATGCGCCTGATCATCCCCAACGGCCTGGGCGGCGTGGTCGGCAAGGACATGGTCGAAATCAGCGATACCGTCGGCACCGGCGTGCTGGTCTTCGACAACACCAGCATCGTCGTCCCCCTGGCCAGCGGCCAACGCATCACCGGGATGTGGCGCGACGACGCCGTCAGCGGCTACCGTTTGCGACTGGCGCCGGGGGTCGATCTGACCACCGGTCGCAAAGCCGTGCGCCGGGTCGCTCCGGGCGGCTGGTATCTGGCTGCCTGGGATCAACTGGGCAGTCGCAATCTGGTGGAAAGTCTCCGCGTCCAGCGCCGAGTGGTCTCGCTGATGATGATCCTGATCCAATTGATGTGCGTCTTCATCCTCTTCGCCGTCTTCAGCACCCTGGTTGCCGAAAAACGGCACGACATCGGGGTACTGCTGGGCCTGGGCGCCAGCCGCCGCAGCATCCTTGGCACCTTCCTGGCTGCCGGCGTGATCTGCTGCCTGGTTGGCGGCCTTTTGGGCTGGGCACTTGGCTGGGGTTTTCTCGCCATTCTCAATCCACTCAGCGATTTCGTCGGCTTCCCACTGTTTCCACAGGACGTCATCTACACCCCCGAAGCACCCATCAGCTGGAATCCGCTGATCCCCCTCGGCTTTATTGGCCTATCCTGTTTGATCGGCCTGATCTCCGTGCTCTGGCCCGCCTTTCGAGCCAGCCAGGTGGACCCGGTCCATACCCTGCGGGAGGCCGGCTGATGCGCCTGCTGGTCGAGGAATTGTGTAAAAGTTATCCAGGCCAAGCGGTGTTGCAGGATCTACACCTGCAACTGGAAGCCGGGCGCGTGCTGGCGGTGTGTGGTGCTTCCGGCACCGGCAAAAGCACCCTGCTCAACCTGCTGGGCCTACTGGATCAGCCCGACAGCGGCACCATCACCATAGACCACGTGATGGTCACCAATGTGCAGGGCCGGGCGCGGAATCATGCTCGCGGTCGCCTGATCGGCTTCATCTTCCAAGGCTTCCACCTGTTACCGGAATTCGATGTCCGTGAAAATATCCTGATGGCCGCACGCTGTGCCGGCCAGCGCTTGAACCAGGAGCTGCGCAACCGGACCGAACACCTGCTCGAGCGGGTGGGTCTGCCCGGCTTTGGCCACCGCCGGGTCGACCAGCTCTCCGGCGGCGAACGCCAGCGAGTCGCCATCTGCCGCGCCCTGTTGCTGCAACCGCCGCTGCTGCTGGCCGACGAGCCCACCGGTAATCTCGACCCCCGTACCGGCGGCCGGGTGCTGGACTGTTTCCTGGAATTGGCCGCCGAAGCCGGCTCCAGCGTGGTCCTGGTCACCCACGACAACGCCGTTGCCAAACGCTGCCACGATATCCGCATTTTGGCCGATGGTCGCCTGCACGAATCCACGGAATCCCCGCACCATGCCTGAGCACGACGGTCCCAGCGATGCCCGCGCCATTGCGCGCATGTTCGACACCCTGGCCAGGCACATCGACCCCAAGCCCGAGCTGACCTTCGCCACCCCCTTCGAACTGCTGGTGGCGGTGGTGCTCTCGGCCCAGGCCACCGACGTTTCGGTCAACAAAGCCACCGCGCTGCTGTTCGCCCGCGCCAACACCCCGCAACAGCTGCTGGACCTGGGCTTGGACGAATTGATCGCCAATATCCGCACCATCGGGCTCTACAACAACAAGGCCAAAAATCTGCTCGCTCTCTGCCGCCAATTGCTGAACCGGCATCACGGCGAGGTCCCCCGCGATCGCGCCGCCCTGGAAGCGTTGCCAGGTGTCGGCCGCAAGACCGCCAACGTCGTCCTGAACTGCGCCTTTGGCGAAGCGACCATCGCAGTCGACACTCACGTTCACCGGGTGGCCAAGCGCCTGGGCATCTGCCAGACCCGCACACCCGAACAAACCGAGCGCGTGCTGCTACGCCGCACACCGAAAAAGCACCTGGTGGAAGCGCATCATTATCTGCTGCTGCATGGCCGTTACACCTGCACGGCACGCAAACCCCACTGTGCCAGTTGCACCATACGTCGCGACTGCCCGAGTGTCGAAGCCGGCTAAAGCCCTGTCTTTCGACTGACCCGTCGTTGCCCATGCTGATGGAATGGATATCGACCTGCTGATCCGCAAGCGCCGCAGCCACCACCGTTTCGATGGCCAGCTGATCCCCCGCAAGCAACTCGCCGAGTTGGCCGAATTGCTGTGCTGGGCCCCCAACCATAAAATGACCCAGCCCTGGCGCTGCATCGCCCTGGAACAGCCAGCAGTGCAGAGACTCGCCGAGTTTACAAACCGGACGCCGCCCGGAGCCCACGGGCTCGATCGTATCGGTCGGCGCCCGGTTTTCGCTCTTTCTTCTAGGGGCTGCACCCCTTCCCGAGGTGGACCGCGCCAGCGCCGCCAGCTGTCGCAGCTGCGGCGAGAAAAAAAATATCGACCGTCGACGGGATGCTGGTTGATCAGTTGCCAGAACAACGACGACCAGCTGCGACAATTCGAAGACATCCAGGCCTGTGCTGCGGGCGTCCAGAATATCCTGCTCGCCGCCGAAGCTCGCGGCCCGGGCGGTTTCTGGAGCACCGGCAAACCATTCCGTCTGACGGCAACGCAGCGCTGGCTGGGTCTGAACCCGGATACCGAAATGCTGATCGCCGCCATCTGGCTGGGCGGCCCATCGGAACAGCCGACCCCTCCCGCGCGCCATCATCCGTATCTCACCTGGCTAGCAGAAAAGGCATAAGGGCACCTCTATAAACTCAGGCACTTCGCCAGACTTGCGCTTTCCGGCCCTGCCTGCGTTGCTGGAACCTCGAAATAGCCCTGCTATTCCTTCAGCCCCAGCGCCTTGGCAGGACCAAAAATCGTCTGCGCCTGGCTCGACCTGAGTTTAGAGAGGTGCCCATAAGCCGAGGTAGGCCCATTTACCTGGACAGCGCACCCTCTCACGCGGGCAGGCTGAGACGGGCCAAGATCTGTTCGGCCAGGGCGTCCAACAGACGATCCGCTTCCGGATGATATTCCGGGCTGGCCCAACCAGTGATCTCAGGCGCCAGATCCACTTTACTGCGGATCACCAGATCATCAGGCCCTGGTGCAATATCATGCTCGCCGATGACGGGGTCGAGAAACAGAACCAGATCAGCGCGCTCACGAGCCTGGGCGACCAGGGCCTGGCCTTCGGCTTCGATGTGGTCGGCGGTGCCACGCAGGCCGGCGGAATCGCACAAGCGCAAACGCCAACCCTGGCATTCCACGTCCACCCAGACCAGATCGCGAGTAGTACCGGGACGATCGTGGACCAGGGCACGCTGATGGCCGGCCCAGTGATTCAACAAGGAACTCTTGCCAGCGTTGGCCGGACCGGTCAATAAAACCAAGGGCTCGCGGAATAAATAGTCTCGCTGGAATCCAGCTGGTAGCGGCTTCTGCCCAAGCACATAGGGCAAAGCCGCACTGTGGGCGATACGCGCGGCCTCGCTCCACAAGGGATCGCTGATCTGGGCATCGGCTGGCTTCAGACCATGGGCCGCCAGACAGGCCTCGATGGCTTGGCGCTGGCCTGGACCAGCGTGACACTGGATCTCCAATAATTCCGGCTGCAGCCGCAGCGCCACCACCTCATCCACCACCTGGCCTTTCGGGTCGCATAGCTGCGCAAAGCGGGCGCGGCCGGGCCGTGGCAACGCCCGGTCCAGGAGCACGGGCAGCGGTGCACAGCAGAATATAGCAATCGCCGCCGGCGCCGCCGGGGTCAGCCACTGATAGGTGCCAGAGAGGAGTTCGACCTCAGACATGTCCCCACTCCAAAGATTGGCCGTCCCAGGCCAAGGCCCGATCCGTCATGGTCACACGCTCCCAGACAAATTCGGTAAGCAGATCGTGCGGCGTGCAGGGCTGTACAGCCGGTAAGAGCCCGGCCAGATGCGCCAAAATGCCACAGAGTTCGTCGGCCTGGTATCGCGGTCGCAAGTGGTCCAACTGCACGGACTGGTGGAATTTTGCAAGCTTTTCACCCTGCGGTTCCAGCAATAAAAAATGATGCCGATACGCCGGCCGCCGAAAATCCAATAATTCCTGCAGTCGACACTGCGTTGCCGTGTGCGCGGCCAGGTCGCGACCACGGATGACGCGTGAAACGCCAGCATCATGGTCGTCCACGATCACCGATAATTGATACGCAACAGCGCCATCCCGACGGCGCAGCACCGGATCACCGAAACTCACCGTCGGGTCGTCGCTCAGATCCTGAGCCGTTTCATCCTGGACCACAATGCGACCCGCCGGCAAGCGAACACGCAAGGCATCCAACTGCTGCCGCCAATCGCGCACGATCCGTTCGCGGCAAGTGCCGGGATACTGCCAACCGCCATCGGGCGTACGCTGGCCGTGAGCCCGAATCGATTTTCTGGAACAGCGGCAGGCATACAGCAAGCCACGCTCAGCGAGACGATCCAAGGCCGCTTCATGCGCTCCTTGTCGCTCGCGCTGCGACTGCTCCTGATCCCAGTCCAAGCCAAACCAGCCCAGGTCCCGACGCATACGCTCTGAGTAGGCGGCCTGGCAACGCTGCGGATCGGCATCGTCCAATCGGAGCACAAAAGCCAGGCCACGCGAGCGCGCATCCAACCAGGCCAGCAAGGCCGACAGAAGTGTGCCGGGATGCGCCAAGCCGGTGGTCGAGGGCGCAAAACGCCCGGCACTCACGGCAGGCTGGCCCGGAAGGCCTCCAGCTCCTCTTTGCGGATCCGGAAGCCGTGATTGCGCGCCGGATAAGTCTGCTCCCGCACCTCACGGACGAAGGTATTGGCAGCAGCGGTGGCCTGATCGGCAAAGCGGGCATACCGACGAATAAAGCGGTAGGGCAAATCGTACCAGCCCAACAGATCGGTGCTCACCAACACCTGGCCATCACAGTATTTGCCGGAGCCGATGCCGATGGTCGGGATGTGCAGGCGCTCGGTGATCTCCTTGCATACCATCTCGGGCACGCATTCCACCACCACCCCACAGGCACCGGCTTCCTGGAGGGCAGCCGCATCGTCGAACACGCGTTTAGCATCTTCATGCAGCGCACCCACCACGCTGTGTTTGCCACCTTGCAAAATCTGCGGCTGGAAACCGACATGGCCCATCACCACCAGGCCATCGGCGACCATCGCCTGCAGCACCGGCGCGATCTCGGCACCACCTTCCACCTTGATCACATCGGCACCGCGCCCGGTCAGCTCGCGGGCATTGGCGATCGCTTCCTCGCCGCTTCGGTAGGTCTGGTAAGGTAGATCGGCAACGATCACCTTGCGGCTGTTCACGCCTCGGCGCACCGCCTTCAGGTGATGAATGATGTCAGACAGCGTCACTTCGTGCACCGAGCGATAGCCCAGCACGTTGGTGCCGACGGAATCACCGATCAGATAACTGTCGATGTCGGAATCATCGTAAGCACGAGCCGTCGGATAATCGTAGCAGGTGAGCATGGTGAAGGTCTCACCCAGGGCGCGTTTTTCAAGGATGGTCATAGCACTCAGTCCCACATCGAATAGGTCTGCTCGCCGCCACCACCAGACCGTTGCCACAACACACAGCCATCGCGACCGTCCTCAGCAACAAAGACGTAGAGCACATAGCCCTCGCCCAGAGCCAAATCGACGATGTCGCCAGTGATCCGATGATGGAAGTGCATCGGCTTGCCCATCACTTCGTCCACGTCCAATGGCGCGTTGGCCCACAAGGGGTACCCACCGTACTTGCTGCAATCGCAGCCAATCTCATCAACCAGATCCACCCAGGCATCGGAGGCGGCCAGATCCAAACCCGTCGGATCCACATCCAGGTTCGTCGGCTCCTCCATCTCCTCGCCCAGGACCACCTTGGCCCCCCGCCAATCACCAGGACACACGCCCTTGACGATGGAGATGCCGATCTGCTCACGCGGCACGAGCAACACCGCATTATCGCCGCTGGCGGGCCTGTAGTCGAAACTGTCGACCGGTGAGGAGCGATCCAGAAAGGTCAGCACCATCTGATCCGAATCCGGTGCCAGCGGCAGGGCCGACACCAAGGCCATCGGATGGCCAGTCCGCTCGCCAAGGGGATGCTTAATGCCAGATTTGACATGTCCACCGATCTGACCGATAGCCAACTTGGGATTGGGACAACGCTCGATGCGGATACTCATGACCATGCAGACACTCCTGTAGCAAATACGCGACCAACCGGGCTGCGGAACCAACGGCAGTGGTCACCCCAACACAAGAGCGCCCCTTCTACTGATAGGCATGCAGTGGTGCAACACGCGGATGTTCTGTCAGCGCGCAGCCCTGGTCGGCTGCTCCGGCGGCCTATCGCTGGCCAGGTTCGGCCGACCGGCCAGATCGACCCACTGCAGATCCTCATAGTCAGTGCGATTGCGCACCCATCCATGCACACCTTCCAGGCGGGGAATGCCGCCCTCAGCATGCCAGCCGTAGATCAACTGCACGGTGCCATCGCGTGCCCGGCGAATAGAAAACAGCGGATATAACGAGGTCAAGCTGGCCAGTTGGTTCAAGCGAGTCACCTCCTGACCCCAGTCGTCGGGCTGTTCATCGGCGGCTACCGTATCCAACACCAGGATCCAGCTCCCCCGGACCGGCCGGCGACGCGCTGCCTGCCGTGGCGTTACCGGAAACAGCATCGTCCGCAGGGCATGATCCGACGGCGCCGGTCGCGCCCAGCCGCTGTAGGGATTGACCAGCATCACCCGCTCGCCGCCATCCGGCGCCGATTCGAAGTAGACCTGCCAGTACAAATTGCCAGTAGCCGGATCGGGCGCGTCGGGTGGCACCGCCTGGACCGCCGGCCCCCAGGCCAGATCCAAATACTCGACCCGATCCGCAGCCACAGCCAAGACTCGTGCCTGGGACAAGGGCTCGCGCTCGGGTTCGCAAGCGCACAGCAGGAACAGCAGCAGAAGCCAGGATCGTTGCATTTGTTGTTCTTAGATCACTTGTGCTCAGCCACAATCGCTGGTCTGTGCCACCACACTCAAAGCATGCCAACAAACACCTGGCGTCTTGTCGGAAAACACAACACGGCGCCGACTGGTATGACCATGCCCATCACACAGTGTTTTTCCATCAACCAGCCAGCTAGATCGGCCTGGTTTCAGAAATATTTTTCCCGTTGTTCATTTTATAACCGATTACAAATGGTCCTTATAGCAGCACAACACATGCATCAGAACGATATGACCACACCAACACGTCACACCCCTTGTGGTCTTACCAAAATTGGACTAATTAACTACGTAGCCGAAGCTGTCACAGTCTTACCCACGTATTCGTTTTGATCGTGACAGGGAGGTAGCTTCCATGATCAGCCGTAATCTCGTCCTCACTGCACTACTCCTCGGCTTCGGCGACCAATGCCTGGTCGCCGCTGATGGGCGTGATGTGAAGCTTCTCTTGCGACATCAGGATGCCCTCAACCGGCGCCTGCAGCGCCAAGTCGCCAATCTTGGCACCGATGTGAATCAGCTGCGCCTGTTGATGCAGCAATCCGGGGTGCTGGATGCCAACACCCTGACGCAGGTCGACGATGTCCTGACCCACATCGACACCGCCGATCACCAGGGCCTGCAAATGGCGGTCCAGGCCCTGGAACAAGCCCAGATGACCACCGAGCGGCAACACGTCCGCCAGGCCCGATCAGCTCAGGGGGCGGCAAGCGAGAAGCTGCTGGAAGCACGCGCCGCAGCCAAAAAGAAAGCCGAGCGCGCCGAGTTGCTGGATCGCCTATCGCGCATCAGCGATGAACTGGAATCCTTGCAGGAGCAGACCCGCGAGCAGGCCCAGGAGCAACTGCAGGGCGAAGAGCCCAGCACCGAAACCCGTGAGGAGCTGGCCGACGAGCAGGCGAAGTTGGCCGACATGCTGGAACAACTGAACGAAGACGCCGCCAATACCGACGATGCCGCAGAAATGGACGACCTGCAACAGGCCGACGAGCAGGCCCGTGACATTGCCGAGCAGCTGGAAGACGGCGACCTGATGGATGCCGCCGGTGAACAGCAGGAACTGCTGGACCAGTTGCAGCAAATGGAGCAGGCGCTCGATCCAGAAGCTGCCGAAATGGCCGAACAGATGCAGCAGCAGATGGATCCCGCCATGCAGGAGATGATGCAACAGATGGAGATGCAGAATCAGGCCATGGAGGACTTCGCCGATGAATGGGACGGCGAAGACCTGCAGATGGACCAGGAGTTCAACGACCTCGCTGCCCAGCAGAACGAATTGATGGCCGAAGCCGGCGAAATGCAGGCCCCGCAAGAAGCCATGGATGCCATGCAGCAGGCCATGGATGCCATGCAACAAGGCGAATTCGAAGAAGCCATGCAGCAAAACGAAGAAGCCATGCAGCAGATGCAACAACAACAACAACAACAACAACAACAACAACAACAACAACAACAACAACAGATGCCACCACCGCCAATGGACACCGATCAGGAAATGACCGAACCCAACCTGATGGACAACGCCCTGGCCCTGGGCAACACCAAGCAGGACGATAGCTGGGCCGGTGTCTTCACTGAAAAAAACAGACAAAGCATGATGCAAGGCCTGCAGGAGCCCGCACCGCCAGCTTATGAGATGCAGGCCAAGGCCTACTTCCTTGCCCTGTCAACCGCCTTAGAGAACTGATCCCAGCAGATAGTGATGCCATGTATCGACCATCCCGACTCCTGATTCCCATTCTGACCTGCCTGTGCCTGCTCGGCACACGGCCGCTCAGCGCCGCCGACAACTTGGTTGACATCTCTCCCGAGCTGGACCAAGCCATCGATCGTGGTCTGGCCTGGCTGGCCAATACGCAAGAGGCAGACGGCTCCTGGGAAAGCCAAGGTTACGGCAAGAATGTCGGCGCGATTTCTCTGGCACTGCTGGGCTTGATGGCCCGCGGCAACCTGCCCGGCGAAGGCCGTTACGGCCATGTGGTCGGCAAAGGCGTGCAATGGATCCTCGCCCAGGCCAAACCGACCGGCATCATCCAATTCACCGAACAAAGCAAACAGGCGCCGGTCATGTACGGCCAAGCGCTGGCCACGCTGATGCTGTCGGAGGTCTGGGGCCAGACCCGCTACCGCGACGAGCGTGGCGATATCGCTGCGGTGCTCAGGCGGGCGGTGGACCTGATCATCCAGGTCCAAGGACCCAAAGGCGGCTGGGGCTATAAATCCGTACCGCAAGACGGCGACACCTCCGTCTGCGTCATGCAGGTGATGGCCCTCAAATCCGCCCAGGAAGCCGGCATCTATGTCCCCGAAGACACCATCACCCGTGCCATCGAATTGATCAAGACACGCTACAACGAACAAACCAATACTTATGGTTACCGCAGCACGAAATTCGCCTACAACCACATGGGCTCCTCAGCCGCCGGTACCACCATCATGTTCATTACCGGCGAGGATGACCCGCGTTACAGCACCAAGGCCCAACAGCGTTTACTGCGCGGACTGCGCGACGAGATCAAACAGATCGGGCACAAACACTACTTCACCTATTATGGATCCGTCTCCGCGTACATCGCCGGAGAAAAGCAGTTTGCCGAATGGATGAAGTACCTGGAGCCCTGGCTGCTGAAATCCCAGAGAAGCAACGGTGCCTGGGGCGCTACCCACGATACCGGCTTCGCCATCCTGGCAGCCGCACTTCCCTACCGTTATCTACCGATTTATCAGCGCTGAATTACGACCACTCATCATTCAGAACAGGGAGGTTCCCTTTGGGTTCACGGTCCACCGTCTATCGTCCCGCCTGGTCTTGCCTGCTGCTGTTTGCCTTGATCGGCCAGGCGTCAGCGGCGACCTTGATCCCTATCGATGGTCGACAGCTCATTGGTGAAATCGGCTCTGACGGCAAGGACGTGGTGCTTGTTGGTCAGGGCGAACCCAAGCGTCTTCCCCTGAACCAGGTCGCCATGATTCTGTGGCCCTTGCCGGACGAAGCGCCCCCCACTGGTGAGACCGCTGTCCTGAATCTACGCGACGGCTCCCGCTTGACCGGTCAACTTGGTGCCAGTAGCCGGCTCGAGGATTTTCCGATCCGGCGCTGGGGCGTCGAATTCGCCATCCCAGCCAATCAGGTTGGCAGCATTGAATTCGGCCCGCTGGAACCAGGCCTTTCGGCTGCGACCAGCACACCACCGGTGGTGATCATGCGCGATGGTCGCCAAGTGGCCGGCAGTCCACGTTGGCTAACCTGGCTGGAAGTGGGCCTGGACTCGAAGGCCGGCAATCTCCGCCTGGCCCGCAGGAAAATCCACCGTCTGCAACTGGCAAACACCACGCGCTCCCTCCTCCCCGACCAGGGGCAGGTACGCGCCATCACGCACGCTGGCGATGCCATCGTCGGCACGCTGCAGCGATTGGATCGCACAAGCTGCCAGATTCAGGCCTTTGGCCAGTTGATCAACATTCCCCGAAGCCAAGTGGCCCGGCTGTTGGTGGCCGGGCCAGCACTGCAGCCCGTGACCGGACTCACCGTGACCGGCAAGGATCAAACCCCCTATCTGCGCCTGGTTCGCGAGCCCGGTATCGACCGCAGTCTTTTCGGTGGTCCCCTCCGCCTGGCCGGCATGCCACGTGAGCACGGCATTGCCCTGCACAGCCGATCCTGGATCCGTTTCGACCTGGGCGCCGCCTATCGCCTGCTCGTGGTGGACGTCGGCTTCGACATCAGCCTGACCCGCGCCGGCGAAGCGCGTTTTGTCATCCGCTGTGACGGCAAGGATATCGAAAGCTTCTTAGCCAGCGCCCGGCAAGCGCCGCGCCGCTTACTCGTCCCCGTCAGCGGCGTCCAGCAGCTGACCCTGCTGGTTGATTTCGGCCCTGGTGGCTCCACCGGCGACCATGCCACCTGGGGTGAACCCCTGCTGCTGCGGGAGGTGGCACCATGAACAGACAACGTCATTGCACCGATTTCCCGAAACTCGTCCTCGCCCTGGTGGTACAGGTCTTCGCGATCGGACTCTGCCATACGTCCGAATGGCAGCAGACGCTACTGGACCAGTGCGTGCATATCGGCCTGGAACAAGCCGGCGATCAGACAGTGGCAACCGAGTTGACCATCAGCCAGGACCTGGACGACCTGGAAACCGGCGAGGCCCTGAATGTACGTGGTAAGCAGCAACGCCTCGGCACCACCACACTGGAATGGCGGGAGTGGCCAGACAAGAACCGACAGAAGCTGTCGGTGGCGCTGCGCTGGGAGGCGATCGCCAAAGGCGAACACTACCTGCACCTGGGCGATGATTATGCCCAGGTCCTCCTGGATGGTGAGGTCCTCGCAAAAACCGTCTCCGGCCTGTGGGTGCAACCCGGTCGTGCCAGTCTGCGTATCGCCTTCGATAGAGGGAAACACCAGATTCTAGCGCTCCCGCAGCAAGCCCAGCGGAATCCACCCGCTTGCGCCATCATCGCCCCAGCAGCACTCGATACCGCCGAACAGGCCCTGCAACAGCGCCTGAACGACCTTACCAATGCCGACAACCAGAAACTGCTCGAACGCCTGCTACGCGACGCCAGTCGGCACGATGCACCCAACGGCAACGCCATCGCCCGCGGTTTCATCGAATTGGCCCTACAGCGGTGGCGCCCCAATCCGCAGGATCCGCAGGACGATCTGCGAAAACTGTTCGAGCAACTCATCGACCAGCTGCCGCACGATGAACGTGGCCGCTTCGGCCTGGTGATCCTGGAACGCAGCGGCCCCGACCTGCTCCAGCTGCTCCTGCAGGACCAACGTCGCATCGACCGCCTGGCAGACAGCGTTGCCGACCAGGGCCAGATATCGCAATGCGTGGAATTGATGCAACTATCCGTGGCAGGTCTGCCAGCCGATGCCGACGACAAGACGCGCAGCAATCTCGCTCGCAGCATCATGCAGCGCATCAGAACGCTGACCCGCCACGCCGCATTCACCGAAGCACGCAAACTGTGTCTCCTGGTCCAATCCATTCCGCGCTTGAATGAAAAATATGTCAATGATGTTGCCCAGACAGACAACAGCCTGGCATTGTATCAGCGGACCGCCGTGCGGCTCATCGCCGATCCCGATGCCGAACGCGTGCTACGCAGCTTCGAGGCGGTCCTGCAACGCGACCCCACCGAGCCCAGCACCATCACCACCTTGTTCGAACTGCTCCGCGACAACAGCGGCCTGCAGCTGCGCCAGGACCAGGTGGTGCAAAGCCTTGGCAACCGCTTCGCAACCATGTTGCAACGTCAACCCAGCCTCGCCCAGGCGCTACGCAGCCACGCCAGCGAGCGATTGGCCGATCGTATCAACAGCGCCAGTCAACGCGGCGATATTGAGGAACTCGAGGCGATCATTGTCCGCTTCGGCAGTCTGATCGACAGCCGCACCCTGCACCGGCAACTCCTGGACGAATGCATCGACCGGGCCGATTTCGATCGCGCACGGGTACACGCTCATGCCCTGCTACGCTCAGGGGAACGCAAAGATCGCCGCGATGGCTTGGCGGCCTTGCTGTGTATCGAAGACGCCCTCAACATGCCGATCCAGGCCCGTACCCGCGTCCCGGAACGCATGCATATCGACCGCCTACGTGTCGGCGGCAAGGACACCAGCCTGCTGGGGCTACAACAGCAATTCATCGGTGAGGTGGTGAACAACCGCGCACGCGGCGGCCCCGGCAGCGTGATTGGCATCCTGCCCCTGCCCAGCAGCCATCCCGATGAACTCGATCCCGACAGTGAACGCCCCGCCTGGCGACAACCCTATGAACCGCGCCTACTCGGCGAAACCCTGGCATTGGGTGACACCCGCAGCACCTGGGCCATCGATAGCGGAGTCGGCAAGGTGCTCTGGCAGGACACCAGCCCGCGGGTGCATCAGTACCGACTCGATCCGGTCAAACACAGCGCCCACCCCCTCGCCTTCGCTGGCGGTACCATCATCACCCTGCGCTCGAGCGCTGGCGGCGGCAAGAATACACTGCAGGCATTTGACAGCCATGGCGTCAAAGCTTGGGACTTCGAAGATTTGAACCAGCACGACTGGGAGCCCCTCGCCGCACCGCGTGAAGCCTTCGGCAGCTGCTTCGTGCTGCTGCGAGATGCCGCCAACTCCGATACCGTGCAAATCGCCCTGGGCCGGCTGGACAGCAGCAACGGTGCGCTGACCGCGGTTTACCCCCTGGACAGCATTGATCGGGGCCGAGTCGGCTCACAATTATATTTCGACACCCGCTTCGTGGTCGCCGATGACGGCCTGTATGGCTACACCGGTTCCGGCGTCGTGTTCAAACTGGATCCGGAAACGCTGCGCCCCGACTGGGTTCGTTCGTTGGCCCTGCGTTCCACCGACAATGTCGATGATCCTCCCGGCTTCATCGGCGTTTACGGCCCCAACGTTGTCTGCTATCTGCCCAGCGTCAAAATGTGGTACGCTCTGACCACCATGTCGGGCACCGTGCGCTGGAGTTGGCGCTGTGACAATCTGCGCTACATCCACAGCCGCGCTAGCGAATCCGAACTGCTGGTATCGATTCACGATGACCGCGGCAGCCGACTGCTTCGGGTGGATCCGGCAAACGGGACATTGCTCTGGCGGCGGGCCGTTCCCGGCGAAGCCCTGACCGGCGAAGGCTGCCTGGTTGCTGGTATCGCCTATCTACCGGTACCCAGCGGCATTCTGCGCCTGGACCTGGCCAGCGGCGAGGCCAAGCCCCTGCTGCTGACCCCTGGCTTCACCCCCAATCAGGTGCGCGCACACGGCAGCCTCTGGACCCTACTGGGCGAACAGGGCATGGCGCTGCTACAGGCTGACGATAAATGGACTCCCCGTGCCTGGAAAACCCCGGAAACCCCGGCCATCCGCATCGACCGTCCGCATCACGAGGTCTCCTTCAGCCGCTTCGACGAGCTCTGGTTCGAGCAGGCACTTCCCAGCATCTGGCGCGACCCCTCCTTTCTGCCGTTGGAGACGGCCGGATACAGTCTGGTTACTGACCGCCACAGTCAGGCCGTAGGCTGCCTGCGCGAGGGCTTCCGCGACGAGCAGGGCGTCTATCGCGCGCCGGAATTGATCTGGCACACTCCCTACCCGAACCACCAGCGCATCGACGACCGTCTCCTGAGCTGGCAGGGTGACCGGTTGCGTGTCATAAAAGTTCCCGAACAACAGGAACTCTGCCACATCCAGTTGAACCAACAGGAAATCAAATCGGCCTGTCTGGCTGGCGATGAAATCGCCTACCAGGTCGGCCGGACGGTGTTCATCCAGGGCCTGACTGATGACGAAGTACAACAATCAGTCCAGATCGACAACCGCTCGCGCGTAGAACACCTGCATGATGATATCCTGATCTGCCGCCGTGGCCGTAACGAGTATCGCGCCTACAGCCGCACGGATGGCTCCGAGCAATGGACGTGTCGCGCTCATGGTGGCCACTTTACCAGCATCGATAGCGCCGTGCTGCTGCAAGGCGGCAGCAAGCTGACCCGTATCGATATCCGCAATGGAAAAACCACCGACATGGACGCTGGCCGCAACAGTGGCCGCAACTGGTTCTGGCACGATGCGGAAAACGTCTACCTGGAACCGGATCTGATCGCCCCCATCGGCAATCTGAAACAGAAGAAAAAACTAAACCGGGTGGTGGTCGATGATAGAGGCCACGGTGTTCTACTGGTGGACAAGGAGAACCTGCGCTGGCACGCAGCAGATGGCGACCTCGACCTGAGCGACGACCAGGACCTGATCAAGGAAATCAAGCAGATTGACCGTCGCCGCCAAATCAGCGTACATGACCGCGGCAAGGTCGTGCTCCTCCTGGTCGACAACACTATTTACATCTTCGATAAGAAATGGGGGCTGGAATACAGCCGCCGCCTGGCCCACGATCGCCACGACCACGTCGAAACCGTCCTCAATCACAGTTTCCTGGTGAAGACAGGCGATCACCTCAGCCTGATGCGGGCCCGTCCCGACCAGCTACCCATGGCCACAGAAACCTTTGCCAAGCCTACCGACCCAAACGCCCTGGGCTGGCCACAACAAGGCTGGCTACCGATACAAGAACCGGAACCGGGCCTTTGGTTCGGCCGCAATGGCCAGAAACCCGAACGCCAGTATCGCTACCAGTTCGGCCACGACGACCGGATGCTGTACTTGCGTTTCCTGATCAGCGATCGCAGTGACGCCCAGGTCGACACCCGATTGGAAGTATTAGCCACTTGGTTCAGCCACGACAACGACATTGGCGCGACCTGGAATATGGACACCGCCAAAGCGGCTTCCCGCCTGCCCTTCGGACGCAGCGCCATTGTCAGCTGGAAACAACGTCTGGATGCCGACACCGTCGCCTATCACCTGATGATGCCGCGTGCCGACCGGGATCCAAACTATCGCTCCGGAGAAATACCGCGCTTGCACTTGCAGATATCCGAGCGGATCAATGGCCGATTGGCCGGTTCCTATCGCATTGGTGGCCCGACCCGCGGCCAGGCGCGACGGCAGCCGGCCGATCCCATCCGCCAGGAATCGGTGCTCACCGAGGCCGGTTATCAGGCTCGCGAGCAATTGTACGCGGAAGCCAAGGCCTTCTTCCCTCAGGGAAGCGAACTGGCCGCCTGGGCTCGTCATCACCGTCTGCTGCATGGCCGAGAAAAAACCGAAACCTTCCTGCAGGATATGCTCAGCCGCACGGCCGGCTCGGATAGCGTCGCCGGTGTGCTGAGCGTGCAGGCCCTGGAAGCCTTCGAGCAACTGCGGTGCGATCCCACAACCCCGGATGTTCGCGACAACGCCTATCTGATGGCAATCCAGGCGGTTTGCGATCGGCTCGATCAGCAAGCAAGCGGCCATGGCATCAATGCCGCACGCCGCAAGCGGGGCTTGAGCGTCTTCTTCGCTCTGATCCAACCCGGCGAAGCGATCAACGAGCAGGCCCTCGGTAGCATCCGCCTGGACCGCGGCCGCTCCGGCCTGTCCTTCCGCCTGGATGCCGCCAGTCCAATCTGCGACCCACAGAATGGCCCCTTTGCCGTGCTGCTGCCCTTGGGGCTGTTTTCCGGTCGACCGCCGCAATCGTTGGATCGGGTGGATTTCGGCGACATCGGAGACGGCGCCGAATTGATCGGCATGGGCGTAGTCAGCCCCGGTCAAACCACCTATTGGGTGCATCCCGATGGTCTGCTGCAGAACGGTTTCAAAACCAACAAGAAAAACCAATTACGCTATGGCCGCGGCCCCGGAGGGGTGCTGCCACTAGCGCGCGATTACGATCTACCGACCATTGATATCGGCGAACTCGACCGTCAACAGAATATCGCTGCCGACGACCTGCTGTTGGGCTTGCGCAACCTGCCCGCCGACAGCCGGATCGCCACCAACCTGATCGATGCCTACCGGGAAGCCGCCGGGAAGCAGGGCTTGGACGATGTCGAGCTGTACCGCATCGCCCTGGAACGGGTCCCCGAACAATTCGGTACCGTGCGCGAACTGGGCCTGCGCCTGTTGGACCTAGCAAAAAAACAATATCCCCAGGATCTCCCACGCCGCTACGAACAAGTGCATGAGATACTCCGCAACGCGGATGTCCCACGGAACCTGCAACGCCGCTTGTTCATGGAGACCCTCAACGTCTGCCAGGACCAGGGCCGCCTGGCCATGCTGGGCCCCTTCGACACCGAGGAATTGGTAATCCTGGATGCCCCCCCGGAACCCGAACGCAGCGCCGAACCGCTGCGCGAAAGCTACGACGTGGGTGGCAAATCCCAGCGATTCCGCATCGTCAAACCGAACGACTGGAACAACCTGCGACGACAGGGACGCGACCAGGTGGGCTACCTGGCCCTGCCCTTCCGTCTGCGCGAGCGCGCCAAGGTCTTCTGCTATCTCTCCGGCAGCAGCGGCAAAGCCTCGATCTGGATCGACGGCCAAGCTGTCTGCGACGAGGAGGCCTACGACGGCGAACTGGTAGTGTCGCAGCGCCTGGAGGAGGGCGAACACCTGCTGTTGATCCGCATGCACAATCACCGCGGCTGGTTTTGCCAGCTGCATCTGGGCGACAGTTGGGGTATCCCCCTACCAGAGCTCAGCCTGGGCACGGCGATCGTGAAATGAATCATCCTTCCTGCCACAGCAACCACCTTCAACGTGCCGTCGACGGTCGACGAGCACACCCCTCTTGCTGCCATTCATTAGAAGCTGAGCCCGCAAAAACTTCGAGTTGTAAAAGTTGTTTTTTGCGGGCTCAGCTTCGTGGTCCGAGGGGCTTGCCCCTCGATGTAAGAGTCAAAACCGGGCGCCGACCGATACGATTGAACCTCTGGGTTCTGGGCGGCGCCCGGTTTGTCACGTATCACGCTTCAGATCTTGGGGGCTGTTGACGGCTACCGTCGACGATCGACGGCTCCTCTTCCCCGGTCACATCGTGGATATCGCAGGACGTCACAACAGATCATGGACGTCACCTTCCTTCCGGCCATCAGGCACCCAGCCATACAGGAGTCATCATGAGTTTTCACCTGACCTGCAACCACTGCGGCAAGCGTTACAAATTGAAGCAAGCGCTGCCACCAGGACGGGAAGTAGCCTGCAAAGCCTGTGGCCAGGGCACCCTGATTCCGGACGAAGCGAAATCGCAGGCCAGTAGCCGTATGAACGCCGCCGATGACCAGGCCCTGGTGGAACAGGTCGGCCAAGCCCACGACGCCATCATGCAGGAAGTCCGTAAATCCATCATCGGCCAGCAGGAGGTGGTGGAGCAGACCCTCACCTGTATCTTTGCCGGTGGCCACGCCCTGCTGATTGGCGTACCGGGCCTGGCCAAAACCCTGTTGGTCAACTCCGTCTCCAAGGCCCTGGGCATCAATTTCAAGCGTATCCAGTTCACACCCGACCTGATGCCGTCCGACATCACCGGCACCGACATCATTCAGGACGACCCAGACACCGGTGCCCGTTCCTATAAATTCCTACCCGGCCCGGTGTTCTCCAACATTTTGCTGGCAGACGAAATCAACCGCACACCGCCCAAAACCCAGGCCGCCATGCTCGAGGCCATGCAGGAAAAACAGGTCTCCGTCGGTGGCACGGTCTATCCCATGCCCAAGCCCTTCTTTGTCATGGCAACCCAGAACCCCATCGACCAGGAAGGCACCTACCCGCTGCCGGAAGCGCAGATGGACCGCTTCCTGTTCAATATCTTCGTCGATTTCCCCGAATTCGCTGACGAGGTCGAAATCGCTCGCGCCGTCACCGCAGGCGAATTCGAAGACATCGTTCCCGTGGTCAACGGCGAAGAGATACAGACCTACCAGAAACTGGTCCGTCGCGTCCCGGTTGCTGACCACATTTTGGAATACGCTGTCAATCTGGTGCGCTGCACCCGCAAGGGCCGCGAGGAAGCACCCGATTTCATCAATCAATGGATCAACATCGCCGCCGGGCCGCGCGCCTGTCTGTCGCTGATCTCGGCCGCCAAGGCCCGCGCCGTGCTGCACGGCCGCTACCACGTCGCCACCGAAGACATCGACGCCGTCGCCCGCCCGGTGATGCGCCACCGCATCTCGCCCAACTTCGCCGCCCAGGCCGAAGGCATCACCTCGGACATCATCGTCGACAAACTGCTGGAATATATGCACCGCTGATTCCACGGCACATCCCTTACGCTGCTTTTTTACACAGAGGAACCGAGGTACTGAGGCACTGAGTTATGTTGATAGCATCATTGATACATCTTCGGTATGTAACCAGCAAATGCTGCCGTGTTGCCTTTTTCAGGAAAGCATTGATGTGAGAAGTGTTCCGAACCGCACAGGGGGAAATGGCGCAATGGCAAAACCAGATCGGCAGCAAGTCCGGTTACGCAGGACATCTTATCGCCATTCCCCCAAACCACCTCACGCAGCAGGACACCTTGTCGTCGTTCCCCCTCGGTGTCTCCGTGTTCGCTGTATTGATATCCCAACCACAGCAGCCTTGATAAGTCGAAGCAGCAAGGAGCCATCTTGAAATCTCTCGCGAAATATCTCGACCAGGCGGCGATCTCGGCGATCAGCGGGTTCTCCTTCGACCCCAAGGGATTGGTGGAAGGGACCCAGGCCGGCGCGCACAAGAGCCCGTTCCACGGCTTCTCGGTCGAGTTCGCCGGTCATCGGGAATATTATCCCGGCGATGACATCAAACACATCGACTGGGTGGTGTACTACAAACGCGATCGCTACATGATCAAACAGTACGAGGCCGAGACCAACCTGACCTGCCAGGTGGCTTTGGACGCCTCGGAATCCATGCGCTTCGGCAGCCATGGCTTGAGCAAACTGGATTACGCCGCCTACATCGCCGTCAGTCTGGCCTACCTGGTCACCCGCGTCCGCGACCGGATCGGCCTGGGTGTGTTCGACGAAAACGTCATCGACTACATCCCACCCACCTCCAATCTCGGCTGCACCTACACCCTGTCCTCGGTACTGGAGCAACTCGAACCGAAGCGCGGCACCAACATCCGCAAGCCCATCTGGGATCTGGCCGGTCGCTATGGCCGACGTGAAATCGTCATCCTGCTCTCGGATTTCCTGTGCGACTTGGAGCAACTCTCCGACGGTCTGGCTCGACTGCGGTACGATCGCCACGAGGTGGTGCTGATGCAGGTGCTCGATCCGGTCGAGATCGATTTCCCCCTGGATGGACGTGTCCACTTCCAGGGCCTAGAAGGTACCGGCACCCTGCGCATGCGACCCAAAGAGATCCGCCGTCGCTATCTAGAGAAAATGCAACAACGCCAACACCAGCTGCGTGAACTTTGTGATAAACACGGCGCCGAATACGTCTTGGCCAACACCAGCCACAGTGTCCGCGAATTATTATTCCAATACATGACCTCCCGCTTGACTCATATCGTCCGCTGAAACAGGAACGAGACTGCCCGTGTCCTTCATCAATCCAATTCTCCTCTGGGGCCTGTTGTTCATGTTGCTGCCACCAATCGTGTGGCTGCTCACCCGTCGCAAATGGCGGGTACTGGACTGGGGTGCCATGGACATCCTGCTGGAGATCGTCGCCGAGCAGCACAAACGACGCAAACTCTGGGAGATCATCCTCTGGATCCTGCGTGTCCTGTTACTGGCCCTGGTCGCTCTGGCACTGGCGCGGCCCCTGCTTGGTGGTGGAAGCTTTTTTGGCGGCGGTGGCCGCATGCTGATTTTGATCGACAACAGCCTGTCCATGGCCACTCGCGCCGGCGCCAGCAGCCGCTTCGACAAGGCCAAGGAACGGGCGCTGGAACTGGTGGGACAAGCCGGTGTTGGTACCGGTATCGCGCTGGTCACTCTGAACGAGCAGGCGGAACCGGTCATCGGCCACTTCAGTGCCGACCACCCCCTGGTGACGGAAACCATCAAGGGAATGTCGGTCTCCGACCTGGGAGGCAATATCGACGCGGGCCTGCGTGCCGGTCTGGAGGTGATCCAACAATTTGGCGGCGGCTGTACCAGTTACGTGATCAGCGATTTTCAACGGAGCGAATGGGCCGACGCCAAGGCCGAACGCGTCAACCTGCTCCGACAATTACAAGACCTGGGCGGCGTGACCATGTTGGCCATCGCCGACGGCCTCGCCGGCAACTGCAGTGCCACGGGCCTGCGGGTCGCGGCTGGCGCCGCCCGTGCCGGTTCACCGGTGCCACTGGTAGCGACTCTGTTCAACCATGGCAGCAAAGCGGTGGACCTCACTGCCGAACTGCTGATTGATCAAGACGTCGCCGACAGCAGCCGGGTCAGCGTCCCGGCTGGCGGCAGCGTCGAGACCATGCTGCACACCAGCGCCCTATCCGCCGGCCTGCATCGGATCAGCGTCCGTCTGCCACACGACCACCTGCTTGCCGACAACACCTTCCACCTGGCGCTGTCGGTAGTGGACGCGGTACCGGTACTGGCGGTGGTTGCCGACGACGTTCCTGCGGATGGCACCACCCCGGCCAGCTTCATCGAGCTGTGCCTGAATCCCTACCTCGACGGTTCCGAAGCAGCCGAGGCCGCCTTCGACGTCACCACCATCAACGCTTCCGACCTGCTGGGTGAGGACCTGAGCGCCTACCAACTGCTGGTGATAGCACAGCTGCCAGGCATCAACGCCCTGCAGGCCGAACACCTCGAAGGCTTCGTCGCCTCCGGCGGTGGCCTGATGCTGTTCTTCGGCGAACGCTGTGACCCCGACAACTGGAACAATCTGCTGCATCGCGGCGGCGAAGGTCTGCTGGCCCGGCCACTGGAAACCAGTCTGCTGCGTGAAGACGACGACCAGCTGCCCCTGCAATTCAAGCCCGAATCTCCCGGCCATCCCTTGTGGCAGGGCCTGGTGGGTGGCAGCACCGATTATTTCAGCCAGGCCGCGATCTGGAGCAGCTGGAGTTTTGCCCCAGCCGATGACCGCAACGTTTCCCTGGCCAGCGCCAGCCGTCAAGATCAGGCCGAAGCGGCGACCATCGCTTATGACGTCGCGCACGGCCGTGGCCATGCCCTTATTTTTGGCACCTCAGCCGATCTGAGCATGAACAACCTGGCGATCCGCAAGGTGTACGTGGGCATGATCAACCAGGCGGTTGCGCATCTGCGCAGCTTCGCTGGCGGCCAGCGCCAGGTCCGCACCGGCGAGTCCCTGGAGCGAGGAGTGGATTTCGCCCGCTCCCAGGCCAGTTATCGCCTGACCAGTCCCGACTCGAGCCTGCGCGTGGTTTCCGTCCGCAGCCTGGACGGCGATTACCGCCTGGAATTACCGCCCTTGAATCTAGCCGGCTTCTATCTGCTGATCAACAAGACCCAATCCGACGACCGTGACCTGCTTGCTGCCAACGCACCGGCGCTGGAGGAAGGCGCGATCGGCAGCTTGGACGGCAACGCTCTGGCCGAACGCTACCAGGAATCCGGCGCCGACATCGGCTCGGAACTGGGGAATGGGGGCGTGGTCGGCGCCGAAATTGCCGGCCTGCTGCTGATTCTGACCCTCATGTGCTGGGCCGGCGAAAACATTATTTCCCACAGGATCACGGTGGCATGACCGTAATGCGAATCAGCTCAGGATTTGCACAGAGGACACAGAAACACAGAGGGAAGAATAACGTTGATACCACTCAAATGGCTCATGCAGACAAACCGGGCGCCGCCCGGAACACAGAGGTTCAATCGTATCGGGCGGCGCCCGGTTTTCGGCTCTTACATCGAGGGGCAAGCCCCTCGGGCCCCGAAGCTGAGCCCGCAAAAACAACTTTTTCTGCTCAAAGTTTTTGCGAGCTCAGCTT
>CAYONM010000014.1:10198-32175 GCA_964405325.1 uncultured candidatus Brocadiaceae bacterium | reverse complement strand
GAAGCGCCGCCCAAAACGCTCGCGCAGCGAGCGAACCGCGACGAAGGAGCGTGGGACCGGAGCCCGGCTGGCGGGTGCGCCGGACGTCGCGAGGGGGCAGCGCCCCCTCCGACAAAAATGTAAGACACCCAAGCTTTTCTTGAGCCGAGCCCGGCAGCCGATCCGATGTCCGGCGCAATGCCCACGACCATCGATTCTGCCGAAGCCTGGTACCTGGCCCACACCGCTCGCCTGAACCGCTGCAACCACAGCACCTGGAAACTGGCGTCCGAACAGTTCCAACGCAATCCGCAGCCGGTCGTGATCCGACATGTCCGACAGGAGCACGAATCCTTTTTTCGGGTCATGGACGGCATCGCCGATCCCGAAGAACGAGCAGCGCTGTTCCACGACTATGCCCTCAGCCGTTTTTGGCTGCATGAAGACCGCGAAAAATGGCCTTCACTGCACGAGCGGCTTCGCCATAGCTACATCTCGGTGCTGCGCGGCTGGGGCTATGATGCCAACGGCGCTTCTGGAGCGGTGTTCAAGGGCTGGGCCGAAAGTCGCTTCGGCCTGCGCTGTATGTATCACGGCCAACCCCTCGACGCCGCGACAATCGCACGAGAGAACTTCGCCCGCGAACGCATGCGCGGCTGGCTGGCCGGCATCGATCTGCAATTGGATCTACTCTACACCTACTGCCAGGAAGAATGGCGACGGCGCCTGCCCGGTGAACGTTGGCTGACCCTGTACCGCGGCACCCACGACCCAGAGGCCTATATCGTCAAATCCGATGACCGCGGTGAGTTGGTCGAGTTCAATACAGTCAGTTCATTTACCGGTGATCGCGAGGTCGCTTGGGAATTCGGCAATCGCGTCTGGGAGGTCCAGATCCCACTGAGCAAGGTGGTGTATTTCACCGGATTGCTCCAGCAGAATCTACTGCAGGGCGAGTGCGAATATATCGTTCTCGGTGGTGATTATCGGGTGCGCAGCTTGTTATGGTAACCCCCCATATCGTCTGGCCCACGGTTCGCCGGCGCGGTCATATCACTCCAGCCGATCGCCTGATGGGCGGCATGATCGGCCTATTGCTGGGCGATGCCCTGGGCGTGCCGGTCGAATTTTCCAGCCGCGCCGATCGCGACCGCGATCCCGTCCGCGGCCTGCGTAGCTATGGCACCCACAGCCAACCAGTCGGTTCCTGGAGCGATGACGGTGCCATGGCCCTGGCACACGCCCATACCTTCATCCAACATGGCTGGGATCCGGAGCGACACCTGCAGGCCTTCCAGGCCTGGCACAAGCAGGCCTGCTACACCAGCCATGGCCTAGTATTCGACATCGGCCTGGCCACCACCCGGAGCTTGAATCGTTACCGGAAAGGCCACTGCCTGACCCAAGTGGGTGGCCGCCGGGTGCACGACAACGGCAACGGCTCGCTGATGCGCATCCTGCCGGCGGCCTGCTGGTGGGCCGGCGCCGACGCTGCGACGATCATCGCCCGCCTGTGCGAGGTCAGCGCCCTGACCCACGCCCATGCCCGCGCACAACTGTTCTGCGCCCTGCACGCCCTGATGGTGGACGGCCTGCTGGCACGGCGCTCGATCATTGCCTGTCTGCTGGGTGCGGCCGAAACCCTGCTGCCATTCATTCCGGCTGAAGAGCGGTATTTTTTCGCACAATTATTCGATGCCAGCTGGTTGGAACAACCACGCGCCGCGATCCCCTCGGACGGACATGTGGTCAGCACCTTGATCGCCGCCTGCTGGTGCCTGCATCGGCACGACGATTTCGCCAGCGCGGTACTGGAAGCGGTCAACCTGGGTGGCGACACCGACACCGTTGGCGCGGTCACCGGCGGTCTCGCCGGCCTTCGCTGCGGCTTTTCCGGGCTGCCACGAGCCTGGATCATGACCCTGCCGAAACGGATCGAAGTGGTCGGCGACGACTGGCCGCCTCTTCGCTCGGATATCAAAACCCTGACGACCAAACAGGTGCCCTTGCTGGAATTGGTCGAAGACTTCGCTCAGGCCGGGCGGGAACAGGGCTGGGCGTGAAAAAGCCTCCGGTAAAAACCGGAGGCTTCTGGTGGGCCTGACTGGACTCGAACCAGTGACCTCTCGCGTGTGAGGCGAGCGCTCTAGCCAACTGAGCTACAGGCCCTCGTTTAGGAGGGGCGGGAGTATGCTGCGACCGATTCCGATGACAAGTCGGATTCTGAGGCACTCAGTCACCACCGCTCAGACGTCGTTTCAAGAAGCTCATGGTCCGATACAGCAAGCCCCGGCCCTGGTCGGCCGACCGGTTCTTGATGCGCTGGGTATCGGTTTCCGGAACCCGACGCAGCTCTGCGATGAAGTCGTCGAAGCTCTGGAAACGATCGTCCGGCTCCTTGGCCAGGCAACGATCGACGATGCCGGCCAAGGCTTCGTTGACCCCGGGAACCACGTCCACCAGATGACGCGGCGCCTCGTTGATGTGCGCCACCAAGACCTGCAACGGATCCTCATACAGAAAGGGCGGCTCACCCGACAGGGCGTGGAACATGGTAGCGCCCAGCGAATAGATATCGGCACGATAATCGACCCCAGCCAGTCCATAACGCGCCTGCTCCGGTGCGATGTAGGCCGGCGTACCGACGATGTGCGTCGGCTCACCCTCGTCGTCCAAGTCCAGGGTCTGGTTGGTGACCTTGGCCACACCCAGATCGGCGATCTTGATGATGCCGTCCTTGCCCACCAACAGATTGCCTGGCTTGATGTCGCAATGGGTAATACCCTGCTCGTGGGCATGCTTCAGACCATCGGCGGCAGCGATGGCAATGCCCAACACCCGGTGCGCGCTCATGCGACCGTCCTGCTGGATCATCTCCTGCATGGTCATGCCGTCGACGTACTCCATAACCATGTGCGGATAGCGATCCTGGTTGTCATAATCCAACACCCGCAAGACCGCCGGATGATTCAAGCGCGCCAAAAGCAGGGCTTCCTTGGTCGACAGCGCAGCGATGGGGCCATCGTCCATCTGCGGCTTGAACACCTTGACCGCGACATCGATCTTCAGGCTCAGATGCAGGGCGCGATACACCAGGCAGGTGGCGCCTTCCCCAACCAGGCTGGACAGATAACAACGGCCGAGCATGTGCCCGATGGGCGGCGGTTCCCAGCCGGACTCCTGCGGTACCAGCTCCTGGCGTTCGGCCTCGTTGCCGAGAAAGGCACCGTCGCGGGCCGCTTCGGGGATCAGATCATCCAGATCGAACAGGCTGCTGTCTTCCCGCTCCGGTCCATCCGGGCTCGGCTGCTTGGTGGCACTCCGGATACGGACCTCGCCAGCCGCCAGGACATCGGCAACATCCAATTCTTCGCCGGCCTCGTGCCGACGGGCATGCTCCTCCATGGTGCCGGAGGTCATCAGCAGGCTGTTGATCAGGGCATAGCCAGCGCCTGGCGCGGCACCGTAGCCGACAGCCAGCTGGGCATCGGCTTGGCGCTGGTGCACCGCTTCCTGCAGGGTCTCCAGGATGACCGGCGTCAACAGGTCAATGGCCTCGCCCTCGATGGGCTCGGATGGGCCCAGGTGGAAACCGTTCTCGCCCGAGCGAATGGCGCGCAATAGCGCCGGCATACCAGAAATCTTTCCATCAGAAGCCGTGCTGATGTCGCCCCTGCGCACGCTGATACGAACAACACCGCCATCGACGACCGGAACCAGGATCGTACCACTACAGCGTGTCTGATGCGCCGCTTCCAACATGGTCACCAGGCCACCGATGTGTTCTGGCTCGGCCTGAAACCACGACTGTCCGGATTCGCTCACGACTACCGCCCCTACACTTTTTTCACCTGTTTCCCAGTTTCTTCCGTAACAGTCTGAGCCTGCCGTCAGCAGGCGGCGAAGCAAGATAAGAGGATAAACCGGGCGCCGCCCGGAACCCACCGGTTCGATCATATCGGTCGACGCCCGGTTGTGACTCTTAGGGTGCGGAAAGAAATAAACGTTACAGATCGCGCAGAGATTTTGTCGATCCTTCAAGGCGCGAAGAGTGAGCATATCGGGCATATGTGAGCGATAAGCAACGCAGAAGGGCGGCAAAAGATCAAGCGAAATGTAATGTTTATTTTTTGACGGGCCCTTACATCGAGGGGCAGGCCCCTCGGACCCCGAAGTTGAGACTGAGAGAAACGCTGGGAGGAAACCCAAAGAGACGAGGGGCGATTGGTTCGGCAAGCTGGCGATGGCTTGGCGGTTTCCGACGCTGAGGAACGCCACCTCCAAACCGGCAAACAGACGGTCGAATTGCTGTTGTTCGACCTGGCTTGATCCAACGGCACCATGCCGGCATGAGTGATCTGCTGCAGCACTTGGACCAGGCAACGCAAGCCCAGGGCCTGCCAACACCGGCGGTACTGGCGGATCCCGGCTTGCAGCCCAGCACCGGCCTGGATCAGCTGCTGGCCGACGGCATCGGCGACATGGCCTACTTGGCCGAGCACCGCGCGCTGCGCCTGGAACCGGCGCGGCTGTTGCCGGGATTGCGCGCCATCGCGATATTTGCCTGTCCCTATCAGTCATTGCCACCAGGTGGGCAGTTGCAGCTGGCACGTTACGCCGCCGGCAAGGACTACCACCAGCTCCTGCGTAAAAAACTCAGCCGCATCGGCAATACGCTGCTGGACGAGCATGCTCAGCCCTATCCAGCGCGCGCCTGCGTCGACTCGGCACCGATCAACGAGCGCTCCCTGGCTGTGCAGGCGGAACTGGGCTGGCTGGGCCGCAACGGCCTGGTGCTGCAACCCCAACTCGGCAGCTACTTCTTTCTCGCCCTGCTGCTGACCACCGCCCCCCTGCCGGCACGCTCCGGTGGCATGGGCACCGACCGCTGTGGTCGCTGCCATGCCTGCGAGCAGGCCTGCCCCACTGCGGCGCTGACGGAGCGCCGAGTGCGGTCTGAACACTGCATCAGCTACCTGACCATCGAGCACCAAGGCGTGATCCCGCGCCAGCTGGCGCAGCGCTTCCAGGGCTGGTGGTACGGCTGTGATCGCTGCCAGGAGGTGTGTCCCTGGAACCGCTTCGCAGGCGAGGCCTGCGATGGTCGACTGCGCAGCCGGCAGGACCAGTCCCAGCTGCTAGCCATCGGGAAAGACGAATTCGACACCGTCTTTGCTGGCCGTGCCATCCGCCGCATCGGCTATGCGCGCTTCCGTCGCAATCTCCTGGTGGCGCTGTGGAGCCTGGACCAACACCAAGCCTATCGACCCATCATCCAGGAAGGCCAGGCGCTGGTCATTGACCAGGCCGCTGAGTTGGGCATCACAGACTGATCATAGGGAGTTTTTGATGCGCATCCTGCTGCTCGCCACGGCTCTGCTCCTGGTCGCCTGCCAAGCTCCCCGCGATGGCCTGGCCGGCCGCTACACCGAAACCCTGGCGGTACCGGTGGAACAGCTGCACAACGCCTTTGAAAAGGCCCTCTGGAACCAGGGCGTGCACGTCGCCGAAAGCCAAGCCGACGCCTACACCGCGGTGATCAAAGGCAGCTTTGCCGACAAGACCAGCTACACCATCCGCATCGAACGGCTCAGCGCCGAAAGCTGCGAAGTCGGCATCCAGGTTGGCACTTTTGGTGACGAACAACGCGCCAAAGGTCTGTTGGACAGCGCCAGGAAGGGTCTGTGATACGTCTGCTCTACTGCCCCTGCCCCAACCGCACCGTGGCTCGCAGCATCGCGCAGCACCTGGTCGAGACCAAACTCGCCGCCTGCGCCAACCTCGTCCCCGGCATCTGCTCCATCTACCTGTGGCAGAATGCGGTTCAGGAGGACGAGGAAGTCCTGTTGCTGGCCAAAACCGAGGCCGCCCACGCCGAGGCCTGCGAACAGGCCATCATCACGCACCACCCTTACGATTGCCCGGTCATCCTGACCCTGGCACCGGAGCGTCTCAATCCGGGTGCTCAAGCATGGCTGGCGGACAGCCTCGGCTGAATCAGCCCAACACCACCCCCGGCCACGCCAGCAGTCCGAAGATCAGGATCAAGGCCAGAGTCAGGCCGAAATAATTCAGGCCGTGCACCGCCAGGCGAGCCTGGCCCGTCTGCGGTGCCCACAGGGTGGCGATCAGACGCAGGTAATAGACCACGCCGACCACAGCCAGCAGAATACCAGCAATCGCCAACAAGCTGTGCCCGTGCCGGACCAGATCGGAGAAGATCAGGTATTTACCCAAGAAACCGCTGGTCGGTGGTAAACCAGCCAAGGACAGCAAAGCGACGGTGGCAACCACGCCCACATACGGTGCGCGTCGAGCCAAGCCCGCCAAGCTGGCAAGGCTGTCCTGGGCATCATCGGCATCGTGTACGCACAACGCGCTCATGCAGGCGGCCAGGGCGATGGCGTAGGCGACGACGTAATAACAGACGCTGCCCAGGGAGAAACTCAGGGCCTGCATGCTGAAAATCGAGGGCAAAGCAAAAGCCAAGAGCATGTAGCCAATATGAGCGATGGAACTGTAGGCCATCAAGCGACGGACCTGCGACTGGCCCAGAGCAGCAAAATTACCCAATAAGATACTGAGCATAGCAACGCAAAGCAACAGCACCGAGATGCGCTCGACGCTATCCGTCACGCCCATGCTCACCTGCATCGGCGCTGCCAAGGACAAAGGCACCACACCGTCGCTCTGTCCACCGCTGCTCTGCACCGTTGCCACCCACAACGTCGCCAACACCGCCATGCCGCCGATCTTGACCACCGCACCCATAAAGCCGGTGACCGCCATCGGCGCGCCGCTATAGGCGTCGGGCGTCCAGAAATGAAAGGGCACCGCACCCAGTTTAAACAGCAAACCTGCCATGATCAGCAGGCGACCCAGGTGCTGCAGACCGTCCCGCCCCGCCAACGCAGTGGCACCGAGCGACAGGCTGCCGGTAGCGCCGTAGTGCAGGGCAATGCCATATAACAACACCGCCGAAAAAGCCGCACCCATGATGAAGTATTTCAACAAGGCTTCCTGACTGCTGCTACGGCTCCGATGCAGCGCCACCAGGGCGTAGATGGGCAGGGACATGGTCTCGATACCGGCAAACACGCTCAAACCACTGGTCGCATGCACCAATACCAGGGCCCCCAGAGCCGAGACCAACAACAGCACGTAACCCTCACCACCAGGATGCCGGTCACGGGCCAGGCTCTGCCGCAAACCACCAATCGCGATGGCGGCAGCACCAATAACCGCCAGGGCCAAACCTGCCCGAAGTGGTTCGAACACGAACAGGCTGTGTACCGCACTGACAACGGACCACTGCCAGGCATACACGCCACCGCAGGCCAACAGACTCAACATCGCCAACCAACCGAGCACCCGATGCTTGTCCTCCAGGCGTCGGCACAAGGGCTCGGCCACCAGGGTGATCAGCGCTCCGGCGACCAGAACCAACCAGGGCATGGTCAACAACCACGGATGCGACATCAGCTAGCTCCCTTACCCGCCATCGGCTGTTCGATGGCCTGCGCAGCCGACGGCACCACCTCCGGTACCGACGGCGAATCGTCTGCCACAGCGGCGGTGATCGGCGTCGTCCAAAAGCCCAGCACCAGGCTGCCCAGCAGCAAGGGGGCCGCGGTCCAGGCCACCGGGGCCACCGGCCGGCGGTCCAGCAGTTCACCGGAGGAAAACACCACCCGCCGCCAGACCAGCAACATATACCAAGCGCTGATGATCACGCTCAGGCCTACCAGGCAGAGCGCCAGCAGCGGCACCACGCCGGAATGGTAGGCCCCCAGCAACAACAGGAATTCACCCATGAAGGCCGCGGTGCCAGGCATGGCAATGGTCGCCAGACCAGCTCCCAGCAGCAGCACCGCCATCAGCGGCGCGCCATCGGCCAGGCCACCCAGGTCGGCCAGATCTCGACTGCCATCGGCATCTTCCAGCCAAGCGATCACAGCCAACAAAGCACCCACCGACAGCGCATGCGCCACCATCTGCACCAACACGCCGCTGATGGCGATGGAATCGGTGGTGACCAAGCCGAAGGCCGCCAAACCCAGATGGGACAGCGAGGCATACGCCAGCAGTCGTTTGAGATCCTGCTGCTGCACCGCCAACAGCGCACCGTAGACCACGGTCACCCCGCACAGGCTGAGCAACAGCGGCTGCAGTTGCTGCAGTTCATAGTCGAAACCGGGCAGCACCAAGCGCATCAGACCATACAGGCCCATTTTGCCCATAGCCCCGGCCAACAGCACCGTAACCGGTGTCGAGCTGCTGGTGTACACATCCGCCTGCCAACCGTGCAAGGGCAGAATTGGTATTTTCACGAAAAACGCTGCAATCATCGCCACCGCCAGCCACCAACGCTCGTCATCGCCCAGACCCGGAATGGCGGCCAGCACACGGTCGATATCGGTGGAACCGGCGAGTCCGACCAGATACCAGATCGCCACCAGCAGCAGCACCGAAAACAGAAGGGTGTATAAAAAGAAGCGCCGAGCCGCGAAACGCCGCTCACTATCGCCGTGCAGATAGATCAACACCAGCACCGGCGCCAACATCGCCTCGTAACAAAAATAGAAAATCAACAGGTCGCTTGTCAAAACCAGACCGAGCATGCAACCGGCTGCCAAAAACGCACCGACCGCCAACTGTCGTACCCGCGCCGCCTCCGAAGCCGCCTGGATCGCCACCGCCACCAGGGTCGACAAGCTGATCATCTGCACCATCCAGGCACTCAGACCATCGGCGCGCAGACCCAGATCGACCACCGCATCGGTACCGGGCAAATCAAACCAAGGCAGGACACCGGTGGCGACAACGCCATCCAGGAAGGGCAGCGGCAGGCCCAGGGTGACCAATCCGGCAGCCAGCACCACCGCCAGGCGACCCGCGCCACCCTCACGGCCGCTCAGGGCCAGAATGCCAGCGGCGAGAAAAGGAAATCCAACCAACAGAAACAACAGCATCATCACGCTCCCAGCGGCAACAGGGTCCAGCAGGCGATCAGCAACCATCCCAACAAGCCGATTACGCTCAGCAGAAGGGACACCTGTCCACGCCCCTGCTGAAACCAACGGTAACCGACACTCAACACGTCACAGACCCGATACAGCGCCAGCGGCACCCCCCGTACGAGGCCCAATTCCAGCAGGCGGTCGGCCAAGGCCACACACCAACGCAGGGGCCGCACCAGCATCAGCTCGTAGACACGGTCGAAGAACCGAGTCCACAGTCCGGCGAAACCATCCAGGGGTTTCACCTGTCGTTCTGCCGGCCCTTGTCGCCAGATGACCATGGCGACGCCAAAACCCAGCCCCAGCAGCGCCAGCCCTGGCAGCGCCATCAGCAGCACATGCCCCAGACTCGGCGGGGCGGGCACCGCGTGCAGCGCTGCCTGCGCCGGACCGAGCACCGGTGCCAACCAGGTTTGCAAGAGGCCGCCAGGCACCGGCAGTGCCACGCCATCAGCACCAACCGGCGGCGGCAACAGCACCTGCGCCAAAGCCTGCACCGGCTCGGCCCAGACATAACCGGCAGCCAGGGAACCCAGACCCAACAACAGTACTGGAATGCTCATGCTCGCTGGCGCCTCGTGTACCTGCTCCGGATGCTCGACCCGACAAGGCCCCCAGAACACCAAATACATGAAGCGGGTCATGTACAACGCCGTCAGCGCCACCGCCACCAGCGCCAACAGCCAAGCAATCATGCCCAGGCCACCAGCGGCGAACAGCCGCTCGAGAATCAGATCCTTGGAAAAGAAACCGCTGATCAGCGGCACGCCGATGATCGCCAAATACGCGAAGAACATGGCCGAATAGGTCAGCGGCAGACGCTTGCTCAGGCCACCCATGGCACGCATGTCCTGCTGATGATGCAAGGCGTGGATCACCGAACCGGCACCCAAGAACAAACAGCCCTTGAAAAAGGCATGGGTGAACACATGGAAAATCGCCACGTCAAAGGCCCCGACCCCCACCGCCATGAACATGAAACCCAGCTGCGACACCGTGGAATAGGCCAGCACCTTTTTGATGTCCCACTGCAGCAAGCCGCAAACGCCGGCATACAACGCGGTGAGCACGCTGATGATCAGCACCACGTCCAGCGTCGCCGGCGCCAGGGCGAACACCGGTGACAAACGCGCCAGCAGATACACGCCAGCAGTCACCATGGTGACTGCGTGGATCAGGGCCGAAACCGGCGTCGGACCGGCCATGGCATCGGGCAACCAGGTAAACAGCGGGATCTGTGCGCTCTTGCCCGTGGCCGCGACAAACAACAACAGGGTTGCGGTGGTCACCGCTGCACCACCGGCCAGCTCCGGATGGGCCAGGGCCCAGGCGTTGATCTCAGCAATATTCAGACTGATGGCATCACCCATCAACACCGCCAGGGCGATGGTCCCTAAGAGGAGACCGGCATCGCCGATACGGTTCATGATGAAGGCCTTCTGCGCGGCGGCGTTGTTGGCATCATCCGCATACCAGAAACCGATCAGCAGATAACTGCATAGGCCAACGCCCTCCCAGCCAATGAACAACGCTGGCAGGCTGTCGCCCAGCACCAACAGACACATGCTGAACACGAACAGATTCATGTAGCTCATGAAGCGCACGGAGCCACGGTCCTCGCGCATGTAACCGATGGAATAGATATGGATCAGGGTCGCGATGCCGGTAATGAACAACAGCATCAGGCTGGTCAGCCGGTCGAAATGCAGGCCAAAATCCAAAACCAGGGCATCGGTGGCGGCCCAACTCCAGAGACCTTGCGTCAGGCTGATATCGCCCCACTGCAAGACCTTCAGCTGCACGCTGGCGATCAGGCTGACCACGAAGGCGCCAGCGCAGGCAAGGCTGGCCAGCGCTCCGCACAAGCCACGCGCACGACCCCCCAGCAGACTGACCACGCCGGTGACGGCCGCACCCACCAGCGGAAAAAGCAGAATCAAACACAACCACGGCGTAGCAATATCGGTCAACACCGCTTACTCCTTCATCGTGGCGTAGCTATCCACGTCCAGGCTATCGCGTCCGCGCAGCAGACAGACCACCATGGCCAGGCCAATGCAAGCCTCAGCCGCGGCCAAGGCGATCACGAAGACCATGGTCAACTGCCCATCGACAGCGCCAACAGGCACCACGCGGCTGAAAGACACGAAACTGAGATTCACCGCATTGAGCATCAATTCGACACCCATCAAAACGAAGAGCAGATTGCGGCGCGACAGCACCACCAACAGACCGATGGCAAACAACACCACCGCCAGATACTGGGCCAGAAAGGGATCGCTCATGCCGTCTCCCCTCGCTCATCTTCGGTACCCGGCGTCGCCAGATCGTGTTTGGCCAGACTGATAGCCGCAACCATCGCTGCCAACAAGACCAGGGCGACCAATTCGAACAGGATGTAATAGCCCGGTCCCTGGGCACTGAGATCGAACAGGCGTTGGCCCACCGCCTTGGGGCCAATGGCCAATTCATTGACCGTGATCAGATCGGCATCGATGCCAGCCAGCATGCCGCCCACCAACAAGGCAAAAAAACCGGCCACCAGCACGCCGATGATCAAACGTACGGGCGAAAAGCGCGGCAGGCGATGCTCCTGCGCCCCTCCCACGGCCATGATCACGAATATGATCAGCATCATGATCGCACCGGCGTAGACCAGGATCTGCACCACCGCCAGGAAGCTGGCATCCAGCAGGCCGTAGATGCCGGCCAAGGATAGCATGACAGCAACCAGGTTGACCGCACCGACAATGGGATGCCGGACCACCAGCAGACCGACGCTGCCCAGCAGCGCGATCAGGGCGAAAATACCAAACAAGACCTCAGCCATGCTAGCCCTCCCCGTCGCCATGGCCGGATCCGGAACGGAAACGCGCCAGGGCCTCGTCGTTCAGCGCCCCGCCGGGGGCCTCCTGGGAAACCTGGTCCTCGAGCGGATAATCCTGTGGATCCCACTCCAAGAGCTGATCGCGATCGATCACGAAATTCGCTCGCGCGTCGTTCACCAGCACGGCGATCTTGGTATCCATGCGGATCGCGTCGCAGGGGCAGGCCTCCACGCACAGACCGCAGTAGATGCACAGCAGCAGGTCGATATCGAACACCGCCGGACGCTTTTCGATATGCGCGTCCGGGCTCTCCTCGGCAACGATATTGATACAATTGGCCGGGCAGGCGATGGCGCACATGAAACAGGCAACGCAGCGTGAGCTGCCATCCGGCCGTTTCATCAGGCGATGCCGGGAACGGTAGTCGCGTGGAATGGTCGGCTGGACTTCCGGATAATACAGGCCCTCGGTAGGGTTGGGCCGTACCAAAGATTTCACCGCGTGCCCCAGGGTCAGCGCCAGGCCCTTGAAGATCTCGACGAAATACAACTGCTCAGCGCCGCTGAGTCGGGGTCGTGGGATCACTTTAGCCATTCGTCATCTCCTGGATCACCAGCACCGCCACCGCGGTCAGTAGCAGATTGGCCAGGGCGATATTCAACAGATACTTCCAGCCCAGGGTCATGATCTGGTCGTAGCGGAAGCGCGGCAGGGTCCAACGCACCCAGATGAACAACCAGCAGAAGCACAGGGTCTTCAGCAGCACAATGCCCAACTGGATGCCGGCGGTCAGCAGCGCCGACCAAGCCGGAATCTCGCTGCCGGGATTGGGTACCAGGGCCAGACTGAGCACGCCGCCAGCCGCCAGCAGGCCGCCCAGTCCCAACAGGACGGTGCGGATCACGCCCAGTTCGATCACCCGGTTGGCGATACCACGCTGCCGATAGTGCGCCTGATGTCGCCCCAGCAGCCACCACACACCGGTCACCACCGCCGTGATCGCCAGCAGGAGCACACCCAGCACGGTGCCGCTGTTGCCGGTAATCACCTCGGTACCGAGGAAGGGCAAGTGGTAGCCACCAAAATACAGGGTGGTCAGCAACAGGCTGCCCACCACCAGGTGCGCGTATTCACCTATGAAGAACATGGCGAATTTCATCGAGGAATATTCGATATGGAAACCACCAGCGATTTCCGATTCGCCCTCCTGAACATCGAAGGGATTGCGACCGGATTCAGCGAACACACACGGCAGGAAACAGAGCAAGCCCAGCGGCTGCACGATGATACCCCAGGCATGGGTCGCCTGCCATTCGACCACCTCGGTCAGGGACAGGGAACCGACAATCAGCAGCAGGCCCAGGACCGCCAGACCCATGGCGACCTCGTAGGAGATCATCACCGCCGAGGCGCGTAAACCACCCAGCAAGGGGAATTTGGAATTGCTCGCCCAACCACCCAGCACCACACCGTAAACTGACAGACTGGCAAAAGCGAACAGCATCAGCAGCCCGGTCTCGGAATCGATCACCTGCCCTGAAACACCCCCCTCAGGACCGCCGATCCAATGCATAGGCGCAAAAAACGGAATCAGCGCCGGGGTCAGGATAGCGGTGATTACCGGCAAGGACGGCGCCAAAATATAGAACCAGCGATGCGCCCGCGCTGGCACCATGTCTTCCTTGAAGAACAATTTCACCGCATCGGTAAAGTTATGAATGAACCCGAACAAGCGCAACCAGGGCGGTAATTTCGACAGCAGCGGCAGACCGGGAATCTGCAATGCCGCGCGATTCGGTCCGACGCGATCCTGGATGATAGCCGAGCCGCGACGCTCCATCAGGATCATCAACGGCACCAGCGCCAGGGCCACAAACAGTAAGCCGAATTTCGCGATGGTGATAATCAGCTCGAGCATGTCGTCCATCAGGACACCTCCGCCGTTTTCTGCGCCAGTACCAGACCCATGGCGCCAATCTGCCGGTAGCTGACCTCGCGCAGGCAGGACACGCGCTCGCGGACGCTGCGCCAGGCATCGATTTCACTGGCCCAGGGGATGGGCTGCTGGTCGGCCAATTGTCCGGACAGACGCACCACCGCCTGCCAGGCAGGATCCAGGCTGTGATCTGGACAAACGGGACAGGCATGCAACATCTGTGCTCGCCCCTGGCAATTGATCATAACCCCCCGCACTTCGGCCCAGCAGCGGATGCCGATGGCGACCGTGGCGCGCTGCACCGTGGCATCACCCCAGCTGGCCAGCACCACGCGCTCGGAGATGCGTTCCAGTTTGGCTGCCTTGGCCCCATCTGCGGCCCACAGGTCGTGCCCCAACACCACCAGACAATCGAACTCGTCGACTCGCTCCAGCAGCTGGTCCAGGTTGTCGGCAAAACCCAGCAATTGCAGACCGCGCCGGTTGGCCACCGGATCGCCGGAACGGGCAATGCCATCGCCCTCGCCGACTGACAGCCAGGAACCGCTGAACAGCTCGGCACGATCACCGAGTTTTTCGGCTAAGGTCAACAGTGCCAGATTGTCTTCCAGGGTCAGATGCCCGGAAGCGACCAGGGCGATTTTCTTCGCCTCGCGCAGCCATTTGCCGGCAGCCTGATAGGCCTCGGCTTGGCTACAGCCATCACCCAGGATCTGGCCGCCCAGCAGACGATTCTCATCCAGGCGCTGATACAACAATCGTGTCTCGTTGTGCAGCCAGCTGGCGTTGACATCAGGATTGCGCCGCGGCATCAGCCGCCAGACCTTGCCGTTGTTGTATTCGATGGTGATATTGGCACCCAAGCTGTCATCCGGAGCGATGGACGGGACCTTCTGCAGAAACCAGACCCGCTGCTGGAAACGAAAATGCTTGCCGGTCAGGGCACCCACCGGACAGATGTCGGTGGTACAAAGATCGTAGGAGTGGTCCAGATCCTCACCGGGGAAAGTGGTGATGTAGCCGTGGTCGCCACGACCAGCAATGCCCAGCTGTTCGTCGCCGGCGACCTCGCGCATGAAACGCACGCAGCGTGAACAGACGATGCAGCGCTCCTGATCCAAGACGATGCTCGGCCCCAGATCGATGCGCTTGCCACCGCGAGACACGCCCTTGCTGTCGAGAAAACGATGGTCGGGCGAGCCTTTGTAGACCTTGCCGACGGTGTCATCCAAACGGCTCTGGTGCTGGCCGGAGCCCATGTAGTGCTCCTGCAGGCTGCACTCGCCGGCCTTGTCGCAAATCGGGCAATCCAGCGGATGGTTGACCAGCAGGAATTCCATTACCCCCTGCCGGGCCTTGCGCACCGCCTCAGACGAACGGTGCGTACGCACGTTCATGCCGTCCTTCACTGGCAGGTAGCAGGAGATCATCAGCGCCCAGCCGCGCGGGCCCTCGACCTCGACCAGACAGACCCGGCAATTACCGGCCGGAGCAAGGTCCTCGTGGAAGCAGAAATTCGGTGTCTCCACGCCAGCCTGCCACAAAGCCTGGATCAACTGCTGTCCCGGCGACACCTGCTTGGCTTCGTCGTCGACGGTGATCGTAATCAGTTCATCGCTCATGCTCGTACCTCACCAGCCCCGGCAAACCGACTTGTCCTATGTATTGCAGACACAGAGCACGACCGAGAAATGAGGCCAGACGAGAAAAACAACGCTGTGCCGCTGTGCCGCTGTGTTGAATCAGAAAAAGGTGCTCTGGTTTTTACAGCCATGCTCACATGAAAGCTCCCGGCTGCAGGCTGGCCAGATCGCGGGTGTCATCCTTGCGCGAGCTGCGGGCCAGGCAGGCGTCGAAATACGAGCGGAATTTGCTGATGAAACTCTGGATCGGCCAGGCATCGGCGGTGGCCAGCGGGCAGATGGTGGTGCGCTCGAAACGATCGGCCAGGTCCTTGATCAGGTCGACGTCCGCAGCCAAACCATTGCCGGCCAACACCTGACGCAGAACGCGGTCGGCGTAGCCGGTGCCTTCGCGGCAGGGCGTGCACTGGCCGCAGCTCTCGTGGGCATAGAAATGAGCAATGGTGCCGAGCATGGCCACTGGGTCGCGACGGTCGTTGAAGGGGATCACGGCGCCGGAACCGAGCATGGATTTCAGGTCCTGCCCCAGGCTCTCGTAATCCATGGTGGCCTTGCCGCATTCCTCGGCATTCAACACCGGCGCCGAGGAACCACCGGGGATACACCCCAACAGTTCGCCGACCACGCCGCCGGCCAGGTCGAAGAATTCCAACATCGGCATACCGAGAGGAAGTTCATAAACCCCTGGAGCGCCGATATCACCAGAAATGGAGAACAATTTCGAGCCGGGAGAGCGATCCGTACCCCACTGCCGATAGGCCTGAGCGCCGTGCTCCAAAATCCAGGGCAGCGCCGCAATGGTCTCGACGTTGTTGACAACCGTCGGACAAGCGAAGGCACCAGACACCGCCGGGAAGGGCGGTTTCAACCGCGGCTGACCCTTGTAGCCCTCCAAGCTGTTGATCAGCGCCGTTTCCTCGCCACAGATGTAGGCGCCAGCCCCGCGGTGCACGAAAATATCCAGACTATACCGCGAACCACCGATATTGGTGCCCAGCAGACCGGCCTCGTAGGCTTCGGCCAAGGCGGCGTTCAGCGCCCGGATCTGCGGCAGCATTTCGCCACGCACGTAAATCCAGGCGGTACGCACCCCCAAGGCGAAACCGGCAATGATCATGCCCTCGATCAATCGGTGCGGATCCCGCTCCATGATCATGCGGTCTTTGAAGGTGCCGGGCTCGCCCTCGTCGGCGTTGATGACCAGATACACCGGTTTGCCCGCACCGCGCGGCACGAAGCTCCATTTCATACCGCATGGAAAACCGGCCCCGCCACGACCACGCAGACCAGAAGCCTTGACCATTTCGATCAGCTCGAATTGGCTCTGATCGAACAGGCGCGCATCGATGCGGCCATAGGCACCGTGCTGCCGCGCCACCGACAGGGCGTGCCCCTGCTCGATATCAAACAGCGGACTGACCACCTGTGGCAGTTCTTGTCCCTTCCAGGTCCGGATCATGCCTGCTCCTCCGTGGCCTGGGCGTCGATCGCGACCGCAGCCGAGGGACGTGCGATTCGTTCGCCGCTGCTGGCGATCACGCGGTAGCAGGCGCTGGCGGCACCGCCCAGGTGATCGCTGAATGCCACCTGCTTCAGCCCCGGAGGTCCGGAAATCTGCCGAGGATCGCACTCGCCGACCTGCAGCCAAGCAACGCCATTCTGCCGTTCCAGCACGGCCCACGTCACCTCGGGCGCGCACAGAGCCCGGACCGTGACCTGCTGGCCATCAATGCTGGCGGCTGGATTCAGCGCCGGTGGCGGCGGTGCGTAATCCGGCGGATTGTCTTCGGCGGCCGCACCGCATGCACCGGGATGGCCAGCGCTGCCCACCAGAATGCCACCCAGTTCGTCAATGCGCGGCAGCTCCGGCTGCTGCGCCGCCTGTTCGCGCAGACGATCGATCCACGCATCCAGACTGGCGGCATCGGGATGCCAACCGTCCTGGTGCTGATTCAACTCACCCGAC
Source organism: uncultured candidatus Brocadiaceae bacterium (assembly GCA_964405325.1). GTDB lineage: Bacteria > Planctomycetota > UBA11346 > UBA11346 > UBA11346 > CAYONM01. The sequence goes on along the minus strand of CAYONM010000014.1, from coordinate 14,803 downwards.
CCGAACAGGAAGTCGTCGTTCACCTGCACCGCCGGACCGTTACCGCAAGCGGCCAGGCACTCGACCCGTTCCAAGGCGAACAGAGCGTCCTCGGTGTGCTCGCCAGCACGAATGCCGAGCTTCTGCTCCAGATGCGCGATCAGCTCCTCGGCGCCTTGAATATGGCAACTAACCCCCTGGCAGACCCGGATGTGATAACGCGCCGGCGGGATCTGTTTGTACATGGTGTAAAATTCGACCACCGCGAAGGCGTGCACCGGCGCCACCTCGCAGACCTCAGCTGCCCAACGGATGCTGACCCGCGGGATCCAACCGAATTCCTCCTGGATCAGCCACAGCACCTGTAACAGCGCCGCACGTTTGACCGGATAGCGCCGCAACAATTCCGCAACCCGCTCGGTTTGCGGCGCCATGCGCTCGCGTACCCCTGCCAGGTCGAGATCGGTCGGTTGCACTTCCAAAACCCGCACGCTCATCGATCCAGTTCTCCCGCAATCACGTTCAGGCTGCCCAGGGTGGCGAAGGCATCAGCAACCTGATGACCTTCGATCAGTTCGGCGAAGGCTGCAAATTGCATGAAGCAAGGCGGCCGCACCTTGATCCGATAGGGATGGGTGCCGCCATCGGAGACGATGTAATAGCCCAGCTCGCCGTTGGCCGCCTCGGTAGCGCCGTAGTGCTCGCCCGCTGGCGGCCGGACACCTTCGTAGATCAGTTTGAACTGATTGATCAGGCTCTCCATGTCGTGGTGGACCTGCTGCTTCGATGGCAGCGCCAAACGCGCATCGGTAACATTGACCGGGCCGGGCCGCAGCTGCTGTAGGGCCTGCTCGATGATGCGCAGCGACTCGTGGCATTCGTACAGCCGCACCATGATGCGATCGAAGGTGTCGCCGGTGGTACCGATCACCGTGTCCCAATCGAAGCGATCGTAACCGTAATAAGGTTCCACTTTCCGCAGATCGTGATCAACACCGGAAGCGCGCAGACAGGGCCCGGTCCAACCCCAAGCGCGGGCGCGTTCCGGCGACACCGCACAAATGTCACGGGTGCGGTCGACAAAAATACGGTTGTGTTCGATCAGGCGCAGCACCTCGTCCACGCCCTGACGCAGAGCCGGCAGCACGCCGCGGACATCGTCTTCAAAACCATGATAGCTGTCGCGATACAGACCGCCGATGCGGGTGAAGGTATTGGTCAGCCGGGCACCGCAGAGTTTTTCCCAGATCACGTAGACCTGCTCGCGCGGATTGTACAGATACCAGAAATTGGTCAGAGCCCCGACGTCAACCAGATTGGCACCGACACAGACACCATGATCGATGATGCGCGACAATTCGCAGATGATCACCCGGATCAGCTGGCAGCGCTCGGGCACTTCCACCTCGAACATCTGCTCGGCGGCACGGCAGAAACCAACGTTGTTCATCATCGCCGAACAGTAATTGAGACGATCCGTGTAGGGCAGCACCATATTGAAAGTGCCTTGCTCGACCATCTTCTCGAAGCCGCGATGCAGATAGCCCATTTCGCATACGGCAGCGGCTATGGTCTCGCCGTCCAGGGCGCCCAGGGTGCGCAACGTGCCGTGCGTGGCTGGATGCGAGGGCCCCATATTGACCGTCAGCAGCTCCTGCTCGCGACCATCGACGACAATCCGTATGCCATCATCCAGATTGGGCTCACTTGCCAACGCATACCCTTTCCGGCACAGACGAGCGGTGATCTCATCCAACATCGGATCGTTGACACTCAATTTCTGCCGCTTCTGGACCGGGTAGTCCTTGCGCAGGGGATGCCCCTGGAATTCGTGATGATTCAGCAGTCGCTTCAGATTGGGATGTCCACTGAAGCGGATGCCGTACTGATCATAGACCTCGCGCTCAAGCCAATCGGCGTTGGCGAACAGCTCGTGCACACTGGGCAGCTCGACCGCATCCTCTTCCACCAGCACCTTCAAGCACAGTCGGCGGCAGGCATCCAGATGCCGCAGCAGATAGACCACGGCGAAGCGCTCGTCGCGATGGCCAGGATAGCTCAGGTAGTCGATACCGATGATATCCAGCAACAGATCGAAACCGCACTGGTCGCGTAGCTGTCGCAACGCCTGCGGCACTTGGCTGCCACTCATGATGTAGGCGTCGCCACTGGCACGGGGATCGGGCCGGGCGCCGTAGTGACTGGTCAGCAGAGCCTGGGCATCGGTCATGGTCTCGGCAGTCATCGGGCGAGCGCTTTCTGGCGGCGGGCGGGATTACGATCGATCTGCTGCTGCAGCTGCAGGACCGCCTCCATGATCGCCTCGGGGCGAGGTGGACAGCCGGCGATGTACACGTCCACCGGCACGATCTCGTCGATGCCGGGCACCGTGCAGTAGCAGTCGTAAAAACCACCGGAACTGGCACAGGCGCCCATGCTGATCACCCACTTGGGTTCGCACATCTGATCGTAGATTCGGCGCAGAATCGGTGCTTGCTTGTAAGTGACGGTACCGGCCACCAGCAGCAGATCGGCCTGGCGGGGCGAAAAGCGGACCAGCTCGGAGCCGAAACGGCTCAGGTCGAAACGCGACGACACCGAACTCATGAACTCGATCGCGCAACAGGCGGTGCCGAACGGGAAGGGCCACAGACTGTTACGCCGGCCCCAGGCCAAGATCGCGTCCAGGCTGGTGGTCAAAAAACCCTCACCCAGGGTGGGGGACTGGTCGGGGACCGACACCGGCTCCGGCTTTGCCTGATAGACCATTGCGACCTCCCTCCTCGGCGCCGTGCCGCTTCTTCAGCGCTCCCAGCTCAGTGCGCCCTTGTGGTATAGGTACAAATAGGTCGCTTCGAGCATAACCAGGAACAAGCCCAACACCCCGAACAAGGGCCAACCTCCCTCGCGGAAATTCAGCACCAGCGGATACAAAAAGGCAACCTCAATGTCAAAAACCAGGAACAACAACGCCACCAGGTAGAACTTCACCGACAAGCGGTCGCCGGCACCGCCGATGGGCTGCTGCAGACCGCACTCGTAAGCGGCGTCTTTGGCTGGCGTATTCACACGGCTGGGGCCGAGGACCTGACTCAACAGCAGAATGGCGCCGGGCACCAGCAGCGCGAGCAGCACCAGCACCACCAGGGGCAGAGTGTGCCCCAAGGGCGCCGCCGGCTCGGCAGCGGCGGCAAGGGCGGGCAACAGGAGCAGTAGCACCAATCGCAGCATGACAGATGGGTCCCTTCAGAGGAAAGACCAGGGGATGAAGAAGACGAGCCACACCAGCATCAGCATGGGGAGCAGATGAGACAGACGACGCATGGTGGTCATCCTTGGGCGCGGTGATCGCATGTCGATAAGAGGCACAACAAAGCTTCAGCGACGGTAATTCCGGCTGCTGGATGTAAAGGGCACCTCTAAAGCCGGACGGGTCAGGCCCGCGGCCCCTGACGGCGCTGCACCCAGGCCTCGTCGCCATAACGCAGACGCTTCAATTCTTGCCAACGCGCCTGCTCCGCGGTGGTCAACTCGCCCGGCCGCAGCGGCAGATCCAACGCACTGCTCACAGCCCGCTGCAAAGCGGCGATGGCACTATCGGCATCCAGGCCGCAACCGGCAACCGCGTCGCCATCCCAGGGATTGCTGGCCAGCTTCAGGCTGCCGTGGATCAAGCAGCGCTCACCCCGCTGCCGCGCGGCACTGCCCAGGATCTTGGCCCCAGCGGCATCGATCAGATCGTCCTTGGCCGGACTGGCGAAACAACGCGGCTCCTCCCGGTAGCGTCGGTCACCTGTGCTCATGACCTGCCGCCCCAGATCCCGACCGCCCAGCGCGCGCACGGCCGCCTGAATGGCGCCGTGCAGACGAGCGAAGACCTCCGTTTGTTGGGTCGGCAGATCGACGCCACTGTGATACACGATGCTGTAAGTGATCTCGTGCTCATGCCAGATGGCTCCGCCACCGGTAATTCGCCGCACCACCGGCATGCCTGGCGGCAACTGCGCGACAATGGCCTGGTAATCCTGGAAATAGCCCAAAGACACCGTCGCTGGCTGCCAACGATAGAGTCGACAGGTCGCTTGCGCACTCCGATCCAGAAGCGCCTCATCCAGACACATCTGATCGGGGCCGCCAGCGCATTGCAGTGAAAGCAGACGTAGCATGGTTGCCAATCTAGGGTTGGCAGGCGGCGCGCCACCGGGTATGTATCTCGTGGAAGCCGCTTGCCTGGAGCTGGTTCGGTACGCGTGGACAGCACTCCAGCCAGGACTACGCTGCGCCGAGCTTTGCGGACGAGGAGCGCACAGATGGCACTCAACAAGGATGCGATCCTGGCCACGGTGATTTTGATCGTGTGTCTGGTTCTGATCGGGATCGCCTTCACCGAACCCAGCGGCAGCGGGGTGAGCGAGGGCGAGGATCAGCCGGTGGTAGCCAAGGGACCCACGGTCCCCGCTTCTGCGCCACAGCTACCGAAACCGTCGCGGCCAGCAGACACGCGGCCAACACCGGAACCCAGCAAGCCGGCCAGCCGGCCCACGCCCGAGCCCAGCAAGCCGGCCAGCCGACCCACGCCCGAGCCCAGCAAGCCGGCCAGCCGACCCACGCCCGAGCCCAGCAAGC
>CAYONM010000014.1:0-10098 GCA_964405325.1 uncultured candidatus Brocadiaceae bacterium | reverse complement strand
CGGCAGTGCGCGATGGCGCCGCCAACCTGTTGGCCCTATTGGAAAAAGCCGATCCGCTGGATGACTACGATTCCAACCGCCAACCATCACGGCCGCAACGCCCCAAGTCCCAGCCGAGCCGTCCGGAAACCCAACCCACCCCGACACCGACACCAAGCCCCAGCCGACCGGCCCAAACAGCCGACAGCAGCAGCTCGGATCGCGAATACACCGTCCAAAAGGGCGACACCTTGGGTGACATCAGCCGCCAGATGTACGGCAGCAGCCGTCACTGGCGCCGTATCCAGGAAGCCAACCAGATCGACGATCCCGCTGCCCTACGCGCCGGGGAGAAGCTGCGCATCCCACAGGTGGCCAGCAGCAGTAGTAGCCCCCAGCCCCAGCCCACGACCAGCAGCGACGGCAAACGACAGTACACGGTCAAGCGAGGCGACAGCTATTATCTGATCGCACAACGACAACTGGGCGACGCCAACCGCTGGCAGGAGATCAAGGCGCTCAATAACGTAGACTCCTATTCTCTGGCGGTTGGACAGACCATTCTGCTGCCTGAAGCTGGCAGCGCCCCTGCCAACCGCTCATCCAGCACCACTCGAACCCCGGCCGGCGCCACTGTGCACGTGGTCGCCAAGGGCGAGATCCTTGGCACCATCAGCCAACGCTACTACGGCACCGCCAAACGCTGGCGCGAGATCGCTGCAGCCAACGACATCAGCGATCCCATCGACCTGCGGGTCGGGCAACGCCTGATCATCCCCGATGCGCCCGCGTCCAGCAGCAGCGATTCCAGCGGAGCGAACACGCAACCGAGCAGCACGAGCAGCCCGAGCAGCGCCACCACCGGCACCGGGTATACCATCAGCTCCGGTGACACTCTGATCGCCATTGCCAAACGCGAATATGGCGATCCCGAAGCCTACAAGCGCATCCTGGCAGCCAATCCCGGGCTGAATGCCAACCGTCTCGTGCCCGGGCAACGCATCGTGCTGCCCGGCAAGGAAGCCGAAGGTCGCAGCCAGCCAAGCCGACCAGCGCCACCACCACGCAAACCGAGCCCGACACCACCGGTCGATGACACGGAAGACCGCGGCCCAAGCGGCCTGCAAGAGCTCCTGCGAAGGGCCCAAGGGAACCCGTGAGCGAGTCCTCCACCGACTCAGACCGCTTCTGCTCCAGCCGCACGGCCCGTATCTCCCAAGACCTCAAGACCGTGCTGGCCGTCACCCGGGCGATGAGCCTGGAGCGGGACCTGAATCGCCTGCTGGATCTGATCGTCAGCTCCGCCAGCAACCTGGTGAAGGCCGATCGCGCCTCGCTGTTCCTGGTGGACGAGGAACGACAGGAGCTGTGGACGCACATCGCCCAGGGCACCAATGAGATCCACCTGCCCATCAACACCGGCATCGCTGGGGCCGTGGCCACCAGTGGCGAAGCCATCAATCTGGCCGATGCCTACGACGACCATCGCTTCAATCGCGAACACGACCAAGCCACCGGCTATCGCACCAGAAGCATCCTGTGCCTGCCGCTGATCAACCACGAGAACCGGGTGATCGGCGTGCTGCAGGCCCTAAATAAACGTGACGAGTCAGCCATCCGCAGTCGTGCCACACCAGAGCACAGTCGCTTCCGCCGTGCCGTTCGCACCTACGAACGGGTGATCCAGAGCTCGGAAACCGACCGCGACAAAGTCATCCAGAGCGGCTTCAGCCTGATCGGCGCCGCTTTCGAATACGGCGATTTCGCCCTGTGCCGACAGGTCATCTCACACTTCAAACACGATCAGACCCTGGGCACCAAAGAACAGGCCCGGCTCGCGACCCTGGAAGGCCGCCTGACCATGACCGCCGACGCCAACGCGGTGCAACCCTTCAGTCATCACGACGAAGAAGTCCTGGCCGCCTTTTGCGCCCAGGCGGCGGTGGCGATCGACAATACCCAACTGATCGCTCGCGACCTCGAACGACAACAGCTGCTGCGTGACCTGGAATTGGGCCGGACCATTCAAGAGCAACTGCTGCCGCGAGTACCACCAGCGTTGCCCAACTGGCGTCTGATCGCCTGGCACCAGAACTGCGATCAGGTCAGTGGTGACTACCACGATTTTCTGCCCAACAGCAATGGCAATTGCGACCTGGTCGTGGGCGACGTCTCCGGGCACGGCCTGGGCGCCGCCTTGATGATGAGCACCGCCCGCGCCTTCCTGCTGGGTTTGCACCAGCACGATCAAAAACTCGGTGTCATACTAGAGCAACTCAACACCTTGCTCGAACGAGATATGGCCGACGACGCTTTCATGACCATGTGCCTGTGCCGACTCGGCGCCAATGGCAGCTGCCAGTGGGCCAGCGCCGGGCACGAAGCCCCGCTGATCTACCGCGCGGACACGCGACGGTGTAAGCAGCCCGAGGAGGAGACCGGCCTGTTGCTGGGCGCCCTGACCGAGAGCGAGTATCAACAACACTCCCTACCGACGCTGCACCGTGGGGATCTGCTGGTGGTCTTGACCGATGGCCTGCAGGAAGCAATCGACCCCCGCAGTGGCGTGGAATTCGGCTTCGACCGGGTCCGCAATCTGATCGAAGCCGCTGGCAGGGACGGCGCCCAGGCCGTTCTGTCCGCCCTGCAGAGCGCCCTGAAACAGCACCTGGACCACCAAGCCAGCACCGATGACATCACCATCAGCATCGCGGAGCGGCTGTGAGCCTGTACATCCAAGCCGAAAAACCGCCTGCTTTCGGTGAGCTGATCCTACACCGGATCATGCCCTCGCGCCTGGACCACAAAGCCGAACTGATTGACGAGCTGGTCGCCCACCTCACCGAATCGGGCTGGGTCGAACGCAGCGAGGAGCACTGGCTGACCCTGTGCCTGGATGAGGTGGTGGTGAATGCCATGCTGCACGGTAACGAGGGTGAACCGACGCTCGAGGTGGAGCTGCGGCTCTGGGGGCAAGACGAATACTGGATCCTGCAGGTGGACGATCGCGGCGAAGGTTTCCATCGCGAGCAGGTTCCCGATCCCGACGACGACAGCTCGTTACTGCTGGAACATGGCCGTGGCATTCTGATCATGCAACAATGGCTGGACGAACTGCGCTACTACCGAGGCGGCAGTTGTGCCGTGCTGATCAGGCGCAAACATGATCAACAGGAGCGTGAAGCATGAGTCGACCGGCTTACACGGTGGAAACATACGACAGCGTGGTCTGGTTCCAGATTCTCAAAGATCGTTGGCTGGACGTGAACGACATCGCCACTCTGGGCGACGCGCTGATGCGACAAACGGATCTGGTTCCCAAAATCAGCCTGGTCCTGGAAGTGAGCAAAGTCACCAACATGAGCTCCGCCATGCTCGGTAAACTGATCGCTCTGCATAAAAAAATCGTGCGCGTCAAAGGCCGCATGTGCATCTGCGGCCTCTCCCCCAGTCTGCTGCCGTTGTTCAAGGTCACCAAATTGCATAAGGTCTTTGATTTGCAGCCATCTGCTCAGGACATGATCCTCAAATACAAGCGCAAACCACTGTAAGCGACCGGGAATTCCAACATGGAATGTCGATGCAATCCGTGGTCCATCCGCGATGACCTCCTCCAGATCCAACTCGCTGATGCCGGCACCCTGCCGTTGACAGCCCTGGCCTGGCACTGGCGCTGTAGCGATGCCGATCTGCGCATGCGCTGTTTTGCCGCCAAGCGACTCAACCCGCTGCCGACCCCTGAACCCAGCGAGCCGGTCATCGGCGCCCTGGCCCGAATCCAACAATGGGCACGCAATCAGCACGAAGACGTGGTGCTGATGCTGGACAATCCAGCCCAAGCCCTGGGTCGGGACCAGATGACCGCACTCCAGGGAGTCCGGCTGATCGGCATCCGCTCCGAATCCGACCGTAGCTGCTGGGACGCCGCCCTCTCCAGCGGCTTGCCGGTGTACGGCGTATACCAGGACATCTGCTCTCAACTGACGCAACCGAACGCCGCCAGTTTCCTGACCGCCATCAGCTACGGTGCCTTCACCTCTGGCGACGGTGTCGACATGGAACATTTCGAAGAGAGCCCCAAAGGTTGTCGCTGGCGCCTGAGCGCGGCCCCCAACAACGCCGTCAGCGTGGTGGTGAAGGGTGGCCTGGAAGCCGCCACCATAGAAGGGCCCGAAGGCTTCTGGCAAGACGCCGGACAAGAGGGCTACGTCCGCCTGGAAATGCATCAGGAGCACCACCGGCGCTTCAGCCAACCCCGCCTGGTCGCCAATCGCTCAGCCACCACCGGCGAATGGGGCCGATGACTCCGACCGGCACCGTCACCCTGAACCGTCGCGTCCCAAGCCAGAACCAGCTGCACTACCGGCACTGGAGCCGCTACCGTACCGAACGCGATGCCTGGTTCATCCTACTACGCAGCCACCTGCCGCCGCGCTCCGCGGTACAGGAGCCGGTAGGCCTGATCATCCGCAGCTACCGCAACCGGCTTCTGGATTACGCCAACCTGGTTGGCGGCGCCAAGCCCATCCCCGACAGCCTGATCCGCCTGGGCTACCTGAAGGATGACAGCCCGCGCTGGTTCTCCTGCCGCTACGAGCAGATCCAGGTGCCCCGCAAGGACGAACGGACCGAATTGGAATTCTGTGCCTGGCAGGAACCGGAAACAATCGGGTAAGCGACTCTATTCGACCAGGCCCAGCGCGCGCAGGTTCCAGGCAGTGGCAGCGTTGACCTGCATCGGCTGCAGAGTCGCCACCTTGTGTGGCTCAAAAATAATATATTCGACACCACTATCGCTACAAGCCTGCCAGAGCTCGGCCATATCCAGAATGCCGGTTCCTGGAATCGCAAAACAGCCGCGCTCGGCCAACGTGGCGACATCGCGCAAATGCACTGTCGGCACGCGTCCAGCCAGACGACGGATGCACGCAGCGGGGTCTTCGCCGCCGTAGCGCACCCAGCCCAGATCCAACTGAAAAGAGACCCGTTCCGGATCGCAGGCGGCGACCAGCAGATCGTGGCCGCGGACCCCGTCGAACACCGCATTGAACTCGTGATCGTGGTTGTGGTAACAGAAACGCAGCCCGGCGGCGGCAACGCGCTCGCCGATAGCATCGAGAATTGCCGCCAAGCGCACCATCTGCTCGCGGCTTTCCGACGGCCCCCAATACAGCACCAGGTACGTCCCCCCCAGATGCTGAACCGCTGCGATCTTCTCATCCAAGGAGGCATGCATCCCGCTCGGATCCCAACTGCCGCCTTCGCTCAGATAATCCCAGGTCCCTGGCAGGTCATCCCAGTTCAGAGACAGGCCGCAGGCCGCCGGAACATCGGCACCACCGAGATGTTCGGCAATATTGCCACTTTCGATACTCTGGTAACCTAGTTGACGTAGCTCGCGCAAGGCTGCTGGCGCATCGGCATCGAAGGCCGCCTTCATATTGGTCGGAATCAGACCGAAATGTAGCATGCTGTCCCTTTCACTCGCTGATTGGTATCGTACCGCTGGCAATCATCGCCTCCAGCGGATGATCGTCGATGACGATCGGCAGTTCGATCCGACGACGCTGCCGCACCGACTCAAACATGGCAAAAATGATCTCGTTGTTACGCAGGGTCTTGTGGTAACTCAATTCCGGCTCGTCGCCACTCCGCAAGCAATCGATGGCATTGCTGATCACGCCACACATTTCGCTGGGCGGCTGATCCGTCAACTCGGGTAGCTGCCAATCCGGCTGCCGATACACCACCGCCCGATTGAACTGCCCAGCCCATTCGATCTCGAAAAAACCCTCGCTACCGATGACCCGCACCCCGGTGAAGAGGTCCTGGTCTGGACCGCCACACCACACGTGGGCCCGTACATCATTGGCAAACACAATGGTCCCGTTCAGGTGGGTTTCGGCGTGGATCCCGAAGGGGGTATTGAAGGTGGACGTATCCATAGCCGCGAGCACCCATTTGGCGGGCTGCTCATCGTTGAAGGACAGCGCCTGATCGATGCTATGAGTACCGCAGTCCAACAGGCCCTTGGGTGAGTAGAGATCCATACGCTCCACCTGACCAAAAACCCCTGCGGCCAGCAAGCGCCGAGCCAGCAGGTTGCCCGCGGCGAAGCGACGCTGATGACAAAAGGTCAGCAGGCAGCGGCGCTCTTCCGCCAGCCGCGCCATTTCCCGACAATCAGCCCAGGTCGGAGCCATGGGTTTTTCGCACAGCACCGCCTTAGCGCCAGCCTGAACGCAATCGCGAAACACCGGCAAATGCAGACCGGTCCACAAGGGTGTAATCACCACATCCGGCCGCTCCTTGCTGAGCATTTCCAGATGATCGGTGTAGACCGGCGCGTCCACCGCCGCCTGCTCCAGCAAGGCAGCAGCGTTGGCCTCAACTACATCGCAGGCCGCCACCAACTGGCAACGAGCATCGGCGCGAATGCCGGGAAGATGGGCGCGAGCACGCTTGCCGCAGCCGATGAATGCCACGCGGTAGGTCTGGCTCATACGGTGGTCCTTTCCTTATGAAGCGTCGGCCTAGCATTTCTGCGTACGGGTGCTGCCCGCGCACAGTCTGGGATCCGATCGTCTCTATCGTGCAATCTACCCTCTCTTCCTGGCATGTGAATGTGATGTCTGCACCACCACATAGGAAATCTGATCAAAGCGACAACCACCAGGATCCCCCCTGGGAACGACCAGCGGTCCAGGTCTGCCTACAACCGCCCCGACGTTTCGTGTTCGTCACCGTCGCTTGTGTCAATCACGGCAACCAGCCGCAGCGATTCCACTGGGCGGGACGGCGCAACCATCACGCCAACTTCATCCTATCTGGCCAAGTGCGCTACCACGACCACGACCATCGCCTGCACCACCTGGGACCGGGTGATTGCTATCAGAACGGTCCCGAGCGTCAGGGCTGGCTGGAATCCATCGGCGAGGAACCCTTCATCGAATTCTACCTGGTACTGGACCAACGCCTGGCCGCGTCCTTCGAATATCTCGGTATCATCCCAGCCGCCGATGTCATCCACGGCGGCGATCAACACCTGTTCACCCGGCATTTCGAGCGTCTGGAGGATCTTGTTCGTCACGGCGAGCGCTTGCCGCGCTCCACCCTGTGCAGCCGCTTGGCGGTGCTGCTGGATGACTGCTTCCGCGACCTGATCGCCAGCAGCCGACGACGACAAACGCATGCCGACACGGTTGCCCACGCGGCTGAATTCCTACAGCAAGTTGAATGGGATCGCCGCCCGCTCCCGGAGCTGGCGGCCCAGCTAGGGGTCTCCTACCCGACCCTCCGTCGCGCTTTTTCAGCCATCGAAGGCATGTCTCTGGTCCACTACCGCCTGATCGCCCGCCTGCAGCGAGCTGCGCGTTTACTGCTGGATGGCGCCAGCGTCGAACAAGCTGCCACCGCCACCGGCTACGCCGAGCCCTTCACCTTCAGCCAACAGTTCAAGAAAATCTACGACATCGCGCCGCGGGAATACCAGCGGCGGTATGGCAGGGTGTGACCGTGGCATGCCACCGAGCGACTGGTGTCTGGATGTTTTCCGCGCCGACAGGAACCGAAACCGCAAACGAAAACACCTGGCGCCGGCAGTCGCCAAACAGCCATGAAAGATAAGCAGAGCACCATCTTCACAGATGGCGCTCTGTCATCAAAACAAACGCAAGGGGCGGTCAGGCATGACGTCTCCCTCATCGATGCCAATCCGAACATTGTTCACTACGTCAAATCCGACATCGACCACAGCACAATTACGCCATGCGGGCAAAGGCCTCCTGGCTGACCTGCCAGTGCAAAGGCTCACCATCAAGAAAACGACGACATTCGTCCACCATATAGTGCCCCATCCGAGCGCACTCGGTGCCGACACTGCCAGCGATATGCGGCGTCAGAAAGACATTGGACAGGTCGTACAGGGGTGAATCCGCAGCTGGTGGCTCGGGATACGTCACATCCAAGACCGCACTGAGATCCGGCCGCCGCTGGAAACACGCGATCAATTCATCTTCCCGCACCACCGCCCCACGAGCGGTATTGATGAACACGCCGCCTGGCGGCAGCTGTTCCAGCAGCTCGCCAGTGATCAAGCCCTCGGTCTCGGGCAGCCACGGCGTATGCAACGACACCACCCGACTGTCACGGAAGCAAGTTTCCAGGTCGACCAGTTCCACCCCCAATTGCCGCGCCTGCTCTACTGAACAGAAGGGGTCGTAAGCCAGCACCCGCACATCCAGATGTCTCAGCAACTCGACAACCCGTCGGCCAATTTGACCCAAACTAATAATAGCAACCGTATTGTCGTAGGCGCCAACCCGGTCGAATCCGTCTGGCACCGCCCGCGTCCGCGCCTGTCGCTGCAATTCCGGCAGCCGCTGCGCCTGCTTCAGGCCGAGAACAATGTGGGCAAAGGTGAACTCCGCCACCGGCACCGCATTGGCCGCCCAAGCGGAGCAGACCACAACATTCCGCTGCCAGAAATCATCGCAGACCAGCTGATTCAGACTGCCGGCACCATAGAACACCGCTTCCAAACGGGGCATCAGTGCCAGAGTGGCGGTATCCAGCCGCGGCGGACCCCAACCACTGAAAAGCAGCTGTACATCCGAAAGCGCTTCGGCGTGATCAGTCACCTGCTGCTTGCTGCAGTGCTCCACCCGAACCGCACAGAGAGCATCCAATTCACGACGCACCGAAGTCGGATAGATCCGTTCCTGGTTTCCTGCCCCCAGAATAATGGCAGCCACTGGACGCTTGCTCATACTGCTCTCCTTCATCCAACCAGGCTGATGCCGCGCTGACACGATAAGCGCCGAAGGGCTCTCTGACCAGACCGGCTCTTGCCATCCCAGGCTCAGGCCCCAACACAAACCGCGCCGGTTTTGCCCGCCCCGGCCGGATGGTCTCCAGACTTGTATCTATCCTATATCATATATGATTGCAAGAGCTACCATCATATGGCTCGGCCACGATCCCAGGACATCGACGCGAGGAGGCTCCATGCCAGGCGCCATTACCCTATCCACGGCCACGACACCCTGGTTACCATTATCCGAACTTGTTCCGCACTTGAAACAGCTCGGCTTCGATGCCATCGACCTTGCCTGCCGCCCCAGCCAGTATGACCCCACCCGACCAGTGAGCTGGGGCAACAATGCCGCCATTCTGGACCTGAATCACCTGGAAGAACTGACCGCCCCCACGGCCACGTTGTTGCGCGAGCACAGCCTCCCCATGGGCATGCTCCTCGGCTACGCCCGCGCCACCCAGCGCGAGATCATCGGCCAGCAGGTCCAAGCCGCACGCGCCATGTCCTGCCAGACGGTGCGGCTCTGGCCGGCTCGCGGCAGAGACGGCAATCTCCGACAACGCTTCGAGGAGGAACGTGCCGCCTGGCACGAGCTGATCGCCGAGCCAGCCTTCACGGACATCCGCTTCGTGGTCGAGGTACACGAAAACACGCTTTGCTCCTGTGTCAGCGGCGCCCTTCGCCTGCTGGACGGCCTTCCCTCCGACCGGGTCGGCGTGATCTACGACGTCGGTAACAGTATGCAGGAAGGCAACGAACCCTTGGAAGTCTGTTTGGATCTGCTGGGTGACCTGCTCATCAGCGTACACGTGAAGGACAAGAAACACTTCCACCTGGACGAACACTGGTGCCGCTTGGGCACCGAAGCCACCCCCCTGGGTGAAGGCGATGTGCAGTGGCCCGAAATCTTCCGCCTGCTGCGTGAGCGGAATGACCAAGGCCCCATCTGCCTGGAGAATTTCACTGGCTTCGATCGGGGTCCGGAACGTATCGCCCAGGACCTGAACTGGTTACAAAGCCTGCTGCAGTAGACGCGAATACCGATCAACTCCGTCCGGTCATGAAAAACCACGAACCGTAGACGACTCGTGGTTTTTCATCAATTCATTGCTCAGCAGGAACCGTACCGGCCAATCAGCAGATCGGTCAGCGACCCGCTAGCCCGGAGCCCTCATGAGGATCGTCGCGAAAAGTCGTAGCGTGCTGTCAGTATAGAGCTTTGCGACCGAGGCGGACCGGAGCGTAGCATCGCTACGTGAGGATCCGCCGACCGAGCGAAGTGCTGTAATGGCAGTGCGATACGG